>NZ_JBEOYO010000150.1:0-1000 GCF_040297125.1 Streptomyces sp. NPDC001868 | reverse complement strand
CAGGAATGTCGAACAACCGACCACACCCCCGACCAGGAGCCCACCCACCCTGACCAGCAAAGACCGCACACGCCCGAACCTGGCCTTTTAGGTAGTATCGGCACCGGAAACCTGGGGTCGGGAGTTCCGCTGCACCAGCAGCACGAACGGCCTGCGATCTGCTGCGGGCTCAGCCGCTCGCGGTGAATCGCCGGGGCGTCCACGTAGGCGCCGGCCATGGGCTGCGTGCTGCGCGTCGTCATGTTGGTGCCTCGCGCTCGCGGTCGGGAAGCTTGTGGCGGCCATCTCCCACGGGGGAACGAGAGACGGCCACCGGCGCCTGCGGCGTTCACCGGGGCGCATGTCCAGTCCAACGCCGGAGCGTGGTCAACAGGTAGGAAAAGTGAGCTGGTTGCTACTCGCGGTGACCGGAAATTTCTGAGGGGCGGGATCCTCGCAACCCCTCCACGCTGCATGATCACGCGGCTACGGTGAGTGCGTGGAAGGAAATTTCCGGTTGCAGGCCCACATGACCGAACACGCCTTCAAGCAGGGCGGGTTAGCCGACAGGGTGAACGATGAGCTGAAGGCGGCCGGTCACAAAGGGACCGTCGGTGACCGCACGGTCCGCAACTGGGTAACCGGAAAAACCCACTGGCCGCACCAGCGCCAGCGACAAGCCCTCACGGCAGTATTCGGCTGCACACCCGTCTGCCTTGGCTTCTATCCCCCCGGCATGCCCGCACCGCCCTACGAGGACCCCACAGCCATGCTCCGCCGCCGCTTTTGCACCGCCGCCACATCCGCGCTCGCAGCCACCGCCCTGCGAACCCTTCTTTGAACCTTTGTACGCAACGGAGTTGGCCATGGGGTGCGATCACTCTCATGACCCGGCGGCTCACCCGGTCGACCATCGGGTCTAATGCTGCCCAGCCCCGCCCTCAATCCGCACTTCAAGCCGCCTGAAACCGCTGCTGTCCTCTAGCCTCGATCTTGCGTGAGGGTCCGTCAGCAAGCTGAC
>NZ_JBEOYO010000149.1:0-1072 GCF_040297125.1 Streptomyces sp. NPDC001868 | reverse complement strand
GGTTGCGCCACCGCACGTGTTCCAGCGCCAACGCCGATGCGACACCGATCACCGCACCCAGCACTGTGGACACCACCACAGTCCAGTCCATTTGCCCCCGCCCCCGCACCTGGGTCCCCTGTTGGAGAAGTACCCCGGCGGCGGTGCGGCCAGTGGCGATAAGACACCGCGTATCGGCATCGGCGACAGCCGCGAGTACGAGGCGGGGACCGCGTCTGGCGAGATGGCGGCGGGGCGGCCCGCCGGCGTCAGTGGGCGAGGGTGACCTCGATGGCCACGTTGGGGCAATTGTTGAGGGCTTCGGCGAGCGCGGCCTGTTCGGCGGGGTCGATGGCGAGGCTCCAGCGGGTCTTGATGGCGGTCCAGTCGGTGGCGTAGGTGCAGCGGTAGTCGGTGGCGGGGGGTTGCCAGGTGGTGGGGTCCTGGTCGGCTTTGGAGCGGTTGGAGGTGGCGGAGACGGCGATGAGGGCGCGGGGGTCGTCGAGGTCGTTGGCGTAGGCCTGGCGTTCGGCGGGTGTCCAGGTGGAGGCGCCGGAGTCCCACGATTCGGCGAGGGGGACGAGGTGGTCGATGTCGAGGGCGCGGGCCTGGTCGAAGTGGGTGTCGTCGTAGGGGGAGTACCAGGTGCCGCCGGTGAGCTGGCAGTTGATGCCCTGCGTGGGGGCGGTGAGGGCTTCTTCGAGGAGGACTTCGTTGCGGGTGGAGCAGCCGTCGCGGTCGGCGTCGATCCAGTGGCGGAACTTCGTCCGCTCGTATCCGGTGCGGTCCTCGTCCTGGACTGTGAGAGCGGCCAGGGCGTCGCGGACGGGCAGGACGACTCGGTCGCCGGGTTCTGCGGCGTTCGCGGTGGCGGTGGGGGTGGTCAGCAGGGCGAGCGCGGAGAAGGCGGCGGCCGCGAGGCCGGTGGCGCGGGGGAGGCGCACGGGGAGTCCTCTCGAAGGTCACGGTCAGTACGTGATCTTCGTAGCGGGCGCCGCAGGCCCCGCTCCAGTCCTTCGGCTCCGGCTCACTCTCACAGGTGGTAAGTCACACCGCCTCCCGGCCGGGGACCGGCATGGTCGGTGCCGTTCAC
>NZ_JBEOYO010000148.1:0-1135 GCF_040297125.1 Streptomyces sp. NPDC001868 | reverse complement strand
CGTTAGTTGGTGTGTGACTTCTACTGCTGGTGCGTCAGTTCCTCGTCGGGGCCCGAAACTGGTGCCGTTGCTGCTGTCCGATGACGAGCGGGCGGAGTTGGAGCGGTGGACGCGTCGGGCCTCATCGGCGCAGGCCCTGGCGTTGCGGGCGAGGATCGTGCTGGCCTGTGCGGGGCCGGAGGTGCCGCCGATTGTCGCGGTCGCCCGGGATCTGCGGGTGAGCGCGGACACCGTCCGCAAGTGGCGGCGGCGCTTCCTCGCCCAGCGGCTGGACGGACTGGTCGACGAGCCGAGGCCGGGCCGGCCGCCCACTATCAGCGTCGATCAGGTGGAAGCGGTGGTGGTCACCACGCTGGAACAGCTGCCCAAGAACGCCACCCACTGGTCGCGGACGTCGATGGCCGAGCACAGTGGTCTGTCGAAGTCCACGGTCGGACGGATCTGGCGGCAGTTCCAGCTCAAGCCGCATCTGGCGGACACCTTCAAGCTGTCGACGGATCCGTTGTTCGTGGAGAAGGTCTACGACGTCGTGGGTTTGTACTTCAACCCGCCCGAGGGTGCGGTGGTGCTGTCGGTGGATGAGAAGTCGCAGATCCAGGCCCTGGACAGGTCCCAGCCGGTGCTGCCGATGATGCCGGGCATGCCCGAGCGGCGCACCCACGACTACGTCCGCAACGGCCTGACCACGCTGTTCGCCGCCTTCGACGTCGCCACGGGTGAAGTCATCACGGCCCTGCACCGTCGGCACCGGGCCGTGGAGTTCAAGAAGTTCCTGGTCCGGATCGACAAGGAGGTGCCCGCTCACCTGCAGATCCACTTGATCGTGGACAACTACGGCACTCACAAAACCCCTGCGATCAGGGCCTGGCTGGCCAAACACCCACGGTTCGAACTGCACTTCACCCCGACCGGCTCGTCCTGGATCAACCAGGTCGAGCGGTGGTTCGGCTACCTCGCCCACCAGATGATCCGCCGCGGCGCACACAAGAACATCCAGGCCCTCGAGGCCGACATCCGCGCGTGGGTCAAAGTCTGGAACGAAGACCCCAAGCCGTTCATCTGGACCAAGACCGCCGAAGAAATCCTCGACTCCCTGGCCCGCCTCTGCCGACGGATCTCTGGCGCAGGACACTAG
>NZ_JBEOYO010000147.1:0-1193 GCF_040297125.1 Streptomyces sp. NPDC001868 | reverse complement strand
TGTCAATCCCCTCGAATCGCGGAGACCTTCCTATGCAGCCAGCCCCTCACCGAGGCTGGCCCAGTAGTCGTTTTCGTAGTCGATCGGGCTCTTGAAGCCGCACACGCTGTGTAGCCGACGGCTGTTGTAGAAGTCGGTGATCCAGGTCGCGATCCGGATTCGGGCCTCGGTGCGTGTGGCGAAGGCGTGCCGGTGGACGTACTCGACCTTCAGCACACTGTTGAATGCCTCGCTGACGGCATTGTCGAAGCACGAGCCGACCCGTCCCATGGACTGGAAGACGCCCAGCCGGCGACAGACCCGGCGGAACCTCCGAGAGCCGTACTCGCTGCCGCGGTCCGTATGGAAAATGACACCGCGGACGTCCCCGCCGCGAGTCGCCGCGGCCATGTGCAGAGCGGCGACGACCAGTTCGGCATCGTGACGGGCACCCATCGCATACCCGAGCAGGCGGCGGGAGAACAGATCGATGACCGTGGCCAAATACAGCTTGCCCTCACCGGTCTCGATCTCCGTCATGTCCCCGCACCAGACCAGGTCGGGCGCCTCGGCGATGAAGTCGCGGCGCACGAAGTCCGGGGCGGCCGGCCGTCTGCCCGGCCGGGTCAGCCCCCGCCGTCTGCGCACCTTCCGCGCGACCAGGCCCAGCTCGGCCATGATCTTCGCGATGGTGTTCACCGAGACCCGCCAGCCCTGCCTCACCAGCCTGATCCAGATCTTCGGCGAGCCGTAGGTGCCGCCGGACGCGTCGAACTCTGCCTTCACCGCTTCGATCAGATGCTGTCTGCGCAGCTCACGCCTGGTGGGCTGACGGGTGCGGTGTTTGTAGAACCACGACTCACTCACGCCCAGGGCGCGGCAGGAGACGCGGTGCGAAATGCCGTGCTCGGTCCTGAAGTCGCTGATCACCCCGACGACGGACGCCGGGTCCGCCACGGCTACTTCACCCACAGGACCATGCAGCGTTTGAGGACATCACGCTCCATGACCAGTTCCTTGTTGTCCCGCTTGAGCTGGGCGTTCTCCCGCCGCAACCGCTCCAGCTCGTCA
Organism: Streptomyces sp. NPDC001868; assembly: GCF_040297125.1. Lineage (NCBI taxonomy): Bacteria > Bacillati > Actinomycetota > Actinomycetes > Kitasatosporales > Streptomycetaceae > Streptomyces > Streptomyces sp. NPDC001868. The sequence continues at coordinate 143 of NZ_JBEOYO010000147.1, read as the reverse complement.
CTTTCGCCGGCCGGTGCGGTCCCTGCCCGACGGGCACGGGAGACCCAGCTCGCCAGGGTGGTCTCGTTGATCCCCAGGTCCTCGGCGACCTCGGCGATCGTCTTGCCGGTCTCCGTGACGATCCGCACAGCCCCCTCGCGGAA
>NZ_JBEOYO010000146.1:0-1211 GCF_040297125.1 Streptomyces sp. NPDC001868 | reverse complement strand
CCCCAAGCCGTTCATCTGGACCAAGACCGCCGAAGAAATCCTCGACTCCCTGGCCCGCCTCTGCCGACGGATCTCTGGCGCAGGACACTAGTAGGGCTTGGTCATGTTGGTGCGGGGTCTGGCGCCTCCCTCACAAGACTGGTTGCACCGCCTCTATGATCGACCGCCGCAGAACGACAACATGTGGAGGGCGTAATGCCTGGTCAGGTCGCCGCAGTGAGCCGTAACGAGGTGTACTCGTTCAGCAAGCCCAATCGCGATTCCATCACGTTACTCACGGGGCTCGGCGTGGAAGGAGACGTTCACGCAGGTGAGACGATCCGCCACCAGTTCCGCATGACCTACGAGCCGGACCTGCCCAACCTGCGCCAGGTCCACCTGATGCACGAGGAACTCTTCGACGAACTCGCGCTCAAGGGCTTCAAGGTCTCTGCGGGCGATCTCGGCGAGAACATCACCACGCGCGGGGTGGACCTGTTGGGTCTGCCCACCGGCGCTCTGCTCCATCTCGGGGAGCAGGCGGTGCTCGAGGTGACAGGACTGCGCAACCCGTGCTCGAAGATCAACGACTTCCGCAAGGGGCTGCTCGGTGAGGTCTTCGCCATGGACCCCTTGTCCGGCGAGTTCACCTTCAAGTGTGGTGTCATGGCTGTGGTCCGCCGTGGAGGGACCGTCCACCCCGACGATTCCATCCGAGTCGAGTCCCCGCCCCTCCCCCACCGCCCGCTGGAACGGGTCTAGGTTCTGGTTCCGTGGTCATCGGCGTGCCCAGATGAGGATGGCAGCGAGGTGGAGTGCGGCCTGGTAGGCGATCGCGAGCTTGTCCGTTCGCGTGGCCAGGCCTCGCCACTGCTTGAGGCGGTTGATGCATCGTTCGACGGTGTTGCGCTGCTTGTAGGCCTCGGCATCGAAGCCGGGTGGGCGGCCGCCTCGGCGGCCCCGCTGGCGTCGGTGGCCGATCTGGTCGGAGGGCTGCGGGATGACCGCGCGGTTCCACATCACATCGATGATCACTAATCGGACAGACACATCCGATCAACTGACCAACCCATCAAAGAGACACGCGCTAGCCTCGCCCGCAAGAACCCGGCATGGTGAAAGGACCCCTTACGGGCACCTAGTGTCCTGCGCCAGTAGTTGATCGTTAGTTGGTGTGTGACTTCTACTGCTGGTGCGTCAGTTCCTCGTCGGGGCCCGAAACTGGTGCCGTT
>NZ_JBEOYO010000145.1:0-1269 GCF_040297125.1 Streptomyces sp. NPDC001868 | reverse complement strand
CTCCACGGTCGTCCACGGCGCGATGTCACCGACCGGCTCGAAGCGGTACTCGTCGACCACGTCACCGGTGTTGCGCAGACGCAGCCGAACGGTCGCAGTGCCACCGGGGTCCACCGCGGTCGACGCGGGTTCCAGAGAAGTCCAAAGGCTCACGGAGGGACGCTACGCGGCGGGCGTCGTCCGGTCAGGAGTCGTCAGGGCAGGCCCCGCTGCCCCGGCGGCCACCGGGACCCGCCCCAACGGCCTTGTCACACCGTGAACTTGACCGCTTCGAGCCAGATGCCGTTGTCGAGGGTGCCGCCGAAGATGTAGTGCTCTCCCTCGCCGGGCTTGTCGCAGGCCAGGTTCTGCCAGCCCCGGTCCTTCTGGTGGACCGACTGGCAGACCCCCCGGCCGCCGCCGTCGACGTTGATGGTGAAGCCCAGCATGTCCGGGGCACCCGCCTTGGAGCTGCCGAAGTAGTTGTCGAAGCCGTCCTTCGCGCTCGACCAGGGCTTCCCGTTGTAGTGGCCCTGGCCGTTGGTGGAGTCGGGGTTGTGGACGAACGCGGCGCTGGCCGTGCCGTTGACGCCGGACACCGCGATGTTGAGGGCCTTGAGCGACCTGCCCTGGCCCACCGTGCCGGCCGTGTCGCCGTCGCACTCCGGGGCCGTCCAGCCCTTGCCCGTCACGAAGGCGCGGTAGCAGATGTGCCGGCCGCCCGGGTCCGCCGCGGCCAGCTGCCGTACGGCGGTCGCGGCCGTGGGCGCCGGCTTCTTCTTCTCCTCGGAGCCGCCGCCGGACCCGCCACCACCGTCACCGCCGCCCCCGTTCCCGCTGCCGCTGTCGCTGTCGCTCTCCGGCTGCGTCTCCGTCACCTGCGGGGGCGCCGAGGAGGCGGGGGGAGCGGAGGGCGTGGGCGGCGGAGGCGTCGACACCGGCGCCGAGGGGCTGGGCGCCAGCGTGCTGACGGCGGTCTCCCCCAGCTCGGTGGCGGCGCTGACGACCCTGGGCTGGAAGGCGAACCACATCGTCAGGAAGGTGATCGCCAGCGCCAGGAAGATCCCGAGACAGGTGGCGAGCCACCCCGGCAGGAAGCCGCGCTGCACATACATGCCCTCGACATCCAGGGGCGTCACCCCCGACCGCTTCACCGCGAAGGCGTACGGCCGCTCCTCCTTGGACCCGAACCAGATGATCTGGCGCGGCTTCAGCGTGGCCTTGACGAACGCGGCACGACCGGGCTCGATCTGCACATTGCTCGGATGGATGTCGTACGACAGCTGATCA
>NZ_JBEOYO010000144.1:0-1286 GCF_040297125.1 Streptomyces sp. NPDC001868 | reverse complement strand
GCGCCTCGGACACCGGCAAGCGCGTCACCTGGTGCGCGGACATCGGCGACGTGAAGTCGAAGGCCGGCGCCCGCTGGTGGTCGGACAAGGACTAGGCCTGGCCTAGATGTACTCGGCCGTCACGTTGGTGACACATGGCCGTCGGTAGTTGATCAAGAGGGGACCTCCGGGCGTAGTGGAGATAGCCGTCTTCACACACCTCGGAGGTCCTGGTGGCTCACGCTAATGCCCGGCTGACCTTTCACGGCAGATGCCTGCTGGTGCGCCGTGTCGTCCTGGACGGGCGTCCGGTCGCGCACGTCGCGAAGGAACTCGGCGTATCCCGCCAGTGCGCTCACCGCTGGGTGAACCGCTACCGCGCCGAGGGCTGGTCCGGGCTGCAGGACCGCAGCAGCAGCCCGCACCGCCGTCCCACCCGCACGCCCGCAGCCGTCGAGCGCCGCGTGCTCAAGGCCCGCCGCACACTGCGACGCGGACCGGACGCCCTGGCCGAGCACACCGGCGTCCCCGCCCGGACCGTCAGCCGCATCCTCCGCCGCCACCGGATGCCACCGCTCGCCGCCTGCGACCCGCTCACCGGCCAGGTCATCCGGTCCACCAGAGCCGGCGGCAGACGCTACGAACACGCCCGGCCCGGCAACATGATCCACGTGGACGTCAAGAAGCTCGGCAAGATCCCCGCCGGCGGCGGCCATCGCGCTCACGGCCGCGGTGAACGGCCAGGATCGCTCCGGGGGCTGGGATACGACTACGTCCACGCGGCCGTGGACGACCACTCGCGCCTCGCCTACGCCGAGATCCTTCCCGACGAGAAGGGCGCGACCTGCGCGGGCTTCCTCACCCGCGCGGCCGAGTTCTTCCACGCCCACGGCATCACCCGCATTGAGCGGGTCATGACCGACAACGCCAAGAACTACCGGATCTCGCACGCATTCCAGGCCGCTTGCCAAGCGCTCGGCGCACGCCAGAAGTTCACCCGTCCCCACTGCCCGTGGACCAACGGAAAGGTCGAACGGTTCAACCGCACCATGCAGACCGAATGGGCCTACCGAAAGGTCTTCACCAGCAACGACCAACGCACCCGAGCACTCGCACCCTGGCTCGACTTCTACAACACTGGCCGCCGACACACCGCGCTCGGCGGCCAGCCCCCGATCAGCCGACTGTCACCAACGTCATGACCGAGTACACCTAGTGTTCCGTGTTTGAAGTAGCTTTACGTCTGGATGTCGGGGAGAATCGGGCCATGTATGTGGCCTCGGCGTTGGTGCTTCGTGACGGTGATC
>NZ_JBEOYO010000143.1:0-1297 GCF_040297125.1 Streptomyces sp. NPDC001868 | reverse complement strand
GTGAAGTTTCCCCGTGATGCTGGACACTCGATGCTTACGCTGTGAGGGCGTGTCCTTGTTCGTGTCGCTGCCTGATCTCCAGCGGGGTGAGGTAGCCCCAGCCCGGATGTTTCCGCAGTCGCCGCCGGTTGTAAAAAATCTCGATGAAGGCGAAGATCTCCGCTCGGGCACTCGGCCGGTCCGGCCAGCAGCGGGTGCCGATCTCTTCCTTCAAAAGCGCGAAGAATGACTCGGCGGCGGCGTTGTCGAAACACGACCCCGTGCGGCCCATGCTCTGCCACAGTCCCAACCGGCTTATCTCACGCCGGAGTTCGTCCGAGGTGTATTCACTGCCGCGGTCCGAATGCACGATGCATCCAGCCTGAAGCCGGCCACGTCCGGCAGCCATGCCCAGCGCGTCCACGACCAAGGATGCGCGGTGGTGGTCAGCCATCGAGTAGCCGACGACCTCGCGGGTTGCAAGGTCCAGCCAGGTCGCCAGATACAACCAGCCCTCATCGGTGGGGATGTAGGTGATGTCGCCGACGAGCTTCATCCCCGGCGCCGGTGCGGTGAAGTCGCGGGCGATCAGGTCCGGGGCGGGCACCGCCCTTTTGGCCGGGCGGGTCAGGCCCTTTCGCCTGCGCCGAGTGACGCCGCTGATGCCGCGTTCACGCATGACGCGCTCGATCCGTTTGCGGTTCACGCGGTGTCCGAGCCGGCGCAGCCCGGCGTGGATGCGCGGCACTCCGTAGGCGCCGCGGGAGGCCAGGTGCAGCACGGTGATCTCGTGGGCCAGGACATCGTCCGCGGCCTGCTTTGCCCGCCTGGTCCTCTCACCGGCCAGCCATGCGTAGAAGGAAGAGCGGGCCACCTTCAGCAGCCGGCACAGCGGAGCAACATGGTGGGTGGTCTTCTCCGCCTCGATGAACGCGTACACCTCGCTCATCGATCGCTCTCCTTCGCGAAGAAGACCGCCGCTTTTCGCAGCACCTCGATCGTCTCCGCCTGCTCGGCGGCCAGCCTCCGCAGCCGACGCAGCTCTTCACGCTCGGCCGTCGTCAGCTCTCCCGGCGCCCCCTGCCCGCGGTCGATCTCATCCTGCTTGACCCAGTTCCGCAGGCCCTCGGCGCTGACCCCTAGCTGCCGGGCCACCTCGGTGACGGTCTTCCCGGAAGAACGCACGAGAGCGACTGCGTCCCGTTTGAACTCCTCCGTGTACCGCCTGCTGCGGTTGCTCTTACTTCCCACCTGGCACTACTTCCTCTGGAACCTCAGGTCCCAGTCTCCAGGTGTCCAACATCAAGGGGAAGGTTCA
>NZ_JBEOYO010000142.1:0-1358 GCF_040297125.1 Streptomyces sp. NPDC001868 | reverse complement strand
CCTAGTAGTGCTTGGTCAGGTTCGTTCGTCGGTGGCGTGTCTGTTTGGTCGGGTGTGTCGTTGACCGGGTGTGCTGGGTGGGGAGTTGGCCGCGGTCCGGTGTGATCTGGAGGACTTCGCGGCGGAGATGTTCGAGCCGTTCGCGCGGGCGGATCAGCGCCGGTGGGGCGAGGTGTATCTGCGGGGGCTGCTCCTGGACGGGCGGCGTAAGTCGGTGGAACCGATGGCCGCCCGGCTGGGTGAGGACGGCAACCGGCAGGCCCTGGCCCACTTCATCACCACCAGCCCGTGGGACGCGGCGCATGTGCGTGCCCGCCTCGCCTGGCGGATGCAGCAGGTGATCAGGCCGACCGCGCTGATCGTCGATGACACCGGCTTTCTGAAGGACGGGGACGCTTCGGCCTGCGTGGCCCGGCAGTACACCGGCACGGCAGGCAAGGTCACCAACTGCCAGGCCGGTGTGTCGCTGCACCTGGCCTCCGATGACGCCTCGGCGGCTGTCGGCTGGCGCTTGTTCCTGCCGGAGAGCTGGGATCCCGCCTCGCCGAAGGCCGATCCGGCCAAGGTGGCCCGGCGCACGAAGTGCGGCATCCCCGAAGAGGTCGGCCATGTCGAGAAGTGGCAGCTGGCTCTGGACATGATCGACGAGACGCGGTCGTGGGGCATCGAGGTCCCTCTCGTCGTCGCCGACGGCGGCTACGGCGATGCCGCAGCCTTCCGCCTCGGGCTGGAGGAACGCGGCCTTGACTACGTGGTGGGCATCTCCACCACGACCACTGCCCAGCCGGAAGAAGCCAGGCCCCGCATCCCGCCCTACGGCGGTCGCGGGCCTCGGCCGCAGCCCGTCTACCCCGAGCCGGCCCAGGCTGTGAAGAAGCTGGTCATCGCGGCGGGCAAGCGGGCCGCGAAGCCGGTGCAGTGGCGGGAAGGCTCCCGCCCGGGCAGCGGCCGCACTGGCGTCAAGCGGATGTACTCGCGGTTCGTGGCCCTGCGGATCAGGCCCGCTGGACGCGAGATCCGCAAGGCCGCCGACGGTCCGGAACTGCCCGTGCGCTGGCTGCTGGCCGAATGGCCCGCCACCGAGCCCGAACCCGTGCAGTTCTGGCTGTCCAGCCTGCCCGCCGACACCCCGCTGGCCACCCTCGTGCGCACCGCGAAACTGCGCTGGCGCATCGAGCACGACTACCGCGAGATGAAGCAGGTCCTGGGCCTGGCCCACTTTGAGGGCCGCACCTGGAGAGGCTGGCACCACCACGTCACCCTCGTCTCCGCAGCCCACGCCTTCTGCACCCTCCAGCGCATCACCCGGTCCCCAAAAGAGACGGCGTCGGCCTGAGCCTCTACAAGGTCGCCCGCGA
>NZ_JBEOYO010000141.1:0-1380 GCF_040297125.1 Streptomyces sp. NPDC001868 | reverse complement strand
TCGTCAACCCATACGAACGGCCGCCCCGCCGTCCACGCGACGAGGGTGCGGGTCTCCTAGTGCGGTCCGCCGCGTACGTCCTGATTGTCCCGCCGACCCTGGTCGCCGAGGCCGGACGGCTCCGGCCAGATCACCACGGGCAGCGGCGGCAGGCAGAGGCGGGGCGAGGCGACATACACGTGAAGGCGATGCCGAGGTGATCGGCGTATTCCTTCCCCGGTTGGCTCGCATACGAGTTGGGCGAGGGCAGGGTCGCACAGGAAGACGACGGCGAGCGCGAGCTCAGCCGCCGGGCGTTCCCCGACCCCGAGACCGACCCTGCCGGTATGGATGATCAGCACACCAACCCGGCGTCAGCCATGCTCCGGCGCAAGCTCTTCGACGGCCTCGGACGGGCCGAACGGGCCTTGTTCACCCGTCCCGCGCCGAAATCCCCGCGAGCCCAGATGAAATTCCTTCTCACGTGCGCGAAGGGCTCCACGACGGTCGTAGCCGAGCGTCTGGGCGTCTCCCGCAGCACGGTGGAGCCTTGTGGTGACTGACGGTACCCCTGGCCACCGACAACGCCGGATCTACTCGAGCGCGGCCAGCGGACCGGGGCATCCCCAAAGAGCAGTACACCGATCACCTCTCGGTGAGAACTGACCGTCGCCGCCGTCATCAGAGTGCGGTGCTGTCAGGCTTCAACACGGCGATGCCGCGGTGCCGCGCGGCACAGGGGTAGCTGCTACACGAGACCGTGACCGCCCAGGAGTGAGCCCGTGAGCATCCCCGGAAGGACTCGGGCCGCCAATGCCCGAGCCGAAGCCGCGGCCGCGCCCCGTCCTCGATGAGCCGACTGCGCCGTCGGCCCCGGCCATGCAGGGCAGCGGCGCTCCCGTGAGGGATGCGGGAACTCACGGCGCTCGGTCCATGGTTCCAGGCAAGGTCTGGCGCATCTTCTCGATGAGCCCGTCTCGTGCCTGGTTGAACGCAAGCCGGGCGGCATTGCAGCCGGGCAGATCATGGGTGGCCCCACCGATGACCTGGTCGCTCCACTTGACCAGCTTCCACACCACGTCATTCGCAAGGTCGGCCACGTCGGCTGGAGCCAGGAGTACGAGTTCGTACCGTTTCGCGAATACGTGGTGATCGCCGAATGCGGAATGAGACCTGTCTGCTGAGTCGTCAGCGGTCGAGAGCCCAGCCCGGCTTGCTTGCCATATCTGCTCGGCAGCCTGGGAGACCGCACCGAAATACGCAGCGTAGACCGAGCGCAGAGTGTCACTTCGCCGGTCCTTCGCCCGGTTGCGCCACCGCACGTGTTCCAGCGCCAACGCCGATGCGACACCGATCACCGCACCCAGCACTGTGGACACCACCACAGTCCAGTCCATTTGC
>NZ_JBEOYO010000140.1:0-1417 GCF_040297125.1 Streptomyces sp. NPDC001868 | reverse complement strand
CCGGTGACAAGTGGCTCTACCTTCTTGAACGGGTTGGTCCTCCCGTTCGTAGGGTGAGGACACCCAGGAGAGTTGGGTGTGGCTGACAAGTGGCTGCCGTTCGTGGCTTCAGGTGCTTGGCCGCCCGGCTCCCCACGACGACTCGGCCGCCGATTGGGAAGTGCGAACAAGTCGCTGTGTAGAGCAATGCCGGCGAGGTCGTCCGTGGTACGCAAGGCAAGTACGACGACTGGAGCACAATGAGCCGGATATGGGCGGGGACCGACTGCGGCAAGACCCACCACCATTGCCTGGTCCTGGACAGCGAGGGCGACACGCTGCTGTCGCGTCGGGTGGCCAACGATGAGCCGGAACTGCTGAAGCTGATCGGTGATGTTCTGGACCTCGCCGACGGTGGCAGGACAACCTGGGCGCTGGACATGACCGGCGGCGAGCCCGGCCTGCTGATCGCCCTGCTGGTCAACCATGGCCAGGAGCTCGTCTACATCCCTGGTATCGCGGTCAACCGGGCCACCGACAGCTACCGGGGCCAGGGCAAGACGGACGCCCGTGACGCCCGCGTGATCGCCGATCAGGCCAGGATGCGCCGCGATCTGCAGCCGATCCGCCCCGGCGACGAAGCCACGATCGAGTTGCGGCTGCTGACTGACTACCGCGTCGATCTGGTGGCCGACCGGACCCGCACCACCAACCGGCTCAAGGCCCTGCTGAACAGCATGTTCCCGGCCCTGGAACGGGCTCTCGACCTCGGTAACGTCGGCCCGCTGGTGCTGCTGGCCGGATACCAGACACCGGCCGCGATCCGCCGCGCCGGCAGTCGGCGGCTGACCGCTTGGCTGCGCAACCGCAAGGTCTGCAACGCTGCTGCCCTGGCCGAGAAGGTGGTCGAAGCCGCCGATCGCCAGCACACCGCCGTCGTGGGTGAGAAGGCCATCGCGAAGAGGGTGCACACTCTCGCCAAGGAGGTGATGGCCCTCAACGAGAAGATCGCCGAGACCGACAAGCTCATCGAGGGCCGGTTTCGTGACCATGAACTCGCCGAAGTGATCGAGTCCCTGCCCGGCATCGGCACAATCCTCGGTGCCGAGTTCCTCACCGCCGTCGGCGGCAGCCTGGACGCCTTCCCAACGGCCAACCGGCTCGCGGCCTTCGCCGGCGTGGCACCCGCCCCACGCGACTCCGGCCAGGTCAGCGGCAACGACCACCGACCGACGAGATACCACCGTCGCCTGCAGCGCGTCTTCTACATCTCCGCGCTGGTCAGCGTTCGACGCGACCCCAACTCGCGAAAATTTTACGATCGCAAGCGCGCCGAGGGCAAACGCCACGTCCAGGCTCTCCTCGCGCTCGCCCGCCGCCGCGTCAACGTCCTGTGGGCCTTGATCCGTGACCGACGGTGCTACCAGGTCACACCCCC
>NZ_JBEOYO010000139.1:0-1447 GCF_040297125.1 Streptomyces sp. NPDC001868 | reverse complement strand
CTGGCGCAGGACACTAGTAGGACTCCGTTAGGTCTGTCTTGATCTTGGTGTCGCGTGTGTTCTGGCAGGCAGGGGCTGGTGGCAGGTGGTGCAGATGCCGGTCCAGCACCTCAGGATGCTCTGAAGGGTGTCGAGGATCTGGTAGAGGGTGAGGCCGGTGCGGGGACTTTTGGGGACAGGCGCTGTTCGGTGAGGAAGGCATGGGCGGCGGTCACGAGGGTGACATGGTGGTGCCAGCCCGGCCAGGAACGGCCTTCGAAGTGGTCCAGGCCCAGGCCGTGTTTGAGTTCGCGGTAGTCGTGCTCGATGCGCCAGCGGACCTTGGCCAGACGCACCAGGTCGGCGATCGGAGTGTCGGCCGGCAGGTTGGACAGCCAGTAGTCCGTCGGTGCCTCGGCATCGGAGGGCCACTCGATCAGCAGCCAGCAGTCGGGCAGGATCCCGTCCCACCACCCCTGTTCAGCTGAGGCGGCGGCCTTGATCGGGCGCTCGACCGCCTTGCCCGCAGGCCGTACGCGCACTGCGGCGAAGCGGGAATGTAAGTCCCCTCGCGAACCGTGCCGCCAGGTGAGAGGGGTGAATGCCTCCTGTCCGAGACCGGCGGCAAGAGCTGCCACCGACGGCGCGGTCTGACGGTAGCGGGGCTGGGGCCAGCAGCCGACCGGCCCGTTGCGGACCGGGGCCACGGGCTCCGCCTCGAAGGGGTGGGCACTCACGTCCGAGCGGACGGCCAGGACGTAGGCAAGCCCGCGCTCAGCGAGTGCGGTTCGCAGGTGTGTGTTCGTGCCGTAGGCGGCATCGGCCACCACGGCCGGCGGCCTCATTTCCCAGTCGGCGAGGGTGTCGAGCATGTCCAACGCCAGGCGCCACTTCTCACGGTGCGTGACGTCCGCCGGGATGCGGGTGAGGGTTCGGCGGCCGGTGTCCGAGGCCCACTCTTTGGGCAGGAACAGCCGCCATTGCAGCGGGAACGAGGCGGTGTCACTCGCGGCGTGGACACTGACGGCGACCTGGCAGTTGGCGCGTTTGCCCAGAGCTCCGCAGTACTGCGGAGCCACGGCGACCGACATCTGGCCGTCCTTGGGCACCGACACGTCGTCGATCACCCAGGCCGCCGGATTGACCAGCGGCAGCAGGCGTTCGTTGATCCGGCGCTGTACCGGCACCGGATCCCAGGTGGACTGGTTCACGAACTGCTGCAGGTTCTGTTCGTTGCCGTCCGGCAGCCGGGAGGCCATCGCCTGGATCGACTTGCGGCGGCCGTCCAGCATCAGACCCCGTAGGTAGCAGTCACCCTTGGCCCGCTGATCCTTGCGCCGCACCGAGGCGAACACATCCGCCACATAAAACGCCAACGTCGCCCGGACACGGTTCACTTCATGTGCGTCCACCTATCCAACATGCTCCTGATCAGGACCACCCGGAAGACCTAACGGAGTCCTACTAG
>NZ_JBEOYO010000138.1:0-1568 GCF_040297125.1 Streptomyces sp. NPDC001868 | reverse complement strand
GCGGCAGAACGAGTACGTCCGTTACCGCAAGCCGCTTACTTGATCGAACGGCCATTGGGCTGTCTGGTCAGTCCACAGGATTTGACAATGCCTCGAGCACGACGCGGCTTGTCGTGCTCCTCTTGCTCGTACCACCGGCAGATCGCGCCTCCGCCCCGCAGAGGGCCGAAGAACGGGCTCTGACCTGGGATGCGACAAGCGACAAGACAAGACAAGCGACAAGCCACGCGACAAGCGACGCGACAAGCGCCTGAGCACTCGGGAGCTCCCGCCGGCCGCCGCGTCACACCGTCACACGTGATGGCCGCGTCACACCCAAACCCCTAGGCAGACCCGCTGTGACGCGGGCGTCACACCACCTCACACCGGCCCGTCACACCCACCCATCGACCAGCGTCACACCTTCGGGCAGACCACCGAACGCGCGCGACGGAGTCCGGCAGGCACGGCGGCCATCGCGCGCGAGCGCAGCTCGCTGCCAAGGATCGTGCGGCCGTGGCCGCACCTTCTAGCCTCTGTTCTGACGAGACACTGGGTCTTCTTCCAGCGCCTTCAGGACCGAGTCAGGGTCGCCGTTGTAGACCAAGTACGGCTCGCCCGGTGCGGGAGGTACGAACCGGTTCCGGTAGCGGATCAGGTCGCTTTCCGCGAAGTAGATCGAGTTCGGATCGGCTTCATGCCGCGCGTTGCGCTTGCTCACACGCGACCAGAGTTCTTCGTGGCTGGCCTCAAGGTAGACCACCACCGAGTTCGCACCCGCGTCGGTCGCGATCGACCGCCAGTGAGCACGGTCGTCCGGCGTCCAGAAACCATGGTCGACCACCACATCGTGCCCGGACCGGAGTTGCTGACTGAGTTCCACAGAGGTCTCTTCGAGGACAGGACGCTCAAGGGTCGGGAAGGTCCCCCGCGGGAAGTCCACCCCGTACACGCCATGTCGGCGGTACATCTCTTCGTCTGGGCACAGTCTGACGAAGCCACGGGCCGTCAGCGCACGCGAGAGGGTGGTCTTCCCCGATCCCGGAAGCCCCGCCATCAGGACGCAGAACGGCCGGCGGGCGTCGTTGGCGGCTGTCACTGCGCGACTTCCGATTCCGTTCGCCACTTGCGGCCGGGGCCCCCAAGGTCAACGCCGTACTCAACAACGTTGCCCTCGCTGTCGACGAACTTAGCCGTCATCACGACCACTGGCTCTTTGGGCGGCTCCGCAGAGTCCAGTTCCAAGAGCTCCGCGTCCTCCGGCGTCAGCAGGCGCGCCGAAGCGGTGTCGATCCGGTGAGTGATCGGGCGGCCGGTGGCTTGGGCAATGAGCTGTAGCGAAGTCCCGCCGGTCAGGCGCTCGCTCTTCGCTAGCTGCGGGATCAGCCTGCCGTACCGGTCAGGAATCGGGTCTGATGCAGGTTCGGGTGACAGGTGCGGTCACGCGGCCTGGAGGGCCGGTGTGGTCATGACGGTCTCGAATTCGATGGGGGGCAGGCGGCCGAGTGAGGCTTGTCTGCGCCGCCGGTGGTAGGTCCGCTCGATCCAGGTCACGATCGCGATCCGGAGTTCTTCGCGGGTGGCCCAGA
>NZ_JBEOYO010000137.1:0-1604 GCF_040297125.1 Streptomyces sp. NPDC001868 | reverse complement strand
AGCTTGTTCTTTATCTACCAAGATCGGCCAGGTCTGCCGATGGCCTTGAGGGTCTCGGGGCGTTTGACGGTTTTGCCGACGTCGTAGCGGGGTGCGGGATGGCGGTTCTTGGTCCCGGGCGGTCGTCCGGGACCAGCGCCGCGAGGTTGGGGAACACGGGCCGGACAGAGCAGGTGGGCTCGGATGTTCCTGAACCCTCGGCGGACCCGTGCCGGGGTGAGGCGTTCGGGCTTGGCCGGCTTCTCCCAGGGGCGACGAAGGTCGGCGGCCAGCGGCCGGGCGAGGCGGAGTTGGGTGTGGGCGACGACCACGAGCCAGGTCCACCGGTCCGCGGCCTCGGGAGTACGGACCTTCGGGGTGGTCCAGCCGAGAATCTGCTTGCCGAACCTGAAGGTGTGCTCAAGATCGAATCTCCTGAGGAATACCTGCCACCACAGGTCCACGTCCGCCGGTGCGGCGCCGGTCCTGGAAGACCACAGCCAGACCGGCGGAGCTTCCCGTTCCTTGGAGAGGCGCTCGACCTTCAGCCGGACCAAGGTGCCCTCGACGACGGGGAGTTCACCGTCGTGCTCCAGCCAGGCCGAGCGGTGGGTCAGCCTCGGGTGGACCCGGTCCCATGCCTGGGCTTCGGCCTTGCCGTAGTTGGCGGTGTCGGTGACGGTGGTGATCGCCGCCTCGGGCCAGGTCTCGGGTTTGGCGAAGCGGAACTCCTTGCCGTGCTTCGGCGGCCTGCCGCCCTGGGGATAGGCCAGGGCGTACTCCTTTGGCGAGGGCTTCGGCAGCCGCATCACCCGGTCACTGCGGATTCGCCCGACCAGCTCGACAGGAAGGTCCCGCAGGACCCAGGCCAGACGGGTGACGTCGTAACCCGCGTCCATGACGATCGTGATGTTCGGGTCGCCGGGCGCCCACTGGCTGGCTGAGATGAGCTGCCCGGCCACGGCGCGGAGTTGGGCGGCGGTGACGGCGGTCGCATCGTCTTCGGGTCCGAGCCGGACCACGTCCAGGATCGACGTCCACGAGGTGGCTCCCGGTTCGAGGACGGCGACGAAGGAGTACGGCCAGCCCGGGATGAACTGGGAGGCGGACTTCGCCCGGCCGTAGACGTGGCAGAACAGCCGGTCTGCCGAGCACGGCGCGTCCGAGCGCAGCCACGGCGACACGTCGACCGCCAGCACCAGGCGCCCGTCCTCGAACCGTGGCAACGGCAGCCCGGCGAGCAGGGTCCGCAGCCTCTCGACGTCGATCCGGCCCCGGTTGAGAGCTCCGTACAACGCGCCGTGCCCACGCCGGTGCTCGGGCACCATCGTCAGGTCCACCGGCGAGGTGACCGGCCCGTCGACGCACAACAGCGCGTCGGCCAGTTCGAACAGTTCGTCACGCCGGGCGGTAAGACACTCGTAGAACTCTGCTCGGAAGCGTGACGCTTCCGCGAACGCTTCCCGCCGGACATCCGGGCACACCACACTCATGACAACGGCCTTCGACTGGTTCTCCTCGTGACGGAGCACAGGATCAGACGAAGGCCGCCCTCATGTCCGGCGAATGCCCAGGTGAGTGACTGTGTTCGGGACGCCGTTCGAGGTCAGAAGAAAAAGAACAAG
>NZ_JBEOYO010000135.1:0-1804 GCF_040297125.1 Streptomyces sp. NPDC001868 | reverse complement strand
GTTCGGCGGCGTCCTACTCTCCCACAGGGTCCCCCCTGCAGTACCATCGGCGCTGTAAGGCTTAGCTTCCGGGTTCGGAATGTAACCGGGCGTTTCCCTCACGCTATGACCACCGAAACACTATGAAACACTCAACCGCACCATCCCCCGTGACCAAACGGGAATGGGGTTGTTCGTGGTTTCAGAACCAACACAGTGGACGCGAGCAACTGAGGACAAGCCCTCGGCCTATTAGTACCAGTCAACTCCACCCGTTACCAGGCTTCCATATCTGGCCTATCAACCCAGTCGTCTACTGGGAGCCTTACCCCATCAAGTGGGTGGGAATACTCATCTCGAAGCAGGCTTCCCGCTTAGATGCTTTCAGCGGTTATCCCTCCCGAACGTAGCCAACCAGCCATGCCCTTGGCAGAACAACTGGCACACCAGAGGTTCGTCCGTCCCGGTCCTCTCGTACTAGGGACAGCCCTTCTCAATATTCCTGCGCGCGCAGCGGATAGGGACCGAACTGTCTCACGACGTTCTAAACCCAGCTCGCGTACCGCTTTAATGGGCGAACAGCCCAACCCTTGGGACCGACTCCAGCCCCAGGATGCGACGAGCCGACATCGAGGTGCCAAACCATCCCGTCGATATGGACTCTTGGGGAAGATCAGCCTGTTATCCCCGGGGTACCTTTTATCCGTTGAGCGACGGCGCTTCCACAAGCCACCGCCGGATCACTAGTCCCGACTTTCGTCCCTGCTCGACCCGTCGGTCTCACAGTCAAGCTCCCTTGTGCACTTACACTCACCACCTGATTGCCAACCAGGCTGAGGGAACCTTTGGGCGCCTCCGTTACCCTTTGGGAGGCAACCGCCCCAGTTAAACTACCCATCAGACACTGTCCCCGATCCGGATCACGGACCCGGGTTAGACATCCAGCACGACCAGACTGGTATTTCAACGACGACTCCACCCGAACTGGCGTCCGAGCTTCACAGTCTCCCAGCTATCCTACACAAGCCGAACCGAACACCAATATCAAACTGTAGTAAAGGTCCCGGGGTCTTTCCGTCCTGCTGCGCGAAACGAGCATCTTTACTCGTAGTGCAATTTCACCGGGCCTATGGTTGAGACAGTCGAGAAGTCGTTACGCCATTCGTGCAGGTCGGAACTTACCCGACAAGGAATTTCGCTACCTTAGGATGGTTATAGTTACCACCGCCGTTTACTGGCGCTTAAGTTCTCAGCTTCGCCACCCCGAAGAGTGACTAACCGGTCCCCTTAACGTTCCAGCACCGGGCAGGCGTCAGTCCGTATACATCGCCTTACGGCTTCGCACGGACCTGTGTTTTTAGTAAACAGTCGCTTCTCGCTGGTCTCTGCGGCCACCCCCAGCTCACCGAGTAAATCGGATCACCAGTGATGGCCCCCCTTCTCCCGAAGTTACGGGGGCATTTTGCCGAGTTCCTTAACCATAGTTCACCCGAACGCCTCGGTATTCTCTACCTGACCACCTGAGTCGGTTTAGGGTACGGGCCGCCATAAAACTCGCTAGAGGCTTTTCTCGACAGCATAGGATCATCCACTTCACCACAATCGGCTCGGCATCAGGTCTCAGCCTCATGTGCGACGGATTTACCTATCGCACGGCCTACACCCTTACCCCGGGACAACCACCGCCCGGGATGGACTACCTTCCTGCGTCACCCCATCACTCACCTACTGCAAGTCTGGTTCGCCGGCTCCACCACTTTCCTTTCCCCGAAGGGTCCGGAACGGCTTCACGGGCTTAGCATCGCCTGGTTCGATGTTTGACGCT
>NZ_JBEOYO010000134.1:0-1963 GCF_040297125.1 Streptomyces sp. NPDC001868 | reverse complement strand
ACTGAAGGCAACGGCCCCTGCGGGCCGTTGAAAAAGCACGGGGCGCAGCCCCTGCTTTTTCAGGGGCGCGGGGAACTGCGCGAGAAGCCCCACCGGGCCGCGGCCGGGACGGCGGCCTCAGCTCTCCGTCACCTTGCCGGCCTCCACAGCGAACCGCCGCGTCACCCTCACCGCGTCCAGCATCCGGCGGTCGTGCGTGACCAGCAACAACGTGCCCTCGTACGTGTCCAGGGCGGATTCGAGCTGTTCGATGGCCGGGAGGTCCAGGTGGTTCGTGGGCTCGTCGAGGACGAGGAGGTTGACGCCTCGGCCCTGGAGGAGCGCGAGGGCCGCCCGGGTGCGTTCGCCCGGGGAGAGGGTCACCGCCGGGCGCAGCACGTGGGTGGACTTGAGGCCGAACTTGGCGAGGAGGGTGCGGACCTCGGCAGGTTCCGTGTCGGGGACGGCCGTGGCGAAGGCGTCGAGGAGGGACTCGGGGCCGTGGAAGAGCTTGCGTGCCTGGTCGACCTCGCCGACGAGGACGCCTGAGCCGAGCGCGGCGTGCCCCGTGTCGAGGGGGACCCGGCCGAGCAGCGCGCCCAGCAGGGTCGACTTGCCGGCGCCGTTCGCGCCGGTGATGGCGACGCGGTCGGCCCAGTCGATCTGCAGGGACACCGGCCCGAACGCGAAGTCGCCCCGCCGCACCTCGGCGTCCCGCATCGTGGCCACCACGGCACCGGAGCGCGGGGCAGCCCCGATCTCCATCCGCAGCTCCCACTCCTTGCGCGGCTCCTCGACGGCGTCCAGCCGTTCGATCATGCGCTGGGTCTGCCGGGCCTTCGCGGCCTGCTTCTCGCTCGCCTCGCTGCGGAACTTGCGGCCGATCTTGTCGTTGTCGTTGTTCGCCTTGCGCCGCGCGTTCTTGACGCCCTTGTCCATCCAGGAACGCTGCATCTGGGCACGGTCCTGGAGCGCGGCCTTCTTGTCGGCGAACTCCTCGTAGTCGTCACGGGCGTGCCGGCGGGCCGTCTCGCGCTCCTCCAGATAGGCCTCGTATCCGCCGCCGTACAGGTTGATCTGGTTCTGGGCGAGGTCGAGTTCGAGGACCTTGGTGACCGTGCGGGTGAGGAACTCGCGGTCGTGGCTGACGACCACCGTGCCCGCGCGCAGACCGGAGACGAAGCGTTCGAGTCGTTCCAGGCCGTCCAGGTCGAGGTCGTTCGTGGGCTCGTCGAGGAGGAAGACGTCGTAGCGGGAGAGCAGGAGGGAGGCGAGTCCGGCGCGGGCTGCCTGGCCGCCGGAGAGGCCGGTCATCGGCTGATCCAGGTCGACGCCGAGGCCGAGGGAGTCGGCGACCTCCGCCGCGCGCTCGTCGAGGTCGGCGCCGCCCAGGTCGAGCCAGCGCTCCAGGCTCGTCGAGTACGCGTCGTCGGCGCCCGGGGCGCCGTCGACGAGTGCCTGGGTGGCGTCGTCCATCACCCGCTGGGCCTCCGCGACGCCCGTGCGCCGGGCGAGGAAGTCCCGTACGGACTCGCCCTCCCGGCGCTCCGGCTCCTGCGGCAGGTGACCGATGGCCGCGGTGGGCGGGGACAGCCGGAGCTCGCCCGCCTCCGGGGGGAGCAGGCCGGCGAGCAGGCGGAGCAGGGTGGACTTGCCCGCGCCGTTGGCTCCGACCAGGCCGATGACATCGCCGGGGGCGATGACGAGGTCGAGGCCGGAGAAGAGTGCGCGGTCGCCGTGGCCGGCGGTGAGGTTCTTGACGACGAGGGTGGCGGTCACGAGGGGATCCTAACGACAGGGGGTGTGGGGTTCCTTTTCTCGCCCCCGCCGCCCCTACCCGTCCCATCCCCCAGGGGCTGCGTGCCCCTTCGCCCCCGTCAAAGATTCGTCCCAGCGGACGGCGAGCGGCGCCATCAGTCCCGTCAGGGCGAACAGGGTCCCGACGACGAACCAGCCGGGGCGGCCCCAGGTGATGCACAGCGAG
>NZ_JBEOYO010000133.1:0-2111 GCF_040297125.1 Streptomyces sp. NPDC001868 | reverse complement strand
CCCGCCGGGGGCGCCGGGCCCCACCGCGGGCGCCCGCGCCCCGGCGCCCGCATCGGAGACATACTCCGTTTCTCATCACCTCGTCTGAGGAGTAACCATGACAAGCCGACAGATGATCCTGGGCATGCAGTTCAGCGGCGGATACGGAGCCGCCCCAGGGGCCTGGCGGCTGCCCGGTGCGAACCTGAACAGCTACACGGACATGGACCAGTTCGTGCGTTACGCGCAGGCCGCCGAGCGCGGCAAGATCCAGCTGCTGTTCATCGCGGACACCCCGGTCCTGGACGTCGACCTCGACCACCATGCCCCGCACCACATGATCGACCCGTTGCTGATCCTGACCGTCCTCGCGCGCGAGACCGAGCGGATCGGCCTGGTCACCACCGCCTCCACCACGTTCACCGAGCCCTACAATCTCGCCCGCCAGTTCAAGGCCCTGGACGTGATCAGCCACGGCCGGGCCGGCTGGAACGCGGTGACCACCTCCGACCCCGCCGCTGCGGCGAACTTCGGCGCGACGATCCCGCCGCGCGCCGAGAAGTACGAGCGTGCCCACGAGGTCATCCAGATCGTGCAGGCACTGTGGGGCAGCTGGGAGAAGGACGCCTGGCTACTCGACATCGACGGCAAACGGTTCGCCGACATGGACAAGATCCAGCCGGTCAACCTCCAGGGCAAGCACGCCGCCTCCCGCGGCCCGCTGCCCATCCCCCCGTCCGAGCAGGGCCAGCCGGTCATCTTCCAGGCAGGCGGCGGCAGTTACGGCCTGGAACTCGCGGGCCGCTACGCCAGCGGCGTCTACGCCAACCCGTACGCCATCGAGGACGCCCAGGCCCAGCGCCAGGCCCTGCGGGACGCCGCCAAGTGCGCCGGACGCGACCCGGACGAGGTGAAGATGCTCGCCGGCTTCATGCCGACCATCGCCCCCTCCCGCCAGGCCGCCCTTCAGCGGCGCCGCTTCCTGGACGAGGTCGTCGACCTGAACCAACGCGTCCGCTACCTCGGCGCCATGATCGGCCTCCCGCTCGACCCCGGCCAGCTCGACGAGCCGCTGACGGCGGACCAGCTCGCCGACGCCATACCCAGCCCGCACGACCCGCGCTCCACCCGCGCCCTCGAAGTGGCCCGGGAAGGCTGGACCCTGCGCGACGTGCTCGCCCACGGCGTCATCGACTACCACCCGGTGGTCGCTGGCACCGCCGCCGACGTGACCGACCACATGCAGCAGTGGTTCGAGGCAGGTGCCTGCGACGGCTTCTCGATCGCCGTCGACAGCTACCACGACGGCTTCGACGCCTTCGTCGACCAGGTCGTCCCGATCCTGCAGGAACGCGGCCTGTTCCACGACGACTACGAAGGCCCTACCCTGCGCGAGAACCTCGGCGCCCACGAGCAGTATGGCCTCGACCCGCGTCTCACGAAGCCGGCCCGGTCATGACCACCACCACGCAGCCCATTCCTCGACGCAACCTGAACGGAGATGGCTTCCGCACGTTCTGCCAGGACGACACAGGTGGCTACACCGCGTTCTGCCTGGAGAATCTCCCTGATGGTCTGCTGGGCGACAGGTGAACCGCTGACTCCTACCCCAAGCACCTGACGCACGAGGAGCGGCGCAATCTGGAGACCTTCGACGAACTGGACTTCGTCGTCTTCTCAGGCCAGAAGTGGGACCGCCTGGGCGAGAGCCGCGCGAAGAACGTCCGGGCGCACTGGCCCGACGGCCACTACACCGACGGCCTGGCCCGCCACATCGAAGACATGAAGTTCCAGTTCAGCTTCCCCCCGGACACCCGCGTCGTCGATCACCCGGTCCGGCTGGCCAAGGGCAACCTGACTGCCGTGATATCGATGCTCGTGAATCGCCGCGGTGAGGACTCATGAACGAGATCGCCGCCGTCGACCAGCAGAATGGCTCCGTTGATGAACGCCGCCTTTCCCGACGCCAAGAACAGCGCTACACCGGCGATGTCCTCCGGCGGCACTCGTGCCTCGTTAGGGCTTGCCGATCATTAACACGTTGTCTTGATCATGCGCTGGAGTCGCTGCTCAGGGCTCGAACCCGAGCCTGGAGGGCTGTGAGGGCAGAGGGCGGAGTGGCCGCCGGCGGG
>NZ_JBEOYO010000132.1:0-2171 GCF_040297125.1 Streptomyces sp. NPDC001868 | reverse complement strand
CGGCGGGACAATCAGGACGTACGCGGCGGACCGCACTAGGAGACCCGCACCCTCGTCGCGTGGACGGCGGGGCGGCCGTTCGTATGGGTTGACGACGAGGTCACCGACCGGGACCGGGCCTGGGGCGCCGTCCACCATCGGGGCCTGGCCCTGCTCCATCGCGTCGACCCCCGCCTCGGTCTCACCGACGGCGACTACGCCGCGCTCGACTCGTGGCTGCGACGGCCGTTCCGACCTGCGGGATGAGGGGCACTCTCGGGTTCGGTCAGTCGTACCGGATCAGTATCGGTCGTTCCGTGATGTGTTCCGTTTCGCGGTCGTCGACCTCGCGAGCGGTGCTGTCGAGGTACTCGACGCTGCGGGCGCCGGTGCCGAGGGGGGTGTCGGCCGTGCCCATGTGGGTCCAGCGGATGCGGGCCTTGCGGAGGGTGCCGTGCTCGTCGGGCATGAGGAACTCGCACTGCCAGACGTTCTCGGGCAGGGCGATCTGGAGGCCGTGGCCGCAGGAGCGGACGTCCGCGTGGGCCAGCCACCGCTGGAGGCGGGCGACGAACAGGCCCGCCTTGGTGGGTGGTTGGCCCTCGGCCTGGAGGACGAGGGGGATCTTGCCGTTGCCCCATGCGTAGAAGTACATGCGGGCCAGGCCCCGGTGCCGGGCGTACAGGCCCGTCAGATAGAAGCGGACCGCGTAGTCGGCCGCCGTGTCGTCCTGCAGCGGATCGTTCAGCGTCACGGTCTGCGTGGTGCCGGTGCTCCACAGCGGCAGGTGGTACCCCGCCCGCTGGAACGTCCGGTCGACATCGCGCACCGCCTCCAGCATGGTCTCCGGCGGGTCGGTGACCTGACGCTGGTACAGCTTGATCCCCGCCGCGTCGCAGTACTGGTAGCCGCCCGACTCGGCGAATCGCAGCAGGTATTCGTGTGCATCGGCCGTCCACAGCTCGGTGATCGAGGGGCACACCACGGTCGCGTCCGCGTCGGCCTCCCGGATGATGCGGCTCGCCCGCCGGGTCATCTCCACGAGTGTCGCGACGCTGCCGTTGTAGTGGTGCTCATGGTTCGCCATGACCCACAGCTCGTACGCGTCGATACGGGCACCCGCATGCCCTACGAGAGCACGCACGAAGACGTCCCAGTCGTCCAGGTCGTCCGGTGGCGCCGCTCGCGAACCGTCCGGATACGCGGCCTTCCGGGCCTCCGGGGCGGCCCAGGCGGGCGTACCGCCGAAGACGAACAACGTGGGCAGGCCCTCCTGTTCGGCACCGTCGAGGAGCCGGTCGAGCGTGGACCAGTCGTACTCCCCGCGTACGGGTTCCACCTGGGCCCAGCGGGTCTCGCTGTCCCACAGCCGCAGCGCGCCGGTCTGAAAGGACGGCATGGCCCCGCTGGAGCTGTTCATCGTCACGCCGAACAGTTCCGGATCGACGGGCTTCGGCGCCTGCGCCCAGCTCGTCGCCCCGGCCGGCGTCGGCACGGTCGTCGTCGCCGCCTCGTACGGGGCGCTCGCGACGGCGGTGCAGAGGACGACCAGTGCCATGACGGCGGCCAGGACGAACCTCGTGCCCAGGGGACGCCGCCGAACGGGCGCCGGCGCCGGCCCCTGCCCTGATTCCCGCCCCGCCCCTCGTTCCGGTTCCTGCCCGGTCGCGGCCCGCCAGCGTCGCAGCAGCGTGTTCAGTTCGTCCGCGTCGGCTCCGCACTCCTTGGCGATACGGACGACGAGGTCGTAGTCGCCCGGCACCCCCTTGCCGCTGCAGTACCGGTGAAGGGTGGAACTGCTGGTGAAGACCCGCCGCCCCAACTCCTGGTAGCTGAGGCCGCTGCGCCTCTTCAGCTCCGCCAGAACGGCGGCCAACTCCTTGGCTTCCCGCGTCCCGTCCAAGGCCTCTACCCCCGTGACACCTTGCTCCGACTTCCGCCCAGCATTCCATGCCCGTCCCAAACCGTCTGCAACGCACCAGGTCAACGGCGTGGCCCACGTCCCATGGCGAGTTGAGACGCGAGATCACTGGCCCACGGCCCAAACGGAACAGCACAGTTGATCTCGTCGGCACAGACCAACGTCCGACACGGAACGAACGAGAAACAGAACGAGACAGAGAACGGGGACGAACCACATGTCACGAGTCCGACGCACACTGACGGTCACGGCCATGGCCACCATGCTCACC
>NZ_JBEOYO010000131.1:0-2202 GCF_040297125.1 Streptomyces sp. NPDC001868 | reverse complement strand
CGCCCCGGTCGTCGTTCCCGAGCCCGTGGCCGCAGCGGAACCCGTTGCCGCAGGTGACGGACCCGGCCGCGCCGCCCGGGCGACCCCCGGCCCCGCGCACGGCGGCGCGGGGGCCCCCCCCCCCCCGGCCGGAGACGGTCAGTAGGGGTTGTCCGCGTGCGTGAGGGTCGTCCAGGCGTTGAAGTAGTTGTCCGTGCCGGACGGCCGGTGTGCCTCGGTGTACTTCTGGGTGTTGGACATGCTGATGCCGAGGCGGTTGTGGAGGGCATTGAAGCCGACCTCAGTGACCCGGCCGAGGCCCGTCTTGATCGAGCCGTCGCACAGCCAGGAGGGCGCGGCGGTGCCGTTTTCGTAGGAGGTGTGGAAGCCCAGCGCGTAGCGCAGCCGGTCCTGGATCTTCGGGTAGAGGTCCTGGCCCTGGATGCGGCTGGTCTCCGCGATGTTGGCGATGGAGGCGACACCCCAGCCGGTGTGCCCGAAGTCGCGGCAGGTCTCCTGGGCGAGGCCGTTGTTGAAGGTGCTCTGGCCCTGCCAGTAGTTGATGATCTCGGCGCTGGTGTCGATGCTGCTGTTGGCGGGCGGCTCGGGCAGGTCGCCGTCACTGGTCAAGTAGACGTACGCGGGGGTGCGCGCGAGGTAGGTGCTGACCGCCTTGTCGTAGCTGGTGCGGTCCTCGATGAAGACCGAGATGCCGATCGCCGCCTCGGTCATGACCAGTTCCCAGTTGCCGTTCTTGGTCGCCGCGCCATTGATCACCTCGGGGAGGTACACGTTGCGCAGCATGGTCGCGAAGCGGCCTGCGTTGGGCCAGCCGCCGTCGTAGGTGTACTTGATGATCTCGGCGGCGCGCGGCCAGGTCGATCCGGCCCAGCCTGACTGCAGCGGGGCGTTGCTGTTGGTGTGATCAGTGATGGTCGCGGACCAGGCGTCCATGATCTCGATCGCCTTCTTGGCGTACCTGCTGTCCCGGGTGAAGTACCAGGCGAGCGCGTCGGTGTAGGCCGCGATGGCGTCCTGGCGCTCGTCGGTGCAGCCGTTGTTGGGGTTGGACGACGAGCCGCACTCCACGACGGCCCGCGGCTTCGCGGTGCGCGACAGCGAGGCGTAGGAGCTGGCGATCATGCCGTCGTACGCGGCCTTCCAGGGCTGCTGGCCGGCCTGTACTTTCGATCGGGCGTGGTCGAGCTGGGCCCGGCTCACCAGCACGCCGGGATGGGTGAAGGCGGCCGGCGCTGCCGTCGCCTGGGCGGCCGGGCCCGTGAACTGAAGGCTCAGCAGGCCGGCCAGTAGAGCGAGAACACCGAGCAGGGCGGTTCTGTTTCGCGCCATCCGATGACCTCTTCCATTCACAGATGAGAACAGAGTTCCGGGTGTTGGAAGGTATTGGCCTGGACCATAAGGACACTTCGTGAACATGTCAATACAGTTCGTGCTCAGGGTTCAGCCCGTCGCCATGTCGTACGAACCATCCACGCGCGGGCCTCCGCCGCGATCGGGCCGGATGGCCTTCACCACATCGGTGGGCCCGGTTCGTCGTCGTGCCACAGCACTGGTCGGCGTTGTCACGTTGTTGGCTGTGTGACTGCCTGACGGCGCGTCGTGGTGTGGTGTGGTGGAGCCTGGTTCCGGGCTGTGTTCAGGCCGCGGTGGCGAGGCCGGCGACGCCGGTGATCTGCTCCCAGATTGCGAAGCGGACGGTCATCTCGGCTCGGTAGACGTGGGCGGGCATCACATGGCGGCGGGGTCGGAAGTGGGGCGAGATACCGCTGAACGCGGACAGGAATCGCTGTGCTCCGCCCGCGGAGCGGAAGCGTTTCATCGCGTGTTCGCGCTGTCTGGTGGGTTGGTGGCTGTTCTCCGCCTGGTTGTTCAGGCCCTTGTGCGAGCGATGTTCCACCGAGGGCATGACCTCGCGGTGGGCGGCGCCGCAGGAGCGGAGCTTGTCGGTGACGACCACCCGCGGCACCATGCGCGTCTTCTTCATCAGCCTGCGGAGGAAGCGCCTGGCCGCGGCCTTGTCCCGGCGCTTCTGCACCAGGATGTCGAGGACGTTGCCGTCCTGGTCGACGGCCCGCCACAGGTATGTCTGCTCGCTGTTGATCTTGATGAAGACCTCGTCCAGGTGCTTCCCAATGCTGATGTCAAGCCGCGGCTGTGGCTGGGGGTGTGACCTGGTAGCACCGTCGGTCACGGATCAAGGCC
>NZ_JBEOYO010000130.1:0-2453 GCF_040297125.1 Streptomyces sp. NPDC001868 | reverse complement strand
GAGCAATGCTCATGACCTGTGGATCGGCCTCGGGTTGGACGCGAAGGGCGTACCTTCCCGAGTGATCGACTTCTGGTCATCGAGCAGGCCGACGTTGCACCGTCGGTCGGGAAGGCACGCCCGTGCTGAGCGTAGTGAATGCCGATGGAACGACCGAGACTGGCTCCCTGATCGACGACATCGTCCGCGACGGCGCGCGGCGGATGCTGGCCGCCGCTCTGGAGGCTGAAGTCAACTCCTACATAGCCGAGTTGGCCGACCAGCGAGACGAGAACGGGCGCCGCCTGGTGGTCCGCAACGGCTATCACCAGCCCCGCTCGGTGACCACCGCGGCCGGGACGGTCGAGGTGAAGGCCCCGCGCATCAACGACAGGCGCATCGACGAGGCAACCGGCGAGCGCAAGCGGTTTTCCTCGGCGATCCTGCCGCCGTGGTGCCGCAAGTCCCCGAAGATCAGCGAGGTGCTGCCGCTCCTCTACCTCCACGGGCTGTCCAGCGGGGATTTCGTGCCCGCGCTGGAGCAGTTCCTCGGCTCCTCGGCCGGCCTGTCCCCGGCCACCGTCACCCGGCTGACCACCCAGTGGCAGGCCGACCACAAGACGTTCAGCGAGCGCGACCTGTCCGCCACGGACTACGTCTACGTCTGGGCCGACGGTATCCACCTGCGCATACGGCTGGAGGAGGCGAAGGCCGCGGTCCTGGTCGTCATGGGCGTGCGCGCGGACGGAACCAAGGAGCTGATCGCGATGGCCGACGGCTACCGCGAGTCCTCGCAGTCCTGGGCAAGCCTGCTGCGGGACTGCCAGCGGCGCGGCATGCGTGCTCCCGTCCTCGCCGTCGGCGACGGCGCCCTGGGCTTCTGGAACGCGTTGAACGAGGTCTTCCCGGAAACCCGCCACCAAAGATGCTGGGTTCACAAAACGGCCAACTGCCTCGACAGCCTCCCGAAGTCAGCTCAGCCCGCGGCGAAGAAGGCCATCCAGGACATCTACAACGCCGAGGACAAGGAGCACGCGGCCGCCGCAGTCAAGGCGTTCGCCAGGCAGTACGGCGCGAAGTTCCCCAAGGCCGTCAAGAAGATCGTCGATGACGAGGACGAGCTGCTGGCGTTCTACGACTTCCCCGCCGAGCACTGGATCCACCTGCGGACAACCAACCCCATCGAGTCGACCTTCGCGACCGTCCGGCTGCGGACCAAGGTCACCAAGGGCGCCGGATCCCGGGCCGCCGCCCTGGCGATGGTCTTCAAGCTCGTCGAGTCCGCCCAGGCCCGCTGGCGAGCCGTGAACGCACCCCACCTCGTCGCCCTCGTCCGAGCCGGGGCCCGCTTTGAACGCGGCCAGCTCGTTGAACGGCCGCGGACGACCGCGGCGTGAATAGGGTGGCGGACCTGCCTCGAAGTTCGAGATCATCCGGTCATGTCGGATGGCACGGCAGGACATGAGCTTCCGGTCGGCTTCGGGTTCCGGCCGTATCGCGGCGACGAAGACCACGGAGCCATGGCCGCGGTGCGGCGGGGTTGTGCTGAACAGGACCAGGTCGATGCCTATTCGGTAGTGGAAGGGCTCCCGACCGCGGCCGAGATCGCCGAAGCTTCTGCCAAGTTGGAGGAGCCGTCCAAGAACCAGATCCTGGTGGTGCGCGACGGGAGCGTCGTCGGCTACTCGACGATCCGGTGGTGGCAAGAGCGGGACGACACGTGGCTATACCTGCACCGCGGCTACCTCTTGCCCGAGCATCGCGGCCAGGGCATCGGCTCAACCATGCTGAGCTGGGCCGAAGAACGGATCCGCCGACTCGTCAAACAGCACGGAACGGCGCGGACGGCAGTGATCGGCGCGAACGCCATGGCCTCCGAGCAGGACGCCACGGCACTTCTGCGCGCAGCCGGCTACCGACGTGTCTTCAGCCTGGTCGAGCTGGAGCTGGGCGATCTGCAGCAGGTGCCCGAGCCGGGCAGCGAACTGCCAGCCGGGATACGGACAGGGCCGATCGGGACAAGCCACTACCGTGAAGCCTGGAGGACGGTCGTCGATTCGTATGCGGACACCGGTTTCACTCAGAGATGGCCTTTCCAGGACTTCGTCGACACCGCCAACCCGGCATGCTGGAGGGCTGCCTGGAACGGGCAGGACATGGTCGGCGTCGCCCTCTGCTCCATCCGCCGTCACGACCACACCGTGGGCGAGGTCGAAGAGCTGAGTGTCCGGACGGACCAGCGACGCCTCGGAATCGGCCGGGTTCTGCTGCTGGACGGTCTGCGGAGCCTTCGCGAGCAGGGTGCAATGACCGCCCGGCTGTTCACGGGCACGGCAAATCCGCACCGGTCCTACGACCTCTACGAGAGTGTGGGGTTCCGGCGGCAGAACGAGTACGTCCGTTACCGCAAGCCGCTTACTTGATCGAACGGCCATTGGGCTGTCTGGTCAGTCCACAGGATTTGACAATGCCTC
>NZ_JBEOYO010000129.1:0-2521 GCF_040297125.1 Streptomyces sp. NPDC001868 | reverse complement strand
ACTCCTCCGGATAAGGCTTGGGCACAGCGACATCCTTCCCACCTGCCCCACAGGGCAAGCCAGTTCAGATGTCACCCGATCGTGCGGCAGACCCTTTTTGTGCTCGCGAAACAGGGCCTTGATGAGCTTGTCGATCTCGGCGACTTGCTCGTTGAGGCGCATCACCTCCCTCGCCAGGGTGTGTACGAGCTGGGCGGTCGGCTTCTCCCCGAGCACGCTGGTGTGCTGGCGCTCAGCAGCTTCCACGGCGGCCTGCGCCAGTTGGGCGGCGCCGCGGACCTTGCGGTTGCGCAGCCAGGTCTCCAGTCGGCGGGCACCGGTGCGGCGGATGGCCGCCGGGGTCTGGTAGCCGGTGAGCAGGACGAGGGGCCCAGCGTTGGTCACGTCCAGAGTTCGTTCGAGGGCCGGGAAGATTCCGGTGAGGCGGCCCCGCAGCCTGTTGATCGCACGGGTGCGGTCGTCGGTGAGGTCGCGTCGGTGAACGGTGAGGATCTTCAGTTCGGTGACCAGTTCGTCGCCGGGCCGCAGGGGTTGCAGATCCCGCCGAATGCGGGCCTGATCTGCAATAATCGCTGCATCCTTGGCGTCAGTCTTGCCTTCGCCCCGGTAGCCTTCGGATGCCCGGTTGACTGCCATGCCGGGGATGTAGAGCGTGTACTGACCGTGGTTGATCAGCAGGTCGATCAGCAGGGCAGCACCGCCGTCGGCCAGGTCGATGCCCCAGGTGACCTCGTCGCCCAGGGCGAGGACGTCGGCCAGGAGTCTCAGCAGTTCCGGCTCGTCGTTGGCCACTCGTCGCGACAACAGCCGCTTGCCGGTGCCGTCGACCACCACGCAGTGGTGATGGGTCTTGCCGGCATCGATACCGGCCCAGATCGCTGTCACGCGCACTCTCCAGAGATCGCTTACTTGCCCGCATGCACCACAGACGACCTCGCTGGCGAGTCCCTACTCAGCGATCGGATCGCAATTCCTAATCAGCAGCCGAGTCGTCGCGGGGGTGTCGGGCGGCCAATCGTCTGAAGCCACGGACGGCAGACTACTGAAAGCCACACCCGACACCCCTGGGTGAGCCAACCCTACGAATGGCTTGCTCATCCCGATCAACAAGGTAGGGATTCCTAATGCCGTTCGTCAGGCCGCGGCGCACGCTTGAGGCAGCGGGCAGGAGGTGTCGGAGGTGCGCGGTACAGTCCGTTCATCCGACTGGGGAGGGCTCATGGCGACCAAGTGGAGCTTGACGATCGACTGCGCGCACCCGGGGAAACTGGCCGCGTTCTGGGCGCTGGCGTTGGGCTACGAGGAGAAGCCCCCGCCCGCAGGGTTCGGGAGCTGGGAGGAGTGGTTCTCGCATCATGAGGTTCCGGAGGACGAGTGGGATGACGGGGCGTACCTCTCAGATCCTGACGGCGTGGGCCCCACCTTGTCCTTCCTGAAGGTGCCGGAGCCGAAGGTGGCGAAGAACCGGCTGCATATCGACGTGCAAGTTGGTGGCGGCCGTGAAACCCCGTGGGAGGTGCGCTGGCCGCGCGTGGTCGAGGCGGTGGAGCGGTTGACCGCTGCGGGCGCGACCGTGGTCCGTGAGGACGAGTTGCAGGGCAGGCCGGATCACGTGGTGATGGCAGACCCGGAAGGTAACGAGTTTTGCCTGGTCTGACGGGGTCGGTCAGGCCAACTGGCCGCGCGCAGCGTGTCGCGTCCCTTCCTATGCGGCAGCCCTACTGTCTGGATTTACGGTGATGTCATTGTTTTCGATCAAGATGGGAAAGAAGTAGATCGCCTGTTCTCCTGACCCAAGATCTACCGCGCCCGCCCTCCCGCTGGCGCACAGTACGTCAGACGCGAAGGCCGGGACCACCAGATCCCGGCCTCGTTGCTGTTGTCCGGGTGGCCACGACCGTCTCTGCCTCCGAACGTCGCGCCCGGGGTGGAACAGCACGTCAGCTGTAACTGTCCCGTCTCCAGGCGCGACGCCTCTGCGCGGAGTCCGCGCGGCACTCCCGGTCACCCGCTCCCCTCCTCAGGGGCTGCGTCTTTCCTTGCAGGCCCGCCCTACAGGACGTGGATCAGCGATTGCCGTGTGTCGCGCTCCAGGCCGGCCCCCAACAGGCGGCAGACACCACCCGGTCCGTGACGCCGTCTCTGCGGACGCTCCAGCAGGGAGCGATACGCCGGTAGGCCGCGGCGGCCCGATATGCCCCCACTGTCCGGAGATCACGCATGGCCGTCGACGCCGACAGCCGCCTGGGCCGCCTCGTACGTGCCTTGGCGACACTGCCCTCCCACCCGGCCGAACCGGTCACCACATGTCACCTGACACGGGCATCCCGCCTCGTGGCAGCACCCTCCATGCGGCCGCTGGCGGGCCCGTGTCCCGCCTGCTCAACACGACATCTTCCGGCCGCTCGTTGAGATCCGGGACCGTCGTGAACGGCACCGACCATGCCGGTCCCCGGCCGGGAGGCGGTGTGACTTACCACCTGTGAGAGTGAGCCGGAGCCGAAGGACTGGAGCGGGGCCT
>NZ_JBEOYO010000128.1:0-2652 GCF_040297125.1 Streptomyces sp. NPDC001868 | reverse complement strand
TGTAGTTCTCCACGGTGAACTGCTTGCCGTACTGCGGGTGCGAGCCCCAACGGCCCTCCATACGGAGGGATTCGCCGACCTGGGCACCCAGCAACGCGCCCACGACGGTGAGAAGGTCACCGCCGCCCCGCCCGGTGTCCACGCGCGCGACCGTGTAGCCGTTGTCCTCGTTGGCGTAGGTGATGCGTTCCAGTACGCCTTCGAGTACGGCGAGTCGCCGCTCCCCGGTCTGGGTCCCCGCCTGTTGAGCCATGATCCGACGGTACCGGCCGGGTGTGACAGCCGGGGGCGGGCAGCGGGTCTCCTCTTCCCGGGTTCCGGCTCCGACGTACGTCCCGACCCCGAACTCACAATGCGCCGCAGCGCATTCCGCTCTCGTTACCCAGTGGCAAAATCGTGCACATGTTTGTATGGTGATCGCGGCGTCCGGGGCCCTGACCAGGCCATCGGAACACGCGCTGACGCAGAAAGCGGTGGCGCTTCAACGGGGTTATCTATATGCCGGATTCCGGCATATCTGGCGCGCCGGTATGGTCTTGGCGCGCCTGGGTATTCCCCCGTGTTCCGAACGACTCCGCCACTCGGGTCGGTGGGCGTCCTGTGTTCCATGGAAAACGGGAGGGATCTCTTATGCGTACCTTTGTCCACACTCGCCGGGTCGCCACCATCGGCGCGGCGCTGCTTTTCGCGCTGACCCCGGCCGTCGGATACGCCGCTGCCGACGACACGTCCACCGACGAGCCGTCGGGGGTCGTTCGCGCCCTCGCCTTCGACTGCAATTCCGACGGAACGACCGGCCAGCCCTGGGTGCGGTGCACCAAGCTCGACAACGGGGTGCTGGTCCACTGGAAGAGGACGCACGACACCGACACAAAGGCCCACACCGCCTACGAAAAGAACGACGGCGGCCGTGTCACGCTGCGGCTCGGCTACAGCCGGAACGGCACCGAGCGCTGGAGCTCCTACTTCGCGCAGACGAGGGGGCAGACAAAGCAGAAGACCTGGAGTTTCGGCGATCGGAACCAGGAGTGCAAGGCGTCCATCGGTCTCCTGCAGGAGCGGGGGAGCGACAAGCGTCAGACCCCCATTCAGAAGTGCTGACCTGAACCTGTAGGCATTTCGTGGCGCCCCCGAGCATTCTCGCGGGGGCGCTTTTCCAGGCAACAAGCCGAGAAAGAGCAAGGATGTGTTTGCCGCCGCCTTCCACGACATCTGGCTCTTGGTCGGACTCACTCTCGTCGCCGTCGTCGTAGGAGTGATCGCGTGGGCCGTCGCTCGTCGGCGCCGAACTGCCCATGCTCTCTGGTGGCTGCCGCTCGGGTTTTGCCTGACCGGAATCCTCGGCGTCACCCTCGCGCTGCGGAGTGGTGAACACGGACGGGCCGAGTGTGTTATCAACCATGAGATCACCGAGCCGCTGTACACCACGCAGGGTCTGTGGAACCTGGCGATGTTCGTCCCGCTCGGGCTGTTCGGCGTTCTGGCTCTGCGGCGTCCCATTCCCGTACTGGCCGGTGTCCTGACTCTGCCCTGCCTGATCGAACTCACCCAGGCCCTAGCACCCTTCGGGGGCGGAATCTGTCACAGCGCGGATGTGGAGATGAACGTCGGCGGCGGCGTGCTCGGCGTGGTCGGTGGGCTCGCGCTGACGCGAGGTCATGTCGCGTGGCGCTCATGGGCCAGGCGCACGCTGCTGGCTGCCGGGGCACTGGGCGTGGCCGGGGCGGCCGTCTTCCAGGCCGCGATCACTCCCTACAGCGTTGACGGTTCCAGCGTCCAGGATGCACACGACGACGAGCGCGAAGTCGCCGAGCGCGCCATACGCCAGGCGTTCGGCGACCGGTACCAGGTCGGCGCCGTGCAGGTGAGCCCGGGTATCGATGGCTACGACGGTTCGCTGTCCATCCAGATCGCGGGCGGACACACCGGCCAGTTGACGTGGCCTGGTGGCCGCCAACTGAGCGTGAGCCTTGAGGATTCCAGCCGCCCGACACAGGCGAGCTTCCCCGTCCAAGGCTCCGTGACGCCCCACGACGCCCGAAGTGCCTACCGCGTGGCCCGTACGTACATGAAGGCGCACTACCCATGGGCCGAGGCGGCCCCCTGGCGCGAGACGGTGCCCGTGGGTGCCGAGGCCGAGTTCGGGTGGCTCACGTCCTGGCGGTTCAAAGAGCGCGGGGTGGTGATGCCGCGCAGCCTCGACGTCCAGATCAACCGGGCCGGACGCGTCTCTCAGCTGCTGGTCGACTTCGGACCCAAGCACGTGAAGCTCCCTGCCGAGCTGATCCCGGCCAAGCGGGTCGAGGAGATCGTCAGAACGGAAGAGGGCAAGAACGGGGGAGAACCCGGCGTGCTCCGGATACAGGCAGACGTTCTGAAAACCGACCGCCTCAAGGGCGGGCATGGCCCTTGGCGCGTCATGTGGTCCGTGAGCGTCGCCGACACACGCTGCACGCCCGACCGGGACGGTGCCGGCTGTGAACCGTCGCAGGTGATGGTCGACGCCGGTACCGGCGAGATCTACGCCGAGTAAGCCGCCGCGCGCCTGCCACTGCCCATGCCGACGGACTGGGCGATCTTGTCGGCGGTGAGGAAGCCGATGCCCCAGACGTCGGAGGCGAGGCGGTACGGCTGGTTCTTCACGACCCCGAT
>NZ_JBEOYO010000127.1:0-3179 GCF_040297125.1 Streptomyces sp. NPDC001868 | reverse complement strand
CGTCGCCGCGTCCAGCAAGAACTACCGGTACTCGACGAACCTGCAGGTCGTCATCGACGCCAATAGCCGCTTGGTCGTGGCGGTCGGCCTCCCGCTGCCCGGCAGGCGCAACGACTGCCGGGCATTCACGGAGTCCGGTGTCGACAGGACCTGCCGCGGCGCCCCAACCATCGCTGACGGCGGCTATCAGGGAACCGGGCTCCTCATCCCACACCGCAAACGGCGCGGCCAGACGCACCTCAGCCAGCAGCAGGAGGCGGAGAACACCGTCCATCGCCGAGCCCGGGCCCGGGTGGAACACGCGCTCTCCCGGCTGAAGAACTGGAAGATCCTCCGTGACTGCCGACTCAAGGGCAACGGCGTTCACCAGGCCATGCTCGGCATCGCCCGCTTGCACAACCTCGCATTGGCCGGTTGAGCGGTACTGGCGACGCCCCTGTGCTCAGCTCAGCGTCAAGTGCACCAGGTCGATCTCCTCGTCACGAGCCCGGGCGAAGCACCGGCTCTTCCCCGTGACGATGAAGCCGCACTTCTCCAGCACACGGATGGAGCCGGCGTTGTCAGCGGCGGCGTCGGCGTGGAGCGGCCGGACGGGCTCCAGCTCGATCATTTCGGCAAGGACGGTGGTAGCTATGCCCTGACCCCAATGAGCTCGCCCAATGACATACGTGACCTCACGCTCCTGGGGCGGACCGAAAACAGCGGCATGCCCTGCTACAACGCCGTCAGCAAGAACGGTTCGCAAGATCACGGACGGGTCCGAGCGCACCTTTGCCCAGTGCTGGTCGAAGTGGCCACGGTCGTAGTGATACTTCCTGGTCACAGCTGCCATCCGCTGCAACTCGGAATCCGTCAACTGCTGCCAGAAGATCGGCAGGTCGCTGTCCTCAAGCTGGCGCAGAGATATGTCCATAGGCGCAGTCTCAGCCTCCACAAGATCGATACCCGGATGGCTGGTTCAGCCTAGACCCAGCTTGCAGTTACGGGACAACCTTTAGACGGGGAACAGGCCAGCTCACTTCTATGCATGGCGCGCGCGGCCTCCGTTGATGTGATCGATCTGTTCGAGGAGAACGGCATTCAACTGTGCACGCGCGGCCCTGACCCGCTCCAGGGCTTCCAGAAGCTCGCGACGTACCGGGACTTCTTGCCGGGCAGGGCTCCGGAGGACTTCGGCACGCACTTCGCGGGTCGCCTCTCGCAACCGGCCTAGGAGCTGGGACAGGGCGGCGGAGGCCGAACCGTTGACATGGGCCGCTTCCGGACGGCCGGGGGGAGCCTGGATCAAAGGGATGCCGTGAGGTGGCGTGTCCTGCGATTCGAGCCAAAGCCCACTGTGAGCGAGAGCGTGCCCGGCCTCGGTGGCCTCTGCGCGGGGCGTGTCCGGAATGCGGCAGGGCCCGCCGGTCGGCGGGCGGGCCCTACACACACGCGGTCTGCGTCAGTCGTCGTAGCCGGGCGACCCGCCCAGCTCCCAGGTCTTGTCGCCGTCACCGTCGTTGTTGATGTTGTAGATGATCTTTCCGTCGGCGGTCCACTTGCCTCCGCCGCTGTTCGTCGAGTCCGTGTTCAGGTCGCATTCGCCCGAGATGATGGTGGGTATGTCGCTGGGCTTGAAGGAATCCGCCTCGATCCAGTTGATGCCGCTCCTGAACTCGCAGCTCTCGTACCTCATGAGGGCGTCGCTGCGCTCCAGCCTGAGACCCAGCAGGAACTTGTCCATCTCGCCGACGACGTAGTTGCCCCCGCCGCTCCAGCTCCCCATCGCGTACGCGTGGTACTTGCCGGTGCTGCTGTTCAGCGACACGCACAACTTGATCTTGAAAGTGACGTTGGAACCCGGGGTGTCGAACGTCTTGCTCTGGTAGTCGCTGTTGCACTTGTCCGGAACGGCCGCCACCGCCGGAGCCACCCCGAACGTCGTCGCGCAGGCCAGCGCGACCCCGCCGGTCAGCGCCGTGGCGCCTGCCCTCTTCAGCCAAGCCATGAGTTCCTCCTGGTTGTGGTGTTCGCTGTCGTGCCGGTCCGTCCCGTTCACCGGCTGGCCCGCCAAGAGTTGCGGAGCCGGCTTCCGGCGACCTTGCGGGAACTTGGAATCAGGAGGCCCGCGGCCTGAGGGCCCCTCGTGCCCCCGCACAGTGCCTCCCCATGCCCCATGGGGCATGGCCTATGCCATACGAGAACTTCGCCGCTGCGTTCTCCGCGGCCACCACCCGCGCGCCGCGGGGGTTGAGATGCCCGGTGAACCGTTTGATCGTGCCGCCCTTGCCGGCGGCGTCCCTGTCCTCGAACACGACGACGAGCCGACGCCCGGTCTCCTTGATCCAGCCCCGCAGCTTCAGCAGCTCAATCTGCTGGAGGCGCTTGTGCAGGTCGTACTCCCCGCGCTCCATGCGCTGGTCACGGTTAGTCCTCCCGCCAGGCGTCCACAGGAGTACCGTCCGGCCGGATCAGGACCGGGTCGTCGGCGTCGGCGTAGTCGGCCCGCATCCCCGACAGCGGTTCGGTCATGTCGGCCTCCTCGTTCAGAGACCTTGATCGAAGCAAGCGGGTTCGAACGGCGGGCGAAGGGCGGGTGTTCAGCCGCGGCTAGTCCTTGTCCGACCACCAGCGGGCGCCGGCCTTCGACTTCACGTCGCCGATGTCCGCGCACCAGGTGACGCGCTTGCCGGTGTCCGAGGCGCCCGTGGTGGTGCGCGCGCAGGCGCGGATCACGCGGTCCTTGACGGTACCGCCGGAGTGTTTGTACCACTTGGAGTAGATCTTCTGGCCCTTCTTCGTGGCCTTGACGTTGCCGCAGGCGCCCTTCCAGTTGTTGCCCTCGTCGTGGCTGATGTCGACCCACACCTCGTCGCCCTTGCGCACCTTTCCGCTGAGCATTGCCGCGGAGTTGTCGGTGATCTTCCCTGTCGAGAGGATCAGTTCGCGGCCGTACTTCTTGGTTTTGCCGTCGTTGTACCTGTCGTCGCCCTTGCCCTTGTGGCTGCGGATCGTGGGCTTGTCCAGCTGGTTGTAGTCGCACTTGCCGCCCTGCGCCATCGTGCCGATCTCGGTGGCCGCGGCCGTTCCGCCGGCCAGTGTGGCGGTGAGCATGGTGGCCATGGCCGTGACCGTCAGTGTGCGTCGGACTCGTGACATGTGGTTCGTCCCCGTTCTCTGTCTCGTTCTGTTTCTCGTTC
>NZ_JBEOYO010000126.1:0-3275 GCF_040297125.1 Streptomyces sp. NPDC001868 | reverse complement strand
ACCGCTCGGGCCGCCCCCCCGCCCCCCCCGCGCGGCCGCGTCCCTCTGCGAGCCGCCGATGGCCACCCCCCTCCCACCTCGCCGGCAGCCGGGAGCTCCCAAGCCCGCTCGGTCACCAGCGCGCCGATTGCGGCATCGAGCCCCATCGGCTCGCGCCCGTCGCGCCGCACCGTACGGACCGGCCGCGGCTGCTTCTTCGCCTTCTGGCTGCTGCCGCTCATGCCTGCTGCCAGGTGGTGTAGCCGGGTCCAGGTGCCCGAGGTCAGCTTTGCCGAACAAGCGTCGTGGGTGGTTGCGGCTGTCAGCGTTTGATGCGGCTGCGCATGGCGAGGACGGCCGGCGAGAAGGACGGGCTCGGTGAAGCGGCTGGCCATCTCGGTGTAGGTGCCCCAGGTGGTGAGGTCTTGGCTGCTGGAGCGGAACACGACGGAGTTCAGCACCACGGGCAGGAACGAGCAGGCGCCTTTCTACAGCACGCCGGGCGTGAGCTCGATGCGCACGCCCTCGCCCTCCCTGAGAATGAAGACGTTGTCGGTCCGCGCCCGCCAGCCGATGGGCACGGCGTAGTAACGCCCGGCGCGCTCCACGATGAGCCGCAGGCCTTCGTAGCGGTGGCGAAGGTGGACGCCCGCGCCGAGATCCCGGTGGCGCAGGCCGGGCGCCCACGAGGAGAGGCCGAGTGACTGGGCGCTGTGGACCACCAGACCGGTGCGCAGGGTTACCTTGCGAGCGTCGCTCCTGGCGTTCCGTTCGCCCAGTTGGCCGGAGACAAGGGTGACTGCCCAGAGCAGGAACAATCCGGCGGCCAGGACCAGCAATGCCGTCTCCCACGGGCTCCCTGTGCGGCTCAGTCCAGCCTGGCGCACCACTCCGAGCACCAGGCCGATGCCGACGAGGAGGGGCCCCACCCAGCGGTACGGCAGAAGCACCTGCCACTGCCACCACAGCACGAGCAGCAGCAAGCCGGCGGCCACGACGACCAGATAATGGCGGGCCAGAGCCGACGCCCCCCGTCCGGCGCTGCGCATCAGGGAGCTGTGGAGTCCCTTTTGCGGCCGATGGCCAGCGGCCGCAACGACGAAGAGCAGCGCTGCGGCGCCCACAAGAACCGGAAACGTCACCAAGTGCAGGCTGTGCAGGACGAATTCACCGAAGCCGAAGCCGAGCGCGAAAGGGGAAAGGTGAAAGTAGCCGTAGTACGCGCCTGTGTAGATCACCCCCACGTAGAACATCAGTGCGGCAATGAACGACGCTTGCGCGACCACGATGTTGATCAGCGTTGCGCATGCGCTTGCGTAGGTCGATCACTGTTGTAGCGGCTATCAGTGTGGCCGTGACCATGGGTGCCGCCCTGGCCCAGGCCGACGCCCCGGCCTCGTCCGCCGCGTCGCGTGACTGTTCCGACCTGGTCCGCATACGGGCCTTCTCCGACGACCTCGACAAGAAGACGCTGGACGGCGTTTTCGTCGGCAACATGTCCGCCCTCGCCGTCGACCGGGGCGGCCGGATCACCGCCGTGTCCGACGAGTCGTACCTCTACTCGCTCAAGGTGCGCGAGACGGGCCGCTCTTTGAGAGCCGAGGCGGTGGCCGTGGCCCCGCTGACCGATCTGAACGGCGCGGCGCCGGACTCCGAGGGCCTGGCCGTCGACCGGGACGGCAGCCGACTGATCAGCTCCGAGACCGAACCGTCCGTCACCCGCTACGACCGCGACGGCAAAGCGGTCGAGTCACTGCCGGTACCGGCCGCCCTCGCCGTCGCCCCGGCAGGACGCGCCGTACGCAACCAGACCTTCGAGGGACTGACCCTCCAGACCGGCGGACGCACCCTGGTCGCCTCGATGGAGGGCTCGCTCTCCGGCGACGAGACGGGCGTGGTGCGGCTGCAGACCTGGCATCGCGCCGGTCTGGGCAAGCCCTTCAAGACCGGTGCCCAGTACGGCTACCAGGCCGACCAGGGCCTGGGAGTCGTCGAGCTCGCCCCGGCCGGAGATGGTCGGCTGCTCGTCCTCGAACGCGGCTTCACCGCCGGTGTCGGCAACACCGTCCGCCTCTACCTGGCCGACCCTCGCAAGGCCGACGACGTGAGCGGCGCCGAGAACCTCACCTCGGGCGGCGCGGCCCGCCTCGCCTCCAAGACCCTGCTGGCCGACCTCGCAGACTGCCCTACCCTCGGCGCCACGGCCGAACAGCCCCAGCCCAACCCCCTGCTGGACAACATCGAAGGACTCGCCGTGACCGGCCGCACCACCACCGGACGCGTGAAGCTCCTACTGGTCAGCGATGACAACGAGCGGGACACCCAGATCACCCGCCTGTACTCCCTCGACGTCCGGCTACCCGTCTGAGCAACCCCGCAGCCGCATCGAGGCCGGCACCGGCGGGCGGCAGAGGCGGTGCGGACGTCCCGGACGGCCTGGTGAACAACCGCCCGCACTGTGGGTTCCTCGATGGTGATGGCGATATCTGAATCTCCCCACCCTGTGCTCAGGCGTTCTCCAGACCTGCTCGCTTTGCTTCCCCATGTAGCTGAACGTTGGGCAGGTGGCTGCAGCCTCCCGGACCTACTGCGGCAGGAAGAACACCCGGGGAAACGCAACAGCGGTCACGTAACGGGTGGTTCCGCCAGGAGTACGACGCGATCGGCTTCCACATCGAACCCGAGTACCGGATGGCCGTAATCGCCCTCTGGATCCATCAGTACCGGTTTGCCCAGCCGTCGACCGATGTCGCGCAGGAAACGGCAGAAGACGTCGAGTCGCTCCTGGCCCTGAAGCTCTCGCAGGTCCACATCGAAGTCGATTTCCTCGGCTGCATGGAAACGGAAGATCGCCAGTACATCGGTTGACGGCCAGACCCTCAGTTCGGGGCACTCGGCGTCGGCTGGACGGGAGAGCACTCTCTGGGCTGGGGGCACCGGCAGCACGATCTCGCCCTCGGAGTACTGGTACTTCCAGCCTCGTTCAGCGACGAGGTCGAGGAGTGCCTGCCAGTCCTCGGCTGAGGCATCCGGGACACGCGCGTCGGGCAGCGCTCCCATCAGGTCAGGGTCGAAGAAGTATGCAACGTCAGCCCACAGCAGATCAGACACCCCGCCATGCTGCCTGGCAGCCCATCGCGACGCAGCCCGATTTCCTTGACCAACCACATTGGGACTCGTGCTCGTGACATGGGGCAAACCGGCACTGTCACGTTGGCTGACCGGTGGGATGATCTTCTGGTTGATCAGCCTGGGAAGGGTTGTCCGTGGGGAGCGCGTCGCTGTCGTACAAGGGG
>NZ_JBEOYO010000125.1:0-4808 GCF_040297125.1 Streptomyces sp. NPDC001868 | reverse complement strand
TGGTTCCGTCAGCACTTTGACGCACCCTCAGCAAAGATCGAGGCTAGAGCCGACCTGCGGATTCAAACCCCATTAGAACAACGCTGTGCACGGGTGTGCGATCCGGCTAGAATCGCACGCAGACCATAGCGGGACCACAGAGGAGGGTCTCCCTACCGTCTCTGGGGCAGCCGACGATCGCCCATCGAAAGCTCAAAGGAGGACGGGGTCATGACAGAATGGAAAGATCGCAATCGGCTAGCAATGTGGGCTATCGCCCTGCTGTCGCTCTTGGCGTTTACTGTCGCCACGCCAACCGTCGCGCATGCCGATATCCGCCCCCTTCCACCACCTGACACCCAGTCGGTCGGGAATGCTTGTGGGCTCGCGACCTGGGCGCCCGCAAATGATGACTACATGACGAACTTTCGAAATTGTGAACGGTGCCTTTACTACGCCCTCGAGCGCACGGTGCACGAGAGCCGGCGGTACTATTGCACGTACAATCCGTCCAATCGGCGTTCGGATATGCACCGGGATGACCCATTCGGCCTCTAAGAGGTTGTCTCACGTGGTGACGGTATGAGCTGCGGCATGCTGTCTCTCCAGTTGTCTGCACGGTTTAGTCCGACGGAGGGCCGGAGGTGCGAGCCCGGCAATCGGACACCGGTTGTTGTCCTTGGTTCAGACCGGGTGGGTAAGCCCTCTTGCGACGACGACACCTCTTCTCTGAACTCTTGGCCGCACCGCCGATCAGGTGACTTTGGGCGCGGTAGGTCGTTGCGCAGGCGTGCCGTACGAACCTCTTGATGTCGCCTTCCGTCAAATGGCGTCGTGTCAAAGCCAGTTGGCGGGCCTCGCTGTGGCTCTCGCGCCTGATGAACTGCTGGGACTCAGCGAACTGGAAGCCGCTGCTCGCAAAGAGCTGGCTGGTGATGCTCTCCAGCTTCTTGAAGACACCGTGGCCGCGATCGAGTCCGGCGAACCAGAAGACACCCTGACTTCCCTGGTCAACGCGGCCAATCGGCTTGCGGTCCAGCTGCGGGACCGGGTCCTGGACGACGCCGTGGCATCCAGCCCTGTGCCGGAGCAATGGCCGCCAGAGTGAAACTGAGGTTCACGCGGCCCGGACGGCTGCTGTCGGTCGCGGTGCGGCGGCGGTGGGGTGCATGGGCTGCCGCGTCAGCCGGCGCGTCATCAACGTGATGGCCGCGAGGGTGAGCATCGCTTCGGAGTGCTCGGGCCGGGTCTCGTAGTCCCGGGCGTTCCTGCGGGCGTGGAGCCACCACGCCAGGCTCCGCTCCACCACCCAGCGTCGTGGTAGGAGAACGAAGCCTTTCGCTCCTTCGGGCCTGCTCACGGTCTTGACCGTCAAGTTGAGGAAGGACTTGGCCCAGTCGACCAGCGTTCCGCCGTAGATCGAATCGGCCCAGACGACGGCGATCTGCGGGTGCATGAGACGCACCCGGAGGAGAACCTCCTTGGCCACGACGGCATCGTGGGTATCGGCCGGCGTCACCATGACGAACAGCAGCAGCCCTTTCATGTCACAGACGATGTGTCTCTTCCGGCCCGGTATTTTCTTGCCCGGATCGAATCCGGACGTGGATCTCGGGACGGTGGCGGCGACCTTGACTGACTGCGAATCGATCGCCGCGGCCACGGGGTGCGGGGAGGCGCCCATGCCGCGGCGGACCCGGCGCCGGAGCTGATCGCGGATGAGGTTGAAGATGCCGGCCGCGCGCCACCGACTGAAGAACCCGAAGACCGTCTGGAAGGGCGGGAAGTCCGCGGGCAGGGCCCGCCACTTGCAGCCCGTATCCACCACATACCGAATGGCGTCCACGATCGCGCGGCGAGGCCACTTCTCCGGGTGACCGCCCGTGGACAACTGACATGCGGGCGTGGGCAGAAGAGGCTCCAGCAGGGCCCACTCTGCGATGCTGGTGTCCGAGGGATAGCGGCGTTGTCGCATCCCGTGCTCCCTTGGTGCCCGTCCCCGCGGAGGCGGGGATCAGGCGATCAGGTCGAGGGTGGACTCGACGGAGTTGAGCTGGGCGACCATGTGGCGGACCCACTTGTCCTCGGGGGCGAGTGCGGCGTGCGGGGTGACGGTGCCCGTGATCAGCCTGCGGATCTCGGTCAGTTTCTCGCGGATTACTCCCACCTCGTATGCCTGCAGGACGTCACCGTCGACGGTGAACTGGTAGCCCTCGGCGCGTGTGTAGATGAGGGGCGGCCAGCCCTTCTTTGCGATGGTGTCGCGCAGCATCGCGAGCCCGGAACGGACCTGACTGCGGGTCAGTTCGGTGGCCCGCATCAGCTGCGGCATGTGCAGGCCGGCGGGGCGGGCCGACAACAGCACCCGCCAGAGGGCCTCGGCGTACTCGCGGGCCGCGTCGCCCTCGCGCCGCGATCGACGCGGCACGGCTACTCGCCCCGCAGCAGCTTGGTCAGCTCCTCATCCATGTCCAGATGGCCGCTGTCGACGGCGGTGACGATCCACTCGCAGGTCGCCCGGACACGGTCGACGTTCTTGTGGATCAGCTCTCGCTCGTCCTCGGACAAACGGCGTCCGCGCATCTTTGGCACCAGGCGGCCGGTCGCGGCCACGAACTTGTGGCAGGCCCCGATCAGGTCCAGGAAGTCGATGGTCCGGTCGAGTTGCCGGACCACCGGAACGACCGGGTTCTCCGGCTGGCCGGGCGGCGGTTCGGCCTCGTCCTGTTGGTGCCACCGGTCGGTCTGTGCCTTGTTGAACAGATGCCTGGCCGTATCGTCACTGGCGGCTCGGAAGGCGACGCTGGGGCGGCGCAGGAAGTCGGTGGCCACGCGTGCGGCGACCTGGTCGTCGACCGCCAGGTCGTGGATCGCCTCGACCTTCTCCTGCGGGGTCTGCGGGCTGTCGACCCGCCATCCGACCTGGCGTTTCGCCGCGTCCTGTGTCCACCGCGGCACGCCGTCACGCGGATGCCGCGGTGGCTCCTTGATCCGGTCGAAGCGGTCATCGAGCTTCTCCAGAATCCGGTGGATCTCGAAGGAGACGCCCGCCATCCGGTGCTCGGCGGGCCACTTGCTGGCCGTCTGCCGGTTGAGGCGGACCTGGTTGTAGGGGACGCCGATGTCCTCCGCGTACAACTCCAAGGTCTCCCGCACCCCGAGCAGTTCCTCACCGGCCGCTGGCAATGAGCCGCCGTGCGGCCGCATCGGCTCGATCTCCAGAGCATGGTCACCGATTTTGAACTGGATCTTCGTATCGACCTCGATGAGCTTCCGGTCCTCGGCGATGATCTCCTCGTACC
This sequence comes from Streptomyces sp. NPDC001868, assembly GCF_040297125.1. Taxonomy (NCBI): domain Bacteria; kingdom Bacillati; phylum Actinomycetota; class Actinomycetes; order Kitasatosporales; family Streptomycetaceae; genus Streptomyces; species Streptomyces sp. NPDC001868. Next base: position 1,527 of record NZ_JBEOYO010000125.1, on the reverse strand, counting down.
GCGCCCGGGAAACGCTCCCGACCTTCGTGCTCGTGGGCATGGTGCCCACCACCCCTCGGCACGGGACGCCGGCACTCCCTCCGCCGGCGACAAGTCCCGGCCTCTGCCCGCAGCATCCTGCCGCACAGGACCCATGGCAACCCACAGCAAACGCTGCTGCGTACAAGCAGGTTCTCAACGGGGGAGCTCACCTGCGCCGGGCCATGGACATTGGCGGTGTACGACTGCTGCCAGCTACCCGTGCGGCCCTCGGCGCGGCAGAGCAGGGTGAACCGGACGGGCACCGTGCGCTGGATCGTCGGGTCGACGCCGACGTCCACCGCGACCTTGCCGCTCTTGCTGACCGGACCGACTTCCACGGCGGTCTGCACCGAGGGCCCGCCCTCGGCGTCGGGCACCCGACGGTCGTACAGTCCCTGGATCCCTTCGCCGTTGGCACTGCTCGGCATGGTTGTCTGGGACGTCAGCTCTCGCGCTTCGAGGCGAGAGCGGATACCTGCTTCAACGCCCACGCCTGTCCGACGGACAGGCGTGGGACCCGCTGTGAAGAAGACCCCGCCACCCCGACGGCGGGAACTTCCACGAACATGCGCCCCGGTGGAACCCCGTCAACGAGGGCACCCGTAGCACCGCCGCCCGATCATCTGGACGGCGGTGCTACGTCATGCCGGACGCCGCCTGACCTACAGAGCAGCGAGAGTAACCGTGACCGCGAGGGGAGTTTGTCGGCCCGAGCGGCCAGCTTTCACTGGTGCGCGAGCCATCTCACCAGTAGTACACGTACCACCCCTGGTGGCTTGAGGTGCGACACGGTCGGGTGAGGATCACGGATCCGGGACGGTTGATTTGGGCCTCCATACACCTGAACCCGTAATTCTCGTTGACGATCGCGAAGTTCTGATGCGTCCAGTGCTGCCCGCCATAGTCACTGCAGGCCACAACCGCAACGGGGAACTGGGGGTCGTAGTTCGCGGAGGCGCACTTGTTGTTCGAGAGGTTGATCAGGAATCCTCCGTTGTACCAGCCCCACCGCTGGCCAGCATCCGTGCTGTTGCAGACGCCCAGGTAGGCGTAGTTCCCCTCAGTGCCGTAATCAAGGCACAACCCCGAGTACTGGTTGACGATCTTGAAGGGGCCGGGAATACCGGCCGCCGTCACCGGTGCACCGGGACCTTCATTTCGTAGTGCCGCTGATGCGTCTACCGCACCCGTCGCCGTCGGTGCGGCGGATGCCGAGGTCGCCAGACTGGCGCTGGCCAGTGCCAGGGACGAGAGAGCGACCGCAACGGCCTTGCGTATTGCCATGGTTCCTCCTGAGCGTGATGGGTCTTTCTCAAGGGACGGCTCGCGCACCACTGTGTCGGGCCCGCTGGCTGTCGCCAGCCGACGGGGTGTTCTCTCTGCGAGCGGTCCCCCGCACCGCTCGCAGTCAGTACCAGGCATTCCGGTGACATCGGGGAGTGGCGGGGGGGCCCCCCCCGGGGGGGGGGGGGGGGCCGGGCCCCCGGCGACCGCCGCCCCGGACCG
>NZ_JBEOYO010000124.1:0-5277 GCF_040297125.1 Streptomyces sp. NPDC001868 | reverse complement strand
GGGTGTACTCGGGCTTTCGGGCGGTGCGGCGGTGGGGGCCCCTCCCGCTCGAGCGAAGCCGAGAGTGGGGGAGCGTGCCGGGCGTCGCGCGGCAGACGCCACTTTCGCAACAGGCCCTAGGTGGCGTCACAGGGCCTTGTACATGATGTGCAGCCCCACCAGGCCGTCCTTCGGATGCTCGAAGGCGTCCGGGACGGTGCCGAGGACGGTGAAGCCGAGGGAGGTCCACAGCCGTACGGCGGGGTTGGTCTCGACGACGGCGTTGAACACCATGCCCCGGTAGCCCTGTTCCTTGGCTTCGGCGAGGACGTGTGCGGCGAGGGCGCGGCCGATGCCGCGGCCGCCGCGGTCGGGGTCGACCATGAAGCCCGCGTTGGCGATCCGGGCGGCGGGACCGCCGTAGTTGGGGGTGAGGTAGGCGGAGCCGACCAGTGCTCCGGTCTCGTCCTCGGCGACGTAGACGCGCTTCGCGGGGGCCATCCACAGGGCGCGGGCGGCTTCCTCGGAGGTGTCGGGGTCCCAGGCGTAGGTCTCGCCGGCGGCGACGACGCGGTGCCAGAACGGCCAGATCCCGGGCCAGTCGGCGGCGGTGGCTTCTCTGATCTGCATGGGCGCGAGTCTGGCACGCCCATGCAGACGGCGATCTCCGGATCCTGCCCGTCAGTCCACGCTGGGCAGGATGTGGGGCTCGGCGAGGTCGTCCTCGTAGCCCGCCAGTCGGATCGGGGCGGACCTGGCCCACACGTCCAGGCTGCCGAGCTCCTTCTTCGACCGGCCGCCCTCGGTACGTTCCTTCGGGCGTTGATCGCCATTCGTCTTCTCTGGTGTCACCGCGCACTCCTTATGTGTCGGGTCACCCTCGGGACGTCGGCCCAGCCTGCCGCTGTGCGCCTGACGTCCGCTCGGGTCTGAGTCGATGTCAGTTCGGACGCGGTGGCGCCGGATCTTCTGGATGTGAGAACAGGCCGTGATGACCGGCTTGTCCCGGGACGGACCGTGGGTGTGGGTGGGACCCATATAAGGCTGTCCGTCCGGTACAGAGTAACCAAATGAGCGGGTGGCCGCTCGATGGGGCTGAAAACAAGAGGTAACTGTCTTGAGTCGTTCAGCACCCAGCAGGCCTGACCCTAGGGCAATTTGACCCATTCAGCAGGTTTTCTCATCACCCGTTCGGCTCAGCACTCGAACCCCGCACCGGCCCGACGACCCATCGGATCGCTGGCCTCGGCACGTAGTTCAGGTCCCGTTGGCCGAATCGCAAGCCGACCATGATCTGCTCATGTGTCGCAACGGCATTTCTCGCGGGCGGACTCGGGAGGACCGGCGGATGGAACTGCGCAGCGTCGACGAGCTGATGGATCTGCTGCACACCTGCCGGGGCGGCGGCCGGACGCCGGACCGCCGCCGGCACGGACCGGACCGCACCCCGGGCACCCGCGCCGATCCGCACGAACACGCGCTGCAGACCGCCGCACTGCTGCGCCGGGGGCGGCCCGCCGACAAGGAGCTCCAGGTGGCCGGTCTGGTCCACATCCTCGGGCAGGTGCTCCGACCGGGTGACGACACGAGCCACGCGGACCTGGCCGCCGACGCGGTCCGGCCGCTCCTGGGCGAACGGGTCGCCCATCTCGTACGCCTGCACGCCCTCGGCCCCGATCACCTCGTACGCCTGCATGCGGGCGGCTGGGTGGACGCCGGTCTCGTCGAGGACGTGCTGACCCTACGCCAGGCGGATGAGGCGGGCCGGTCGGCCGGGGTGGACGCCGGGGTCCTGGAGGACTGGCGCACCGTGCTGGAACTGGTGGCCGACCGAGCGGCCCGGGCGCCCCGGACCGACCGGGCCGGCCGGGTCGGGGCGTCGTCTCACCACTTGCCGGGCGCGTAGTCCTTCAGGAAGACGCCGTACACGTCCTCGCCCTGCTCGCCGAGCACGACCGGGTCGTAGACGCGGGCCGCGCCGTCGACGAGGTCGAGCGGGGCGTGGAAGCCCTCGTCGGCGAGGCGCAGCTTGTCGAAGTGGGGGCGCTCGTCGGTGATCCAGCCGGTGTCGACCGAGGTCATCAGGATGCCGTCGGTCTGGAACATCTCCTGGGCGCTGGTCCGCGTGACCATGTTCATCGCGGCCTTGGCGGCGTTCGTGTTCGGGTGGCCCGCGCCCTTGTAGCCGCGGCCGAAGACGCCTTCCATCGCCGAGACGTTCACGACGTACGCGCGTCCGCTGGTCGCCCGCCTGGCGGCCTCGGCCATGGCCAGGCGGAGCTTGCTGATCAGGATGAAGGGCGCCGTGTAGTTGCACAACTGGGTCTCCAGCAGCTCCACCGGGGAGATCTGCTCGATGGTCTGCACCCAGGTGTTGCTGTCGACCACGTCGGGGACGAGGCCGCCCGCGTCGATGGCGGTGCCGTCGAGGTGCCGGGCGACGCTGGCGTTGCCCGCGACCAGGGCGAGGTCGGCGACCTGCTGAGCGTCGAGGCCGCTGGTGCCGGCGGGGAGTGCGGCGATCCCGGTCAGGCCGTCCACCGCGCCGGAGTTGAAGGCACCGATGACGTGGTACGGCGGCAGCTCGCCGGCGGGCAGCGGGGCGCTCTCGCCCTCGACCAGGGCGGCGTAGGCGGAGGGCAGCCGGCGTACGGTCTGGGTCGCGTTGTTGATCAGGATGTCGAGTGGGCCCGCCTCGGCGACCTGGTCGGCGAGGGCGACGGCCTGGGCCGGGTCGCGCAGGTCGATGCCGACGACGTCCAGCCGGTGCATCCAGTCCGCCGAGTCGTCCATGGCCTTGAAGCGGCGGATGGCGTCCTTCGGGAAGCGCGTGGTGATCGTGGTGTGCGCGCCGTCGCGCAGCAGCCGCAGGGCGATGTACATGCCGATCTTGGCGCGGCCGCCGGTGAGCAGGGCGCGCTTGCCGGTGAGGTCGGCGCGGGCGTCGCGCTTGCCGCGGTTCAGGCGGGCGCAGTCGGCGCAGAGCTGGTGGTAGAAGTAGTCGACCTCGACGTAGCGGGTCTTGCAGGTGTAGCAGGAGCGCGGGCGCTGGAGTATCCCCGCGATCTTGCCCTCCTCGGTGACCGACGACGGGAGAATGCCTTCCGTCTCGTCGTCGATGCGCTGGGCGGAGCCGGTGGCCGTGGACTCGGTGACCGCCTTGTCGTGTGCGGTCTTGGCGGCGCGGCGTTCCTGGCGGCGGCGCTGCTTCACCGTGCGGTAGACGCCGGCGGTCGCCCGGCGCACCGCGATGGCGTCGGGGTGGTCGACCTCCAGCTTGTCCAGTTCCTCCAGCACGCTGAGGCATACGGCGAGCCGCTCCGGGTCGATGCCGGGGCCGTACACGACCTCGTCCGTGGTCGCCGGGCCGTCCTCTGTCACCGTCATCGCGCTGCCGTTTCCCTGATCGCCGCGGCCCGTCGGGGCGCGTCTGCTGTCGAACGGGGAATTGTACGGAGCGGGGGCTGTGGTCACCAAACTTCGGGTGCGGTTCCGGTGGGGGCGGGCCGCGCGGTTCCCCCCGCCCCTGAAAAACCGGGGCTGCGCCCCGTGCTTCTCAGGCCCGCAGGGCCTGATCTTTCAGGGGCGCGGGAAACTGCGCGAGAAGCCCCACCGGGCCCGCACCCGACAGCGAACCCCCACGCGTCATACCTCACACGCCGCCAACAGATCCCCCACCTCCCGGGTGACCGCCCGGGACAACCGCTCCAGGTCCGGGACGGCCTCCGCGTCGGCGACCAGGCCGTAGTGGACGCTCCCCCGGTACGTGGAGACGGCCACTGCAAGGGACTGCCCGTGGGCGAGCGGGGCGAGGGGGTAGATCTCGGCGAGGGGGCAGCCACCGAGGCGGAGCCCGAGGCTCGGCAGGGGAACGCTGGTGACGAGGATGTCGAACCAGAGACGGGCGGCCTGACTGACCAGGGGCCCACCGAGGCGGTGGCCGAGCGGCAGCACATGGTCCGCGAGGAGCGCGACCGCCCCGGCCCCCCGATTGGGCCCGGCGTCCTTGTTGCGGTCCATCGCCGTACGCACCGTACGCAGCCGCCGCAGCGGATCCGGATCGTCGACGGGCAGCTTCATCAGATACCCGGAGAGCCGGTTGCCCTGCGGATGCGCCGTACGCGGGCGGCGTTTGGAGACGGGGATCAGCGCCCGGGGCGCGACCCCGTCGCTGCCGTCCCCGCGCTCGTCCAGCCACCGCCGCAGCGCGCCCGCGACGACCGCGATCAGGACGTCGTTGACGGTGCCGCCGACGGTCTTGCGGATCCGGTGCACGTCGTCGAGGTCGACGAGCACCCCGGCGGTACGGCGGGTCCCGCTGGCCTCGGAGGTCAGCGCGGCGGACGAACGGGCGGCGAGGGTCGCGTCGAGCGTGGTGCGGGCGACGGACGCGCCGATGTCGAGGGCGCGCCCGAGGTCGGAGAAGGTGCCCCGGACCAGATCGGGCAGCTTGCGGACCTCGTCGAGGAGGCCGCGCGGCGGCTCCACGGGGCGCGGCCGGGGCGCGGGCATGTCGATGGGGTCCATGACGGCGGCGGCGAGCGTCAGCGCCCGCAGCCCGTCGGCCAGGGCGTGGTGGAACTTGAACAGCACGGCGAAGGAGGTGCCGTCCCGCCCCGGCAGCACGTGCGCCTCCCACGGCGGCCGGCCGCGCTCCAGCGGGCGTTCCATCAGCCGCCCGGCCACCTCGTGGAAGTCGGCGGTCGGCGCGTGCAGCCGTACGTGGTCGAAGGGCTCGAAGTCGGTGACGGGCTCGCGGGTCGCGCCGCCGAACGCCAGCGGCAGCCGGACGTCCGGGACCCAGACGTCCCGGATCCGCATCCGCAGCCCCGGCACCGCTGCGGCCCGCGTGGCGAGCAGCTCGGCGGCGTGGGCGCCCGCGGTGGGCGAGTTCGCCGTGAAGACGCCGAGGGCGGCCAGGTGCATGGGGTGTTCGGCGGACTCGATGTTCCAGAACGCAAGGTCGAGTGGGGCGAGCAGATCAGAAGTCAAGGGCTTGCCTCGCGTCGACGACGGGTGAGTCAGTAGTCAATCGCTGTTGGCCGATTACGGTCAAGTACGATCAAGCTACGCACAGTTAACAGCAGATTAAGTCCCGCCACGTGACGAAGACGGGACTCATGGGACATCCGTGTGCACCGGGGTCACCCTGAAGGGCTACCTCAGGGGCAAATCTCAAGGGTCTCCTCAAGGACCGCTGAAGGGCTAGGGCCTGTTGCGAAAGTGGCGTCGTCGCCCGAAGGGCGGCCGCGCGGCGTCCGGTGCGTGCTCTCGGCGTGCCGCCCGAAAGCCCTCGTA
>NZ_JBEOYO010000123.1:0-5541 GCF_040297125.1 Streptomyces sp. NPDC001868 | reverse complement strand
GCGGGCATCGTTTGGTGTCCAATACCCGTTCTACGTTGTGGATACCCAACCCTACCCCGGCCCACGGGACCAGAAAATGTGGTGTGGGGCGCGGATCGTATGTGATCCGCGCCCCACGTCATGCCCGTGTAACGGGCACATCCACTCTTGATCTGCTACTAGTCCCGGTACAGCTCCGCGACGAGGAACGCCAGGTCCAGGGACTGGCTGCGGTTGAGCCGGGGGTCGCAGGCCGTCTCGTAGCGCTGGTGCAGGTCGTCGACGAAGATCTCGTCGCCGCCGCCCACGCACTCGGTGACGTCGTCGCCGGTCAGCTCCACGTGGATGCCGCCCGGGTGGGTGCCGAGGCCCTTGTGGACCTCGAAGAAGCCCTTGACCTCGTCGAGCACGTCGTCGAAGCGGCGGGTCTTGTGGCCGGAGGCCGCCTCGAAGGTGTTGCCGTGCATCGGGTCGGACACCCAGGCCACGGTCGCGCCGGAGGCGGTGACCTTCTCGACCAGCTCGGGCAGCTTGTCGCGGACCTTGTCCGCGCCCATGCGCACGATGAAGGTGAGCCGGCCCGGCTCGCGGTCCGGGTCGAGGCGCTCGATGTACTGCAGCGCCTCCTCGGCCGTGGTCGTCGGGCCGAGCTTGATCCCGATCGGGTTGCGGATCTTCGAGGCGAACTCGATGTGCGCGTGGTCCAGCTGCCGGGTGCGCTCACCGATCCACACCATGTGCGCGGAGACGTCGTACAGCTGCCCCGTGCGCGAGTCCACGCGGGTCAGCGCCGACTCGTAGTCGAGCAGCAGCGCCTCGTGCGAGGAGAAGAACTCGACGGTGCGGAACTCCTCCGGGTCGGCCCCGCAGGCGTGCATGAAGTTCAGCGCCTGGTCGATCTCGCGGGCCAGCTGCTCGTAGCGCTGGCCGGACGGGGACGACTTCACGAAGTCCTGGTTCCAGGCGTGCACCTGGCGCAGGTCGGCGTAACCGCCGGTGGTGAAGGCGCGGACCAGGTTGAGCGTGGAGGCGGAGGCGTTGTACATCCGCTTCAGGCGCTCGGGGTCCGGGATGCGGGCGGCCTCGTTGAAGTCGAAGCCGTTGACGGAGTCGCCGCGGTACGTCGGCAGGGTCACGCCGTCGCGGGTCTCGGTGCCCTTGGAGCGCGGCTTGGAGTACTGCCCGGCGATCCGGCCGACCTTCACGACCGGCACGGAGGCCGCGTATGTGAGGACCGCGCCCATCTGGAGCAGTGTCTTCAGCTTGTTGCGGATGTGGTCGGCCGACACGGCGTCGAAGGCCTCGGCGCAGTCGCCGCCCTGGAGGAGGAACGCCTCTCCCTTGGCGACGGACGCCATCCGGGCGCGCAGCTGGTCGCACTCGCCCGCGAAGACGAGCGGCGGATACGACTCGAGCTCCGCAACGACTGCGCGCAGAGCCTCGGTGTCGGGGTACTCGGGCTGCTGCGCCGCGGGCAGGTCTCGCCAGGTGTTGCCAGCGCTCGCGCTGGACTTAGCGTTCACGGTCACGACGTCCACATTACGGGGTCATGTCGGGCGTCCATCCCGCTGCTCATCAAGTGAGACGAACCCCGCTCGATCGGAGCGGGGTTCGTCGGGCCGGTCGGCCGGCCGGGCCGGTGGCGTGGGACCGCGTGGCCCCGGGCCGCCGGTGTCAGTGCAGGTTCATGACCGCGCTGTCGTCGAAGCCCACGGCGAAGACCGTGCGCAGCGAGAGGTTGGCGGCGCTGTTGTAGCTGTCACAGGCGTTCTGCTTCTCGTCCGGCTCCTCGACGGCCTTGAACTCGTGGGGGAAGCTCGCGCGCAGGCTCGTACCGGGGCAGATGTGCTCCGTCAGCCCCCACAGCTCCTCCACCTGTTCCGTGCCGAGCTTCGGCCAGTAGCTCAGGGCCTGGGGTGTGCCCACCGCCCAGTTCCCGTTGGCGTACACCGTCTCGCCGACCGTGCGGTTGCACGCCGTGGTGGCCCGGGTGTCGCCCACCCAGGTGTGCGAGAACACGGCGGGCTGGAGGGCGCAGCCCTTGTGGAAGGCGAAGTTCAGCAGCCCGGCGCCGTCGGTCCAGGTCATGCCGCCCTGCAGTCCCACATAGCGGGACGCGGCGTACGCGTCCTGGATCACGGTCTTGCCGCCGGACAGGTTGAGCAGCCCGGGATAGGTCGAGGCGCTCGTCGGGTTGAGCTGGTAGCGCACCACCCGGCCGCCCGCGGCGCTGCCGAACCACTCGCCGGTGACCAGCTTGTACGGGCTGCCCCCGGACTTGTCGAGGGAGAGCCAGGAGTAGCAGAGGGAGTCGGCGTCGGGGGTGCCGTTGACGGCGTCCGAGTCGCACGCGCCGGAGGGCGGCGGGGAGGCCTGCTTGTAGTAGTGGACCTGCGGCAGCACGTACGGGTAGCCGCAGGCGCTGGACTTCCCGGAGCCGTCGATGCCGTAGGAGTTGAGGCCGGAGCCGTAGGTGTCGACCTTGCCGAGCTTGTTGATGTCGAAGACGCGGATGCCGTTGGAGGTGTCCGTGACGTAGATGTAGTTGCCGTACCAGACGATGCCGCCGCCGTGGCCGGTGACGAACTTGAAGTCCGCGCCGCCCTCCGTCGGCTCGGCGAGCAGGATGTGGCGGTACTTCTTGGTGTCACGGTCGATGAGGGTGAGCTTGAGCAGGTTGTTCGTCTTGCACTTGTCGTTGGCCTCGTAGTCGCCGGCCGCGTTGGTCTTGAACGTCTCGTAGTGCCAGGCGACCGCCGTGACGCGCTTGTCCTGGATGGCGCCGTCGGCTCCGTCGGCGGTGCCGGTGCTGCTCATGCCCTGTGGCCACCAGCGCGGGGTGGTGTCGTCGCCGTGTGCGGAGGACCAGCACCAGGCGACCTTCCGGCTCACCGGCGGCAGGGCCTTGGTCTCGTCGCCGGCGCATGTGCGCATGGTGCGCAGGTTCATCCAGGGGTCGCTCGCCCCGGAGGAGTCCGTCGTGTAGTTGGTGGTGACGACGTCCGCGAGGTCGGCGTCCGCCAGCTTGCCGTCGAGGGTGGTCGCCTCCGACACGGTGCTCGTGTCGGTCATCTTGAACCTGTCGCCGCTCAGCGTCAGCTTCGTCACCACCGGCTCGTCCGCCGCCGCCGCGGGCTGTGCGGTGAGCCCGGCGAACAGGGCGGCCGTCGCCGCGACGAAGGCCAGGGGCCTCATTCTCCGTATGAGTGACACACTCGCCCTTCCGTGATCATAAATCGGCTAGAACATGTCAAAGAACAGAACCGCCGATGATCATAAGTTGAATGACGGGCGGAGATCACGTGAGTTCACGGGAGACGTCCGGTAGGGTGCGGCGCATGTTCGCGCACTCGATCCAGAACTGGTGGTGGACCGCTCATCCGGCGGCCCACTGACTGCGCGTACGCAAGACTTCGCGAAGGCCGCCCGAGGGGCGGCCTTCGGTGTTTCCCGGGCCCGGCCGCCCCTCCCCGATCACCGCGACGACCGTGATCCCCGAGGGAAGAGGAACCCATGGACCTGACCCGGCTCCTGTCCGACGACCGCCCGTTCGCCCTGCTGCGCCGCCGTACACCCGGCCTGCGCGACCAGGACACGGTGGAACTGCTGATCGGCCCGGTGACCACGTACGAACGGCTCGCCGACCTCCCCGACGAGGGGCTGGCGCTCGTGCCCTTCCGGCAGATCCGCGAACGCGGCTTCGACGTCCACGACGACGGGACACCCCTGTCGGTGCTGGTCCCGGAGGAGTCGTACGAACTGCCGCTGGACCGGGTCCTGGCGGAACTGCCCGCGCATGACGTCCGGGTCGAGGGCGGGGGATTCGACGTGGACGACGAGGCGTACGCGGAGATCGTCGGCCGGGTGCTGCGCGAGGAGATCGGGCGGGGCGAGGGCGCGAACTTCGTGATCCGGCGGACCTATGAGGGCACGGTCCCCGGCTTCGGCCGCGCCGACGCGCTCGCGCTGTTCCGGCGGCTGCTGGAGGGCGAGCGGGGCGCGTACTGGACATTCGTCGTGCACACCGGCGAAAGGACTCTCGTGGGCGCCAGCCCCGAGGTGCACGTCCGGATGACCGGCGGGACGGTCGTGATGAACCCGATCAGCGGGACCTACCGCTATCCGGCCGACGGGCCGACGCCGGAGGACCTGCTGGCCTTCCTCGACGACGGCAAGGAGATCGAGGAGCTGTCGATGGTCGTCGACGAGGAGCTCAAGATGATGTGCACCGTCGGTGACATGGGCGGGGTCGTGGTCGGGCCCCGGCTGAAGGAGATGGCGCACCTCGCGCACACCGAGTACGAGCTGCGCGGGCGGTCCTCGCTGGATGTGCGGGAGGTGCTGAAGGAGACCATGTTCGCCGCGACGGTCACCGGGTCGCCGGTGCAGAACGCGTGCCGGGTGATCGAGCGGTACGAGCCTCGCGGGCGGGACGGTGTCGGGCGTGGGTACTACGCCGGGGCGCTGGCCCTGCTGGGGCGGGACGCGGCGGGTGCGCAGACCCTCGACTCGCCGATCCTGATCCGTACCGCCGACATCGCGGCGGACGGACGGCTCAAGGTGCCCGTGGGGGCCACGCTCGTGCGGGGGTCGGATCCGGCGGGCGAGGTCGCCGAGACCCACGCCAAGGCGGCGGGGGTGCTGGCGGCACTGGGGGTACGGCCGGGGCGGTCCGGCCCGGAGCGGATGCGGCCGGTGCTGGCGGACGACCCTCGGGTGCGGGCCGCGCTGGACGGGCGTCGGGGGGCGTTGGCGCCGTTCTGGCTGCGGATGCAGGAGCGGACGGACGAGCTGTCGGGGCATGCGCTGGTGGTGGACGCCGAGGACACGTTCACGGCGATGCTCGCGCATCTGCTGCGGTCGTCGGGACTGGAGGTGACGGTGCGGCGGTACGACGAGCCGGGGCTGCGGGAGGGTGTGCTCGCGCACGAGGGGGTCGTGGTGCTGGGGCCCGGGCCGGGGGATCCCGGGGATCTTCGGGATCCCAGGATGCGGGTGCTGCGGGCGCTGACCGCCGAGGTGTTGCGGGGGCATCGGTACGGGGTGCTCGGGGTGTGTCTCGGGCATGAGCTGATCGCGCTGGAGCTGGGGTTGGGGATCGTGCGGAAGGAGGTGCCCTATCAGGGGGCGCAGACCGGGATCGATCTGTTCGGGCGCTCCGAGACCGTCGGGTTCTACAACAGCTTCGTGGCCCACTGTGACGACGAGACGGCCGTGGAGTTGGCCGCGCGCGGGGTGGAGGTCAGTCGTAGTGGGAGCGGGGAGGTGCATGCGTTGCGTGGGGCCGGGTTCGCGGGGGTGCAGTTTCATCCGGAGTCGGTGTTGACGTTGGACGGGGTGAGTGTGGTGCGGGAGTTGGTGGCGGGGGTTCAGTCCCTGCGGGCGCTCTAGGTTTCCTCGCCCCCGCCGCCCCTACCCGTCCCGTCCCCAGGGGCTGCGCCCCTTCGACCCCCGGTCGGGTGTGTTCTTCGGGTGCGGGTCCGGTGGGGCTTCTCGCGCAGTTCCCCGCGCCCCCAGGAGGGGCCTGCGGCCCTCCGAAGGCGAAAAGCATGGGGCGCAGCC
>NZ_JBEOYO010000122.1:0-5653 GCF_040297125.1 Streptomyces sp. NPDC001868 | reverse complement strand
CACCATGCCGATCACGGCACGCAATACACATCTATCAAGCTCACAACACGCCTGGTCAGAGCAGGAGTTCAGGCGTCCATGGGCTCGGTCGGCGACTCCTTCGACTGTCAGTCTCTTGGCACCGGATCCCGCAAGGATCGGGTAGCCCCGGCCGTGACGGTCTGACTCTTGCTACGACCGACCCCACGGGTGTCCTGGCGTTGATCTGTCGACCGTCCGGCCGGGCACGCAGCAAGCGCTGCCGCCGGACGGACGTGTCGGCGTACTCTCCCTTCGGGCCGGGCCGGTACGTTTGAATGTCCCCAGTTGTTAGGCCACGTCGGTCTCTCGCTCGATGGCCTGGAGGCGGTTCTTGAGCCGGTAGCTCGGGCCGTTGATCGCGATCACTTCGCAGTGGTGCAGGAGGCGGTCGAGGATGGCGGTGGCGAGGACCTCGTCGCCGAAGACCTGGCCCCATTCGCTGAAGGTCTTGTTCGAGGTCAGGATGATGGAGCCCTTCTCGTAGCGCTTGGAGATGACCTGGAAGACCAGGTTCGCCTCGGCGCGTTCGAGGGGCTGGTAGCCCACTTCGTCGACCACGAGGACGCTCGGCCGCAGGTAGGTGCCGAGTTTGTTGACCAGTCGGCCTGCCGCTTCGGCGGCCTTCAGGTTGCGGACCATGTCGTCGAGGCTGGTGAAGTAGATCGAGTAGCCGGCCCGGCAGGCCGCGACTGCGAGAGCGACGGCGATATGCGTCTTGCCCACCCCGGGTGGCCCCAGCAGCGCGGCGTTCGCCTTGCCGTCGACGAAGGAGAGGCTGGCGAGGTCTTGGACCTTGCGAGGGTCGAGCTCGGGCTGGAAGGAGAAGTCGTACTCGTCCAGCGTCTTGTGGTGCGGCAGCTTCGACAGCCGCAGGCCCTGGCGGAAGCGGCGGTCGTCGCGGACGGCGAGTTCTTCGGACAGGACCAGGTCGAGGAAGTCGAGGTAGCCCATCTTCGCCTCGTCGGCCCGGCGGGTGTACTCGTTGATGGTCTCCGCCAGGTGGGGCAGGCCGAGCTTGCCGGCCGTGGTGCGGATGCGGTTGCCGGTCAGCTCGCTCAAGACGACTCCTTCGACGGGGAGTTGGTGGTGAAGGGCCGGGTGCCGGTCAGTTCGTCATAGACCGACAACGGCCGTCTCCCGACCTCGATGTGGGTTGCGGCGGCCCGGTTCAACAGGGCCTGCAACGGCCCGATGCGACCGGACACGGAGGACTCGCTCCGCGGTGGTGGCGGCTCGTCGCCCGTCGTGGTGCGGCGGTTCTTGCCGGTCGGCAGGCCATCCCAGTGCTCGTCCTGCTTGACGACCACGCCGCGGCCGACTGCCCGCGGATGGCTGGACAGCAGGGTCTCGCCGCTGGCATCGGGGACCGTCGTGTGCAGCATGACCTGGGATTTCGTCGCTCTGATCTCGACCAGCTGACGCGGGCGGACCTTGCGGGCGGGCACCGAGTAGAGGTTTCCGCCGAACGCGACCAGGCAGTCCTTGCCGACCGGCCGCAGATGCCGCTCGGCCACCAGATAGGGCGAGGGCGGCAACGGCTTGAGGGCGGCGTGATCCCGGGCGGCGCGGTGTCCGATGACCTCGTGGTGGGTGGCGTGGGTGCGGGCACGTCGCTGCGGCACCCACGCCATGAACGCGGCATCCAGCTCCTCGAGCGAGGAGAACGCCCGGCCGGCCAGCACGTGATCACGCACGATCAACACCTGGCGTTCGACCCGGCCCTTGCCGGTGGGCCGGTAGGCGGCCAGCACGTCGATATCGAAGTCGTAGTGGCCGGCGAAGCCGACCGCTTCCGGATGCAGCGGCACCGCCTCGCCCGGGGCGACGTGCCGGCGCACGACGGTCTTGGTCCGGTCGTAGACGATCGACATCGGCACCCCGCCGAAGTGCGCAAACGCCCGCCGGTGGCAGTCGAAGAAGGTCTGCAGGTCCTGGCTCGTGGTGAAGCAGCAGAACGGATCGCGCGAGTACGACAGCACCATATGGAACGAGTAGACCTTCGGGATTCCCAGGTGGGCGAGGATCTTGCCTTCGTCGCCCCAGTCGACCTGAGCCTGGGCCCCGGGAACCACCTCGAAGCGGCGGTGCATACCCGCCAACTCCCGCTGCTCGATGCCCAGTTCACCCGCGATCCGCGGCCGTGCCTCCTGCAGATAGAGCTTGACCCGCTGATAGTTGATCGTCGAGCCGTACTCCTTCACCAGACGCTCGTGCACCACGGCGCCCTTGATGAGGATCTCTGCCCGCAGCATCGCGTCGATCAACGGGGCAACCTCGTCGACCACTTTCTTCCGGGGCCGGCCGTTCGACGTCCGCCTCGGCGGCACCGACGCCGCCGTGCTCGACAGATACTTGCGGACCGTCTTGCGGTCCAGCCCAGTCTCCTTGGCCACCTCCGTCAGACTGACCGCTCCTGACTCGACCAGAGCACGGAACCGCCGCAGTTCCAGCCAGCGCTGCGGGTCCAAAACCACCGCGTCACCGCCCTCCGCCACCCTTCACCGGACGAGCAGCAGACTGCCGGGCACCACGATTCACCGCACCATCAAACGGCCCTTTTCACTCGTACGCGACCGGGGACGATCGTGGCCCTGGCAAGATTTTCGTAGACGGAGATCATCTGGGTGCTGAGGTCGGCATGACGGGCAGCCTTTGAGTGTGCTCTGTTGAACTGTCGTACCTGTTGCCGCACTTGGCGGGCGTGTTGGTTCTCTCGGTCGACGGCTCTGGACCCGTGGTGGTGGTCCGTGCCCGTACGCGCTCGTTTACTCCCGCGTCGTGTACGGGCTGCGGGCGGCCGAGCGGGTGGTGTCACAGCCGCTACGTCAGACGACTCGCGGATGCCTCGTTGGGTGGTCGTCCGGTGTTGATCGAGTTGAGTGTGCGGCGTCTGTACTGCGAGAACGCCGCTTGCGCGAAGTTGACGTTCGTCGAGCAGGTGCCGGGTCTGACCGTGCGCTACCAGCGGCGCACGCCGCTGCTGCAGCACATGGTCGAGGCGGTGGGAGTGCTGCTGGCGGGCCGGGGCGGCGCCCGGATGCTGAAGGTCCTGCACGTCGGGCTCTCGCGGTGCACCGTCCTGTCCCAGCTGATGCGGATCCCGCTGCCGCCTCTGCAGACGCCGAGAGTCCTGGGCGTGGACGACTTCGTCCTCTACAGAGACACGTACGGGACTCTCCTGGTCGACGCCACCACCCGGCTCCCGCTCACGCTCTGGGAAGGACGGGACGCCGAGCAGTTGAGTCATTGGCTCCGGGAGCATCCCGGCACTGAGGTTGTCTGCCGCGACGGCTCGCTCATTTACCGGCAGGGCATCACTGATGGCGCCCCCGAGGCCATACAGGTCAGCGACCGCTTTCACCTCTGGCAGGGCCTGTCCCGGCGCGTCCAGGAGATCGCTGTTGCTCACCGCGGCTGTTTGCCCGCAGCGCGGTCCCCGGTTGTGGAGAGCGCCCCGTCATCGACTGAGCTGAGCGTTGAGGATGCTGCAGCGGACACGCGAGCCGGGCGGCATGCGCGGAGGCTGTTCGAGGCCGTGCATACCCTCACCGATACGGGCCGGCCCTACAGTGCCGTCGCCCGAGAGCTCGGCATGGACCGCAAGACCGTGCGCAAATACGCCCGTGCCCGCAGCTGGCAGGAGGTGATGCGCCGTCCGCCCCGCCGTCCCTCCACCCTGGATCCCTATCTCGATCACCTGCAACAACGCTGGGACGAGGGCGAGCACAGTGCCAAGAATCTTCACCAGGAACTCCTTGGCAAGGGATACCTCGGCCACTACCAGCGCGTGAAGATGGCCGTCGCACCCCTGCGACGCGGGCTGCCCCTGGACCAGCCCCGTGAGCGCCCGCCATCCCCGCGCGAGGCCGCACGCTGGATCACCACCCACCCGGACCGCCGCAGCCTTCACGTCTCCCACCGCCTGCGCCGGCTCCTTGAGCACTGTCCGGAACTCAAGCGCACGCACGACCTGGTCCGCCGGTTCGCCGGCATGCTCGACAACCGCGACGCCTCATCACTGCCGTCCTGGCTCGACGAGCTCTCCCACAGCGGACTGCGCCCGCTCGCCGGTATCGCCGGAGCCCTACGCGAAGACCAGCATGCCGTCGCCCAGGGGATTGCCACCACCTACAACTCCGGCGTCAACGAAGGCCGCATCACCGACGTCAAACTCCAGAAACGCCTGATGGCAGGACGCGCCGGCGTCCCGCTCCTCCGCCATCGAGTCGTCCTGATCGCCCACCTCCGCCGCCGGTATGCGGACCGGCCGACCTCAGCACCCAGATGATCTCCGTCTACGAAAATCTTGCCAGGGCCACGATCGTGTGTACGCCGACAGGACGTGACCTGATAAGAGCCTGGAGCCACCTCGTCAAAAGCGTCCCCGTGACAGTCCTGTCCGTCCGACCGGCGACAGCGTGCACCTCACGCTACCGGCCGGAAGGAACGCGGTGAACACCAACGAGCGGCACATGTCTGGGCACGTCGTGATCGGCGTCGACACACACAAGCACGTGCACGTCGCGGCAGTTATGGACACCATCGGCGGAATCCTGGCGACATTGACGATCCCCACGGACACCGGCGGATTCCAGCAACTCCTGGACTGGGGAACCTCGTTCGGCAAGGTGCTCGCCTTCGGGGTCGAGGGCACCGGCTCCTACGGCGCCACCCTGGCCTCGTTCCTTCGCCGGGCCGGTCACAGGGTGGTCGAGGCCGGCCGCCCGGACAGGCGGTTACGGCGGATGAACGGCAAGTCCGACACGCTGGATGCCGAGAACGCCGCCCGCGCGGTTCTCGCCGGCTTCGCCACCGCCACTCCCAAGACGGCGGACGGCGAGGCCGAGATGATCCGCCAGCTGAAGATCGCCCACGACCAGGCCGTCGAACAGCGCGCGGCCGCGATGGTCACCATGAAGGCGATGCTCGTCCACGCCCCCGATGGCCTGCGTCACGAGACCGCCGGCAGAACGCAGATCGCTCTGGCCCGGCACCTGGCAGGCCTGCGCCCTCGACAGCTGGAGGGCCCTGAGGATGCACTACGTCACGCCCTGCGCACGCTGGCCAAGCGGTGGCAGTACCTCGACGCCGAGGCCAAAGAGCTGACGAAGATGATCGATGACCTGGTGCACCGAGCCGCCCCGCAGTTGCTCGAGCCGTTCGGCATCGGAGTGGACACGGCCGCCGAAATCCTCGTCGTAGTCGGCGACAACCCCGAGCGCATCAAGTCCGAAGCCGCTCTCGCCAAGCTCGCGGGCATCGCTCCCGTGCCCACCGGCTCCGGCATGACCAGCGGCAGGCACCGCATCAACCACGGAGGCCATCGCCAGCTCAACGCCGCGATCTACCGAACCGTCATCGTCCGCATGCGATTCCACCAGCCCACGATCGACTACGTCGCCCGCCGCACCGCCGAGGGCAAGACGAAACGCGAGATCATCCGCTGCCTCAAGCGCTACGTCATCCGCGAGGTCTACCACCTGCTTCGGCCCGCCCCGAGAACGGCCCCCACAAGAAGTTGACAACTATAGGAGCGTCAATGCCCTGGCGGAGAACCTGTGGATGCTGATCAAGACCGAGTGCATCCGCGGCCGCGTCTTCGCAACCAAGGCCGAGGCGAATCTCGCGCTCT
>NZ_JBEOYO010000121.1:0-6491 GCF_040297125.1 Streptomyces sp. NPDC001868 | reverse complement strand
GTTCCCCGCGCCCCCAGGAGGGGCCTGCGGCCCTCCGAAGGCGAAAAGCATGGGGCGCAGCCCCCTGCTTTTCAAGGGCGCGGGGAACCGCGCGGCCCGCCCCCACCCACCCGCACCCGAACAACCCGCCCCCACTCCCCGCCCGCTGTCGAGTCCCGCCCGCGCACGAGATATCTTGATGTCGAGCAATGTTGCAGACGTGGAGCGGAGCACCCGGTGACTGACTCGACCATCATCTACACGCACACTGACGAGGCGCCCGCCCTGGCGACCCACTCGTTCCTGCCCGTGATCAAGGCGTACGCCTCGCAGGCCGGTGTCTCCGTCGAGACCCGTGACATCTCGCTGGCCGGACGCATCATCGCCGTCTTCCCGGAGTACCTGGAGGAGGGCCAGCGCATCGCGGACGCCCTCTCCGAGCTGGGCGAGCTGGCCAAGACCCCCGCGGCGAACATCATCAAGCTGCCGAACATCTCGGCGTCGATCCCCCAGCTGAAGGCCGCCGTCGCCGAGCTCCAGGGCCAGGGCTACGCGCTGCCGGACTACCCGGACGACCCGAAGACGGACGAGGAGCGCGAGATCCGCGCCCGCTACGACAAGATCAAGGGTTCCGCCGTGAACCCGGTCCTGCGTGAGGGCAACTCCGACCGCCGCGCCCCCGCCTCGGTGAAGAACTACGCCAAGAACCACCCGCACCGCATGGGCGCCTGGTCCGCCGACTCCAAGACGAACGTCGCGACCATGGGCGAGAACGACTTCCGCTCCACCGAGAAGTCCGCGGTGATCTCCGAGGCCGGCTCCCTGCGGATCGAGCTGGTCGGCGACGACGGCTCCACCACCGTGCTGCGCGAGTCCGTACCCGTCCTCGCCGGCGAGGTCGTCGACGCCTCCGTGATGCGCGTCGCCGCGCTGCGCGAGTTCCTGACCGCGCAGGTCGCCCGCGCCAAGGCCGAGGGCGTGCTGTTCTCCGTGCACCTGAAAGCCACGATGATGAAGGTCTCCGACCCGATCGTCTTCGGTCACGTGGTGCGCGCCTTCTTCCCGAAGACCTTCGCGAAGTACGGCGAGACGCTGGCCGCGGCCGGTCTGTCCCCGAACGACGGCCTGGGCGGCATCTACAAGGGCCTGGAGGCCCTGCCCGAGGGCGCCGAGATCAAGGCGTCCTTCGACGCCGAGCTCGCCGAGGGCCCGGCGCTGGCGATGGTCGACTCCGACAAGGGCATCACCAACCTGCACGTGCCGTCCGACGTCATCGTCGACGCCTCGATGCCGGCCATGATCCGCACCTCCGGCCACATGTGGGGCCCGGACGGCGCCGAGGCCGACACCCTCGCGGTGCTCCCGGACTCCTCGTACTCCGGTGTCTACCAGGTCGTCGTCGACGACTGCCGTGCCAACGGCGCCTACGACCCGTCGACGATGGGCTCGGTCCCGAACGTCGGCCTCATGGCGCAGAAGGCCGAGGAGTACGGCTCCCACGACAAGACCTTCGAGATCCCGACCACGGGTACGGTCCGGCTGGTGGACCAGAACGGCGATGTCGTCATCGAGCAGACGGTCTCCGCCGGTGACATCTTCCGCGCCTGCCAGACCAAGGACGCCCCGATCCGTGACTGGGTGAAGCTGGCCGTCACCCGCGCCCGCGCCACCGGCGACCCGGCCGTCTTCTGGCTGGACGAGACCCGCGCGCACGACGCCAACCTGATCGCCAAGGTCAACACCTACCTGGACGAGCACGACACCGAGGGCCTGGTCATCCGGATCCTCGCCCCGGTCGACGCCACCAAGCTGTCGGTGGAGCGCATCCGCCGCGGCGAGAACACCATCTCGGTGACCGGCAACGTGCTGCGTGACTACCTCACCGACCTGTTCCCGATCCTGGAGCTGGGCACCAGCGCCAAGATGCTGTCGGTCGTCCCGCTGATGGCGGGCGGCGGCCTCTTCGAGACGGGCGCCGGCGGCTCCGCCCCGAAGCACGTCCAGCAGCTGGTCAAGGAGGACTACCTGCGCTGGGACTCCCTCGGTGAGTTCTTCGCCCTGGTCCCGTCCCTGGAGCAGTACGCCGAGGCCACCGGCAACACCCGCGCCAAGGTCCTCGCCGACACCCTGGACCGCGCCACGGCGACCTTCCTCAACGAGGACAAGTCCCCCTCGCGTCGCGTCGGCGGCATCGACAACCGCGGCAGCCACTTCTTCCTGTCCCTGTACTGGGCCCAGGAGCTGGCCGCCCAGACCGACGACGCCGACCTGGCCAAGGCCTTCGCCCCGCTCGCGGAGACCCTCACGGCGAACGAGCAGACCATCGTCGACGAGCTGATCGCCGTCCAGGGCAAGCCCGCCGACATCGGCGGCTACTACCAGCCCGACCCGGCCAAGGCCGCCGCCGTCATGCGCCCGTCGGCCACGTGGAACGAGGCGCTGGCGAACTTCGCCTGACCCTCGCCCACACCGCATACAGGACCGCCCCGGCCGGGATCACTCCCGGCCGGGGCGGCGCGCGTTCGAACCGGGCCCGGGATCAGTCGGTGCCGAGAGCCGTGCGCAGGGTGCCGATCGCCTGCCCGATGGCGGCCTCGGCGGCCTGCGTCCCGCGCAGGGCGTTCAGCATGACGAAGTCATGGATGATCCCCTGATACCGCACGGCGGTGACCGGCACCCCGGCCTCGCGGAGCTTGTTCGCGTACGCCTCGCCCTCGTCGCGCAGGACGTCGGCCTCGGCGGTGATGACGAGGGCCGGGGGCAGCCCCTTCAACTGCGCGGCCGTGGCGCGCAGCGGTGAGGCGGTGATCTCGGCGCGCTCCTGCTCGCTGGTCGTGTACTGGTCCCAGAACCACCGCATCGCGTCGCGCCGCAGGAAGTAGCCCTCGGCGAACTGCCGGTAGGAGGGCGTGTCGAAGGCGGCGTCCGTCACCGGGTAGAACAGCACCTGCTGGACCAGCGGCACATCGCCCCGCTCCTTGGCCATCAGGGTCAGCGCGGCGGCCATGTTGCCGCCGACGGAGTCACCGGCCACGGCGACACGGGTGGCGTCCAGGTAGTGGCCGGCGCCCTCGCTGACGATCCAGCGGGCCACCGCGTAGTTCTGCTCGACGGCGACCGGATAGCGGGCCTCGGGCGAGAGGTCGTACTCGGGGAAGACGACCGCGGCCCGCGCGCCCACGGCCAGCTCGCGCACCAGCCGGTCGTGGGTGTGGGCGTTGCCGAAGACCCAGCCGGCGCCGTGGATGTAGAGGATCACCGGAAGCACGCCCTTGGCCCCCGCCGGGCGGACGATCCGCGCCCTGACCTCGCCGGTGGGCCCGTCCGGCACGGTCACCCACTCCTCCTCCACGGCCGGTTTCACGATGTCCCCGGACTGCACCTCGTCGACGGTCTTGCGGCCCTCCACCGGACCGAGGTCGAAGAGGTACGGCGGGTTCGCGGTCGCCTCCGCGAAGGCCGCGGCGGCGGGCTCCAGGACGGGACGCAGGCCGGTGGTGGTCTCGGACATGGCGATCTCCTCGGGTGGGGTGCCACGGGCAGGCTCGGCCGACGAGATTCGCCGGGCTGGCGGGACACCAGAACAGTAGCGCGCGACTAAGTCGTGCACAACTGAATAGCTCTCGCCACAACCGGGAGCCTGAAGGTAGGGTTGGAGATCGTCATGCGGAGCACAGGGCGGAGGAGCGACACCGTGAGCACAGTCGGCGACATCGTGGACACGGCCGGGACGCAGCCGGCGCGGGGGCACAGCCTGCTCCTGGACGACCAGCTCTGCTTCGCCCTCTACGCCGCCTCGCGCGCGGTCACGGCCCGCTACCGGCCGCTGCTCGACGAACTGGGGCTGACGTATCCGCAGTACCTGGTCATGCTCGTGCTCTGGGAGCAGGACTCCATCTCCGTACGCGACCTGGGCACGGCACTGCAGTTGGAGTCCAGCACCCTGTCCCCGCTCCTCAAGCGCCTGGAGGCCGGCGGCCTGCTGCGCCGCGAGCGCCGTACGGACGACGAGCGTTCCGTCTCCATCCGCCTCACCGAGTCCGGCGCCCGGCTCCAGGAGCGGGCCCGGACCGTCCCCGTGGACATCGGCGAGGCCATGGGGCTGACCCCCGAACAGCACACCATGGCCAAGCAGTTGCTACGGCTGCTCACCGTCAACGTCGGTCGGGACTGACCGGCCCCGCCCTAGTGCGCGGCGTCCAGCCTGACCCGCTGTTCCGCCGTCAACTCCAGTTCCACCGCGCCGAGGTTCTCCTCCAACTGCGCGAGCGAGGACACCCCGGCCAGCGGGACGATCGGGAACCGTCCGCCCAACTGCCAGGCGAGCACGACCTGGTTGACGCTCGCCCCGGTCTCCCGCGCCACCTCGCCCAGCACCTTCAGGCGGGCGGGGGTACCCGGGTGGTCGTAGTCCGCGGGCAGTTCGTCCGGCCGTACGTATCCGCCCTTGAGCAGCGGTGAGTAGGCGACCAGGGTGAGATCCGGCTCGGCCTCCAGATAGCTCAGCAGTTCGGCGGTGGCCGCGCCGAGGGTGCCGTCCGCCCAGAGGTCGCTCGGGACGTCGGTGCGCGGGCGGAGATGGCTGTGGTGGTACTGGAGCACCTCGTAGCCGGGCAGCCCGGCCGCGGCGGCGAGGGCGCGGGCCCGTTCCACCCGCCACACGGCGTGGTTGCTCACGCCGAGCAGCCCGACCGTGCCCTCCGCGACGAGTTCCGCGAACCCCTCGACGGTCTCCCGCGCCGGCACCGTACGGTCCTCGATGTGCGCGTAGAGCAGGTCGATCCGCTCCACCCCGAGCCGCTCCCGGCTGCGCTCCGCCGACTCCCGGATCACCTTCGCCGACAGCCCTTCCGCGTTGTCGACATAGCTGGTGCCGGGTGCGAGGGGGCGGGCGCCGAGCTTGGTGGCGATGACGATCTCGTCGCCGACGCCCCGGCTGCGCCGCCACCGGCCGAGCAGTTCCTCGCTCTGGCCGCCCTGTCCGCCGTCGATCCAGAAGGCGTAGTTGTCGGACGTGTCGATGAAGTTGCCGCCCGCCTCGACGTAGCGGTCGAGCACCGCGAAGGCCGTCCTCTCGTCCGTCCGCGAGCCGAACAGCATCGCGCCGAGCGCGAGCACACTCACCTCGCGACGGGTCGCCGGGTCACTGCCGATGGTGCGGTACTTCATACCGTTGCCTCCCGTTCCGCCCGGCTCTCGGGCCCGAACGGGAGTCTTCAACTTGAAGCGCACGCGAAGTCAAGGGCCTTCGCCGCCTCTTCCCGGCTCACTATTGTTCGACCGTGACCAAGGCCGAAACCGAGTCAGAGTCCCAGCCCCAGTCCGAAACCGAGTCAGAGTCCCAGTCCGAGACCGAGTCCGAACCCATGCCGCTTCCCCACCTGCGGCTTCCCGACATGCCGCTGCACGATCCGTTCGTCGTCGCCGACGACGAGACCCGCACCTACCACCTCTACACGTCCAACGACCCGGCCGTCTCGGGTGTGGACGGCACCGGCACGATGGTCTACCGCAGCACCGACCTGCGGGACTGGACGCGCCCCGTCGTGGTCTTCCGGACGGCCGAGCAGCCGGGGATCTGGGCGACCGAGGGGGCCTGGGCGCCCGAGGTGCACGCGTGGAACGGCAGGTACTACCTGTTCACCACGCTGCACGACCAGGACAGGCCGCTGAAGATACCGCCGGCCAACCAGTGGGGCACGCCCTTCCAGCTCCCGAACCACATGCGCGGCACGATCACGGCGGTCTCCGACTCCCTGCTGGGCCCCTTCAGCGTCGTGGACCCCACCCGCCCCACCCCGCCCGAGCACCTGATGACCCTCGACGGCACCCTCCACGTGGACCCGTCCGGGCAGCCCTGGATGGTGTACGCGCACGAATGGCTGCAGACGATCGACGGAACCATGGAGGCGATCCGGCTGGCCCCCGACCTGACCGGGACCGTCGGGGACCCGGTCTTCCTGTTCAAGGCGTCGGACGCGCCCTGGCTCACCGAGCAGATCCCCGGCGGAGTGCCCCACCAGCTCGCCCCGTACATCACCGACGGCCCCCAGCTGTACCGGACGCCGGACGACTCCCTGCTCATGCTGTGGTCGACGTACGAGAAGAACGCCGCCAGGGACGACGGCACCGTCAGCGGCGGCTATGTGCAGACCTACGCGGTCTCCAGGTCCGGCGACCTCACGGGGCCGTGGGAGCAACGGCGGCCCCTGGTCCGGGAGGACAGCGGCCACGGCATGCTGTTCCGCACCTTCGACGGCCGGCTGATGATGATCCTCCACCGCCCCTTCGAGAACGCCCGCGGCAAGCTCTACGAGATGCGCCTCGACGACCACGAGCTACGCGTACTGCGCCGCCGCGCCGACCTCGACGGCGGCGGCTGAGCCCCACCGGCGCCGCTCCGGCGAACCCGGCCGCCTAGGGCCTGTTGCGAAAGTGGCGTCGTCGCCCGAAGGGCGGCCGCGCGGCGTCCGGTGCGTGCTCTCGGCGTGCCGCCCGAAAGCCCTCGTACT
>NZ_JBEOYO010000120.1:0-7194 GCF_040297125.1 Streptomyces sp. NPDC001868 | reverse complement strand
AACTTCAGCTACTCCTCGCGGTCTGGACCGGCGCCTGCCCCACCTGTCACCGCGACATGCCACAACCGATACCGACCTGACCAAGCACTACTAGTCCGCCTCACCCCCTCACCCCCTCGCATCCCCTCGCACCCTCCGCATCCCCGAAAGCAAGCCCCACCCCCCACTCCCCAAGCGCTCGAACGGTTGAGCGAAGCTCGGTAATAATTCTGCAAAGAGGAAATGGAACGGCTTCCTCCGGCGTTCCCCCTGCCTAGAGGGACCCCACGCCCTCCGAACGGCATGCCCTGAGCGAGGAGGAACGCCACGTGAGCCACTACGTCAGCAGGCTCGGGCGACGCTCCCCGGCCGCCGCGGCGCGGATGCGGCTGCACCGGAAGCCGCGCCGGGTCGCGATGCTGTCGGTGCACACCTCACCCCTGCACCAGCCCGGTACGGGCGACGCGGGCGGTATGAACGTATACATCGTGGAGCTGGCCCAGCGGCTGGCAGCGCAGGGCATCGAGGTGGAGATCTTCACGCGGGCCACGACCGGCGCCCTGCCCCCCACGGTCGAACTGGCCCCGGGCGTCCTCGTCCGGCACGTCGACGCCGGCCCGTACGAGGGGCTGGCGAAAGAGGAACTCCCGGCCCAGCTGTGCGCGTTCACGCACGGGGTGATGCAGGCCTGGGCCGGTCACCGCCCCGGCCACTACGACCTGGTCCACTCGCACTACTGGCTCTCCGGCCACGTCGGCTGGCTCGCCGCCGAACGCTGGGGCGTGCCCCTGGTGCACGC
Source organism: Streptomyces sp. NPDC001868 (assembly GCF_040297125.1). NCBI lineage: Bacteria > Bacillati > Actinomycetota > Actinomycetes > Kitasatosporales > Streptomycetaceae > Streptomyces > Streptomyces sp. NPDC001868. Next base: position 6,416 of record NZ_JBEOYO010000120.1, on the reverse strand, counting down.
CATGCACACCATGGCCAAGGTCAAGAACGCCGCGCTCGCCGCCGACGACACCCCCGAGCCCGCCGCCCGTGTCATCGGCGAGACCCAGATCGTCCGCGCCGCCGACCGCCTCATCGCCAACACGGCAGAGGAGGCCGACGAGCTCGTACGCCACTACGAGGCCGACCCGGCCAAGGTCGCCGTCGTGCACCCGGGCGTCAACCTCGACCGCTTCCGTCCCGCCGACGGCCGCGCGGCGGCGCGGGCCCGTCTCGGCCTGCCCCAGGACGCCCTGATCCCCCTCTTCGCCGGCCGCATCCAGCCCCTGAAGGCCCCCGACGTCCTGCTCCGCGCGGTCGCCGTCCTCCTCGACGAGCGCCCCGAGCTGCGGTCGAGGTTGGTCGTCCCGGTCGTCGGCGGGCCGAGCGGCAGCGGTCTCGCCAAGCCGGAAGGCCTGCAGAAGCTGGCCGCGCGGCTCGGGATCGCCGATGTCGTACGGTTCCGGCCGCCGGTCGGGCAGGAGCAGCTCGCGGATTGGTTCCGGGCGGCGTCCGTGCTGGTCATGCCGTCGTACAGCGAGTCGTTCGGGCTCGTCGCCATCGAGGCGCAGGCGGCCGGTACGCCGGTGCTGGCGGCCTCGGTCGGCGGCCTCCCGGTCGCCGTACGGGACGGGGAGACGGGTTTCCTGGTCCAGGGCCACGATCCCGTCGCCTACGCGCGCGTGCTGCGCGATTTCGCCGACACCCCCGACCTGCCCGCCCGCATGGGCGCGGCCGCCGCCCGGCACGCCGAGTCCTTCGGCTGGGACACCTCGGCCGCCGCCACCGGGGAGGTCTACACGGCCGCCATGCAGGAACACCGCCGCCACCGGGTGCGGGGCCACTACGGGTGAGCCGCCGGCCTGTCGGTACCGGCGGGTACGCTCGCCCCATGGCTGACGAAGCGTCGATCATCGAGCCGGTGTCGAAGGCGCCGAAGGTGTCGCAGGTGTCGCAGGTGTCGCAGGTGTCGATCATCGAGCAGGTCCTCGACGAGGCCGAGCTGGAGTGGGAGAGCCCGGCGCCCGGCACGTACGTCGTGAAGCTCCCCGGCACCCGCAAGCTCTCGACGACCGTCTCCCTGATCGTCGGCCGGCACTCGCTCTCCCTCAACGCCTTCGTGATCCGCCACCCCGACGAGAACGAGGCGGGCGTCCACCGCTGGCTCCTGGAGCGCAACCTCAAGCTGTACGGCGTGAGTTACGCCGTCGACCCGCTCGGCGACATCTACGTCACGGCCCGGCTGCCCCTGTCCGCCGTCACCCCCGACGGCATCGACGGCCTCCTCGGTCAGGTCCTGGAAGCGGCCGACGGCGCCTTCAACACCCTCCTCGAACTGGGCTTCGCCTCCGCGATCCGCAAGGAGTACGCGTGGCGTGTGTCCCGGGGAGAGCCGACGCGCAATCTGGACGCGTTCAGCCACCTCACACGAGGGGCGGCCGACCAGCCCGGTAGCGGCCAGGGGTGACCCCCACCCAGCGCCTGAAGTGCCGCGTCAGATGCGCCTGGTCGTAGAAGCCGGCCACCGCCGCCGCCTCGCCCGGCCGCATCCCGTCCAGCAGCAGCCGCCTGGCCCGCTCCACCCGCCGGGACATCAGATACTGGTGCGGCGCGATCCCGAAGGCCGCCCCGAACGCCCGTACGAGATGCGCGGGGTGGGCGTGCACCGCCCCCGCGGCCTCCTCCAGCGTCACCCCCTCCGCGACCCGCTCGTCGAGCAGCTCACGCAGCCGATGGGCGACGGTACGGCCGAGGGGCCCCGGTCGGCCGATGAGCCCCGGTCGGCCGGTGGCCCGTGGCCGTAGATGCCCCCGCAGCCGTTCCCCGACGAGCGCTAGCCGGCTCTCGGCCTCCAGCTCGTCCCCCGGTCGCGCGAGCGCCGCGTGCAACTGCCCCACCCGCCGCCGCAGCACCGGATCCCGCAGATCCGGCTTGTCCACCGCCGCCCCGATGAGACTCTCGTCCAACTCCAACGCGCTCGAATCCAGGTCCAGATACAACACCCGCTTGCGGAAACCCTTGTCCGTGACGGGCGCCCCGTTGTGCGGCACGTACGGCGGCAACAGCGAGACCGTGTCGTTCGGCGTCCCGTGCTCGTGCCGGTCCAGCTCGTACCGCACGGCCCCGTCGTCGACGATCAGCAGCGTCCAGACGTCGTGCACATGCATCGGGTACGCGTACTCCGTGTAGTGCGCGTGGAACACCTCGACGATGCCGGGCACACGGGGCCGCCAGGCGGAGACCTCGCGCCGAGGGGCCGGCTGAGGTCGAGGGGACGGCTGCCGCTGGGGAGACCGCTGCCGCTGGGGGCACATGCAAAGAACGTACAAGACGGGGGCGTACGCCGGTCGGCAGTCTCGTTCCATGAACAGCCCCGCGAACAGCCCCATGGACAACGAGACCCCTGTGGATGTGTTGCCCCCCATCCGCTTCGACACCAAGATCGCCGTCCTCCTCCGCGACGACCTGGAGACCTGGCAACGCCTCAACGTCACGTCCTTCCTGGTCAGCGGCCTCGGCCCGGCCGTTCCGGAGGTGATCGGCGAACCGTACGAGGACGCCGACGGCACGGCGTACCTCCCGATGTTCCGTCAGCCGGTCCTGGTCTTCGAGGGCACGAAGGAGGTGCTCAAGGCGGCCCACGCACGTGCGCTGGCCCGGGCCCTTCCCCGCGCCGTCTTCACGTCCGACCTCTTCGCCACGGGGAACGACCGCGACAATCGCGCGGCCGTACGAGCCGTAGAGGCAGGGGAGTTGGACCTGGTGGGGTTGGCGGTGTACGGGCCGCGCAACGGGGTGGACAAGGTGGTGAAGGGGGCGCGGATGCATCCGTGAGGGCGGGCGGAGGCGTAGGCGGCACACGCGGTAGATGCGGCACACGCAGCACATGCGGCACACGCGGTACATGCGAGTGCGTGCCGGACCGAGCCGGTGCGGGCTGTGCTCAGACCGAGCGGGTGCGGGCTGTGCTCAGACCGAGCCGGTACGGACCTCGGCTTCCGCGACGACACCCTTCTCCACCGACATGGCGGCGGCAGCCCCCTCTTCCCCTTCCATCTCCATGTCCGGCATCCGGCGCATGAGGGCCCAGTACCCCACCCCCGCCACGGTCCCGATCACCGCGCACATCCCCCACAACCAGTCGGCGCCCCACCGGTCGATGACGACGCCGGACATGAGCGGAGCGACCAGCGCGGCGACGGACCACGACATCGTGTACATGCCCTGGTAGCGGCCGCGCCCCTGCGCGGGCGAGAGGCGGACGACGACGCCGGTCTGGGTGGGCGCGTTGACGATCTCGGCGAGGGTCCAGACGCAGACGGTGAGGGCGAAGACCCCGATCGACCCGGCGAAGGCGGTGAGCCCGAAGCCGTACCCGGCGAGCACGGACGAGACGACGAGGAGCCGCCCCGGATCCCGGTGCTCGATGAACCGGGTGACCGGGATCTGCAGGACGACGATCAGCACGCCGTTGACGGCGATGGCGAGACCGTAGTCCGCCGGCGTGAACCCCGCCTCGCCCATGGCGACCGGCAGCCCCACCGATCCCTGCTGAAAGATCAGCGCGACGAGGAAGGACAGCCCCACGACACCCATGAACCGCCCGTCACGGACCACGGTCCCCAGCCCGACCGCCTCCTCCGTGCCGCCGCCCTTCCCCGCCACCGCCGTACCGCTGACCGGCCGCGACTCCGGCAGCTTCAGGAAGACGAGGACGGCGCAGACCAGCGTCATCCCGCCTTCGATCAGGAACCCGGCGCGATAACTGACCTCGGCGATGAACCCGGCGGCCATGGAGGAGATGGCGAAACCGAGGTTGATGGCCCAGTAGTTGAGGGAGAACGCGCGGACGCGGTCCTCCGGCCGGACGATGTCCGCCATCATCGCCTGCACGGCCGGGCGGGACGCGTTGCTGGTCGCGCCGACGAGGAAGGCGACGGCGGCGATGGCGACCGGATGCTGGACGAAGCCGAGGAGCGCGACCGACACGGCCGTCGACGCCTGCGCGATGAGCAGGGTGGGCCGCCGCCCGAGCCGGTCGGCCATGACCCCGCCGCCGAGGGACGAGATGACCCCGCCGAGGCCGTGCAGCGAGGCGACGAGCCCGGCGTACGAGGCGGAGTACCCGCGGTCCAGCGTCAGATACAGCGCCATGAACGTGGCGACGAACGCGCCCAGCCGGTTCACCAGCGTGCTGGTCCACAGCCACCAGAACTCCCGGGGCAGCCCCGAGACTGACTCCCGGACGGCACGTCTGGCAGCGACGAGTGGCATGCGGATCCCCCACGGACGTAAGCGGCTAAGGCGGTGAACACAACTTACGAACGCGTTCGGGCGGCAAGCCACCCAATTAGCAACCCCAGTCAACTGTCGGCCCGAGCGGGGGGTCCTGTATGCCCGTCTGCGGGGCCCTCTGTCCGCCTGTCGAGCCGGGAGTGTGGTCGTTTCCGGCCGTCGATTACGCTCGGAGCCATGGCCGACGCACCGTACAAGCTGATCCTCCTCCGCCACGGCGAGAGCGAGTGGAACGAGAAGAACCTGTTCACCGGCTGGGTGGACGTCAACCTCACGCCGAAGGGAGAGAAGGAGGCGACGCGCGGCGGTGAGCTGCTGAAGGACGCCGGCCTGCTCCCCGACGTGCTCCACACCTCCCTCCAGAGGCGCGCCATCCGCACCGCGCAGCTGGCCCTCGACTCAGCCGACCGCCACTGGATCCCGGTCCACCGCAGCTGGCGCCTGAACGAGCGCCACTACGGCGCCCTCCAGGGCAAGGACAAGGCGCAGACCCTCGCGGAGTTCGGCGAGGAGCAGTTCATGCTGTGGCGCCGCTCGTACGACACCCCGCCGCCCCCGCTCGCGGACGACTCGGAGTTCTCCCAGGCCTCGGACGCGCGCTACGCGACCATCCCCCCGGAGCTCCGCCCCCGCACGGAGTGCCTCAAGGACGTCGTCACCCGCATGCTCCCCTACTGGTACGACGGCATCGTCCCCGACCTCCTCGCCGGCCGCACGGTCCTCGTCGCCGCCCACGGCAACTCCCTCCGCGCCCTCGTCAAGCACCTCGACGACATCTCGGACGCCGACATCGCAGGCCTCAACATCCCGACCGGCATCCCCCTCTCCTACGAACTCGACGCCGACTTCAAGCCCCTGAACCCCGGCGGCACCTACCTCGACCCCGACGCGGCGGCAGCGGCGATCGAGGCGGTCAAGAACCAGGGCAAGAAGAAGTAGGTTGGGTGATCATGCCCCCGACCTGCGCAAACGGCGCCGGGCGGGGGCATTTTCGCGGCCTGGGCCCACTGTGGGCCCTCAGCGTCGGTGATCAGTCCGGCCGCAGAGCCTTGCCGAGAGCGTTCCGCGCGCGGTCCCGGCTGGTGGGCAGGAGGTGGGCGTACACCTTGAGCGTGAGCCCCGGATCGGAGTGCCCGAGGTACTCGCTTACGGCCTTGATGCTCTCTCCGGCGTCCAGCAACACAGACGCGTAGAAGTGCCTCAACGCGTGCATGCCGTGCTCACGCGCGGCGGCATGCTCCCGGCTCTTCGCTGTGGGGATGACGCCCACCTTGGCGAGCGCGGGCTTCCAGTGGTCTTCGTTCAGCGACGTACGCCAGACGTGCCCACCCAGAGGACCGGTGAAGATCAGGCGCTTGGTCACGGGCGGACCGCCGGCGCGCATCCACGGCAGCGTGATCTCTATCGGTGGGAAGAGCTTCATGTGTTCCTTGAGCGCGTCCGCCACGGGGTCGGGGAGCGGCACGTCCCGCAGCTTGCCGCCCTTCGGCGGGGCGAACACGGGCGTACTCAGGCTGAGCTTGAGCTGTTGGACGACGTGAACCGTGGCGTTGTCGAAGTCCAGCTCTTCGACCGACAGCCCAAGGATCTCGCCCTGTCGGAGCCCGCACCCGGCGCCCACGTCCACCATGGGCCGGAACCGCTCGACCAGGGCGCCGCGCATGGCGAAGACGCGCTCAGGCAGCCACGGGACCACACGGCGCGCGCCCATCTCGGGGAGCGTCACCGTGCGGGAGTTGCAGGGGTTCCGAGGCAGGTAGCCGTCTTCGACGGCCGCGCTCAGGATGGCGCGCACGTTGGAGAAGACGACGCGGGCGTACGAACCGGACATGCCGGAAGCTTCGAGCTGGGTCACGAACTCGCGGATGTGGCTGGGCTGGAACGAACCCAGCGGCCGGGCCCCGATGCGCGGGAAGGCGTGAAGCTTGAGCTGAGACTGCATCGACGCTCGGGTGTTCGGGTCGCCGCTCTGGCTCTCCAACCACTCCTCCGCGAAGTCCTGGAATGAGGGTCTGCCGCACGATCGGGTGACATCTGAACTGGCTTGCCCTGTGGGGCAGGTGGGAAGGATGTCGCTGTGCCCAAGCCTTATCCGGAGGAGTT
>NZ_JBEOYO010000119.1:0-8001 GCF_040297125.1 Streptomyces sp. NPDC001868 | reverse complement strand
CGGGTCCGGTGGGGGCTGGTCGCGCAGTTCCCCGCGCCCCTGAAAAAGCAGGGGCTGCGCCCCGTGCTTTTTCAACGGCCCGCAGGGGCCGTTGCCTTGAGGGGGCGCGGGGAACTGTGCGAGAAGCCCCACGCACCCGCACCCGTCAACGAAACCCACACCCCCGAGCCATCAGGCGCACAAAAAACCCGCGACCGGCCAAGGTGACATCGCTGGTCAGGGCAACCCCATACCCGGCCGGTCGCGGAGCGGAAAGGCGGAGCCTCAGCCCAGCCGGCTCACCAACGCCCGGTACTCGTCCCACAACTCCTTCGGCGTGTGATCACCGAAGGTGTTGAGGTGCTCGGGCACGAGCGCGGCCTCCTCCCGCCACACCTCCTTGTCGACGGTCAGCAGGAAGTCGAGGTCGGAGGAGGACAGGTCCAGCCCCTCCGTGTCGAGCGCGCCCGGCGCCGGGAGGATGCCGATCGGCGTCTCCACCCCCTCCGCCTTGCCGTCCAGCCGGTCCACGATCCACTTCAGCACCCGGCTGTTCTCACCGAACCCGGGCCACACGAACTTGCCCGCGTCGTTCTTCCGGAACCAGTTGACGTAGTAGATCTTCGGCAGCTTGGCCTGGTCCTTGCCCTTGGCGACATCGATCCAGTGGCCCATGTAGTCGCCCATGTTGTAGCCGCAGAAGGGCAGCATCGCGAACGGGTCGCGGCGCAGTTCACCGACCTTGCCCTCGGCGGCGGCGGTCTTCTCGGACGCCACGTTCGCGCCGAGGAAGACACCGTGGTTCCAGTCGAAGGACTCGGTCACCAGCGGCACCGCCGTGGCGCGACGCCCGCCGAAGAGGATCGCCGAGATCGGGACACCCTTGGGGTCCTCCCACTCGGGCGCGATGATCGGGCACTGCGAGGCGGGCACGGTGAAGCGGGCGTTGGGGTGGGCGGCCGGCGCCTCGGCACCCGGCGTCCAGTCGTTGCCCTTCCAGTCGGTGAGGTGCGCCGGAGTCTCCTCCGTCATCCCCTCCCACCACACGTCGCCGTCGTCCGTGAGCGCCACGTTCGTGAAGACGGAGTTGCCCCACAGCGTCTTCATCGCGTTGGCGTTGGTGTGCTCACCGGTGCCGGGCGCGACGCCGAAGAACCCGGCCTCGGGGTTGATGGCGTAGAGCTGCCCGTCCTCACCGAAGCGCATCCACGCGATGTCGTCGCCGATGGTCTCGACGGTCCAGCCCCGGACGGTCGGCTCCAGCATCGCGAGGTTCGTCTTGCCGCAGGCCGACGGGAACGCCGCCGCCACGTACTTGGACTCGCCCTGCGGCGGGGTCAGTTTGAGGATGAGCATGTGCTCGGCGAGCCAGCCCTCGTCGCGCGCCATCACCGACGCGATCCGCAGCGCGTAGCACTTCTTGCCGAGCAGCGCGTTGCCGCCGTACCCGGAGCCGTACGACCAGATCTCGCGGCTCTCGGGGAAGTGGGAGATGTACTTGGTGCTGTTGCAGGGCCAGGGGACGTCCTCCTGACCCTCCTCCAGCGGGGCGCCCAGCGTGTGCACGGCCTTCACGAAGAAGCCCTCGGAGCCCAGTTCGTCCAGCACCGGCTGTCCCATACGGGTCATCGTGCGCATGGAGACGGCGACGTACGCGGAGTCCGTGATCTCGACGCCGATGGCGGAGAGCGGCGAGCCCAGCGGGCCCATGCAGAACGGGACGACGTACATCGTGCGGCCGCGCATCGAGCCGCGGAACAGGCCCTTCTCGCCCTGGAAGATGTCCCGCATCTCGGCGGGGGCCTTCCAGTGGTTGGTCGGGCCCGCGTCCTCTTCCTTCTCCGAGCAGATGAAGGTGCGGTCCTCGACCCGGGCGACATCGGTCGGGTCGGACGCGGCGTAGTAGGAGTTCGGGCGCTTGATCGGGTCGAGTTTCCGGAAGGTGCCCTTCTCGACGAGCTCCCCGCACAGGCGCTCGTACTCGGCCTCGGATCCATCGCACCAGACCACGTTGTCCGGCTCGGTCAGTTCGGCGATCTCGTTCACCCACGCCGCGAGTTCTCGGTGGGTGGTCGGGACGGTTGAAGGGGGAGCCGCGATGTCGCGCGCCACGATTGCTCCTAAATGAGGGATTTTTTGTTGGAGGCCCCGTGGGGGCTGCGACCCGGATGCTTCACGGATTCGATCATGAGAATCGATCACGGGGATCGGTCTAATCGATCTATGGGCGCTCATCCGGTGCCGACCGCACTCATTTGATCATCCGACGGGAGTGCCCATATGTCCAGAGGGCCTCACACGTGAGCATCGTGACCATCGCCACTCACCCGTTTTCACCCGAGAGGTTTCCGTCCGTCACCGCCGCTTCACCGCGGGTATCCGAATACGCGCCCGGGTATCCCCCTCGAGGGCACCGCGTGAGACCATGGCCACTTCCGACGGCGCGAACATCCCGCTCGGTCCCGTAAGTTACGGGTCCGTAGGTACGATGGAGGGCATGACAGCGCCCGTCCCCGATGCGCACGCGGAGACACCGGCCGACGGCCGTCCTTCCGACGCGCGATCCCTGCCGCATCAGATCGCCGACCAGATCACCGACGAGTTCCACCAGATCGCCGGGGAGATCAAGCCCAAGCTCCGGGGCTGGCTGCACCTCGGCATGTTCCCGGCCGTGCTCGTCGCGGGCCTGGTGCTCACCGCCCTCGCGGACTCCACCCGCGGACGCATCGCCTGCGGAATCTTCGCCCTCACGGCCTGCCTGCTGTTCGGCGTGAGCGCGCTGTACCACCGGGGCACCTGGAGTCCGCGCATGGACGGCATCCTGCGCCGACTGGATCACGCCAACATCTTCCTGATCATCGCGGGCTCCTACACCCCGCTCACCATGCTGCTGCTGCCGGGCGCCAAGGGGCAGTGGCTGCTGTGGGGCATCTGGGGAGCGGCGGTCGCGGGCATCGCCTTCCGGGTCTTCTGGGTCGGCGCCCCGCGCTGGCTCTACACCCCCTGCTACATCGCGATGGGCTGGGCGGCCGTCTTCTTCCTGCCCGACTTCATGCGCACGGGCGGCATCGCCGTCCTCGTCCTGGTGATCGTCGGCGGCCTCCTCTACAGCGCCGGCGGAGTCATCTACGGCCTCAAGCGCCCTGACCCGTCACCGCGCTGGTTCGGCTTCCACGAGGTCTTCCACTCCTTCACGCTCGCGGCCTTCGTCGTGCACTACGTGGGGATCTCGATGGTGGCGTACCAGCACGCGTAACCCTCCGGGACGACCGGACGCAGCCCACTCCAGTGGCCGTGGCTACCAAGCCGCGGCCACTTTCGCGTACCCGCTCTTCGCGTACCCGCTCACGGAATGAGCGGGCACCACAGTTGACACTCACTACCTTTTGAGAGTTACTCTCATTTCATGGTAGCTGTCACTAACTCTGTCATCGATCCCTTAGGGGCCCGGCCCGACCCCCGCCGCTGGTGGGCCCTCGGCGCCCTGGTCGCGAGCATGCTGACGCTCGGCTTCGACATGACGATCCTGAACGTGGCGTTGCCGACGATGGCCGAGCAGCTGGGCGCCACCACCGGTGAACTGCAGTGGATGGCGGACGCGTACATCGTCGTCTTCGCGGCCCTGATGCTCCCGGCGGGACTGTTGGGCGACCGCTTCGGCAGGCGGCGGATGCTGATCGTCGGGCTCGGCGTCTTCCTGGCCGGATCGCTGGTGGGCGCACTGGCCCAGGACGTGAACGCGGTCGTCGCGGCCCGCGCCGTCATGGGCGTCGGCGCCGCGCTGGTCACCCCGCTCGCCCTCTCGGTACTGCCCTCGCTCTTCGCCCCCGACGAGCGCACCAAGGCCGTCGGCATCGTCTCGGCGGGCTCCATGCTCGGCCTGCCGCTCGGCCCGATCATCGGCGGCTGGCTCCTCAACCACTTCTGGTGGGGCTCGGTCTTCCTGATCAACGTACCCATGGCGGCGATCGGCGTCGCCGCCTGCGTCTTCCTCCTGCCCGAGACCCGGGACCCCGCCTCCCCCCGCGTGGACACCGTCTCCACGGCCCTCACCGCGGCCGGCCTCGGCGCCCTCATCTACGCGATCATCGAGGCCCCCACCCGGGGCTGGGGCGACCCGCTGGTGCTCGGCTTGTTCGCCGGGGCCGTAGTCCTCATCACCACTCTGGTGCTGCGCGAACGGCGGTCCGCGCGCCCCATGCTGGACATGGGTCTGCTGGCCCACCGCGGCTTCCTCTTCAACACGCTCGCCGCGACCCTCGTCATGTTCGTCCTGTCCGGCCTGCTGTTCGTCCTGCCGCCGTACCTCCAGGCGGTCCTCGGCCATGACGCCCTGGGCACCGGCGTACGACTGCTGCCGCTGATGGGCGGCCTGCTGGTCGGCGCACGGGCCGCGCAGCCGCTCGTCGACCGGCTCGGTTCCCGGGCGGTGGTCAGCGCCGGGCTGGTGGTGCTGGCCTTCGCCGGATTTCTCGGCAGCCGTACGACGGTCGACTCCGGCTACGGCTTCACGGCGCTGTGGCTGTCGTTCGCCGGGGCCGGGTTCGGGCTGGCGATGGTGCCCGCGATGTCCGGCGCGCTCGGCACCCTGCCCACGGACCGGGCAGGCAGCGGCTCAGGGCTGCTGATGACCCTGCGCCAGGTGGGCAGCGCGATCGGTATCGCCCTGCTGGGCAGCCTGCTCGCGGGCGTGTTCCGGGACCGCCTCGACGTCACAGGCCTGCCGGCCGCGGCGGCCGACACCGCCGGAGACTCGGTGGTCGCGGCCCACCTGATCGCCGAACGGACGGGCACGGCCGATCTCCTGACCTCCGCGAACGCCTCGTACGTCCACGGCATGGGCGTGGTGCTGCTGGTGTGCGGCGCCGCGGCCCTGGTCGCGGCACTCCCGGCGGCGGCGTTCCTGTCGAACGCCCCGTCGGGCCGGGACACGCCGAACGCACCGTCCGAGGAAGGCACACCCGACGAAGGCACACCCGAGGACGGTCCGTCTGACGAAGGCACGCCCGAGGACGGCACGCCCGACGAAGGCACATCCGACGAAGGCACGCCCGACCCGCCGTCGGCCCCGGGCGCCGGGAGCGGGCGGAGCACCGGCCCTGACCTGGCCACGTCCAAGTCCGATGCCCGACAATGACCGCATGACGGCCGCACGCCCCACCACCCCCACCACCTCCACCACTCCTGCCACATCCGCCACTCCCGCCACTCCCGCCACTCCCGCCGATCGCCCTCAGCTCGGTCTCCGCGAGCGCAAGAAGATCAAGACCCGCGAAGCGATCCGCACCGCGACCTACGCACTCGTCCGGGAGCAGGGCTACGACGCCACGACGATCGAGCAGATCGCCGACCGGGCGGAGGTCTCGCCGTCGACCGTCTTCCGCTACTTCCCGACCAAGGAGGACATCGTCCTCACCGACGAGTACGACCCGATCCTCCTGGAGGAACTACGGGCCCGCCCGGCGGACGAACCCTGGCCGGACGCCATCCGCCACGTGATGCGGGAGGCCGTCCGCACGGGCGTGGAGGAGGACATGGAGGTCGCACGGCTACGGACCCACCTCATGGTCCAGATCCCCGCCGTCCGCTCCCGCATGATGGAGAGCATGTCGGTCACCGGCCGTATGCTCTGCACGGCCATCGCCGAACGCACCGGCCGGGACCCGGAGAGCCTGGAGGTACGGGTCTACGCGATGTCCCTCATCGGCGGCCTGATGGAAACGTCCCTGTACTGGGCCGAGAACAACCACCAGGACGACTTCGCCGCCCTCGTCGACCGCACCCTGATCACCCTCCAACACGGCCTGCCGACGGAAAACCCCTGAGCCCGCCCCCCTCCCCCATGCCATCCTGACCAGGTGAAACCCGCCGAGATCCACATCGAAGTCGCCCCCGAACTGGCCCTGTTCGTCCCCCACGTCCGCCGCGGCGGCGCGACCCCCCTGGCCACCGACGGGGTCTCGACACTGGGCCACGTCGTGGAGTCCCTGGGCATCCCGCTGACGGAGGTGGGCGCGCTGGTCGTGAACGACCGTGTGGCCCCGGTCTCCCACATCCCGAGCGCCGGCGAGTCGGTCGTCGTACGCCCGGTGCCCCGCCCCCAACAGGTCCCGGGCGCCCCCCTCCGTTTCCTCCTCGACGTCCACCTGGGCACTCTCGCCCGCCGCCTGCGCCTCCTGGGCGTGGACGCGGCCTACGAGTCGACCGACATCGGCGACCCGGCCCTGGCGACGCAGTCCGCCACCGAACAACGCGTGATGCTCAGCCGCGACCGAGGCCTGCTCCGCCGACGGGAGCTGTGGGCCGGGGCATACATCTACAGCACCCACCCGGAGGACCAACTCCGAGACGTCCTGGACCGATTCGCCCCCGACCTCCACCCCTGGACCCGATGCACAGCCTGCAACGGCCTCCTGAAGCCGGCGACGAAGGAGGAGGTCGCGGACCGTCTGGAGGGCGGGACGGAACGGTCGTACGACGTGTTCGCGCAGTGCGGTGACTGCGGGCGGGCGTACTGGAAGGGCGCGCACCACGAGCAGTTGGAGGCGATCGTGCGGGAGGCGTTGAGGATGCGTACGGGCTGAACCGGGGCGCGGGACCGGCCGACAAGGCGCGCTCGACGTGCCGGACCTCGGAAGGGTAGACCGGGTTGTACACGACGGGTATGTGCGCTCGGTCGCCCACCCTTCCTCCGACCGACTGGCGATCTCGACCACGGTCGCCTCGGCCCTGATCCCGTGCTCGCGAAGATTCCGCCCGTCAGGTACTCCTGACCGGCCGCCCATCCCATGCCCCCGGCGATGATGCCGAACGTCAGAAAACCCCCGGGGATCCGATTGGCGTCGCTGATGACGTCCAGGATGAGTACGACTGTCTCATCGCTCCCCTCGGCGCTGCTTGAAGACAGGTCGGCGGAGTCTCACTGGCGAGGCAAGACATGCCTGCCGTCCGAGTGTCCCGCCCACCGTCGCAACTTCCTGGTGACCTGGGCCTTGTGAAGGCGGCTTGCCGAGGCTTCGCTCGGGCTCGTCATGAACGCCGTGATAGGGGTCCATCGCTTACCCCCCTTGCGAGCCGTCCATCTGACGGCGGGGAAGTCCGTGATCTCTGTGATGCGCTCTCGCGCGATCACCCGTGTGCGCAGGTAGCCGCGGATCGAGAGTCTTTCGCGCTCACACGTCACACCGAGCCGGTATCCCCTCACGGCGAGGATCGCGAACCCAATCACAACGAAACAGGCCGTGAGCCGCGAGAAGCCGGTACTGGCTTGTGCTGCGTAGGCCACAGCAGCGGCCGCCGGGACGGCTCCGAGGCTGCTGTTCGCAAGACGGTTCAACATCGGTGGCGATAGCTCCACGACGCTCCTCGTCTGTGCCGGTGCCTGCCAGGTGGCAGCGTACTGGTACCTCAGCTTGGGAAGCTCGTGTGCCGTGTGGGTGGGAAGTCGGCTGACCTGCGGCGGAACGGTGGCGGCACCTGATGCCCACGGCCTGCGTTCCCCGGTGTTCCCCGTGGCTTCCGGCACAACCTGGCACGGTTCTGGCACGTGCGCCTGGAGTGCCGGTCGTAGGAACAAGAGCGCTGTCAGTGGCGGCTGTTAGCTTCCGTGGCAGAGATGAGGCGGTTCGCTGTTCTCACCGTGAGGTTCCCCCGCTGCGCGGGAGTGGCTGACTAGCAGGTCAGGGCGGGTTGACGTGGTTTCAGGTTCACTGGTTCGGCCGCTGCCTGGTCGGCGTAGTGCTTCTCCTCGAACTCGATAGGGCTGAGGTAGCCGAGCCGCTTCTGGATGCGGCGGGGGTTATAGAAGCCGTCGATGTACTCGAAGAGCGCGAGATTCGCCTCGGCCTTGGTTGCGAAGACGCGGCCGCGGATGCACTCGGTCTTGATCAGCATCCACAGGTTCTCCGCCAGGGCATTGTCGAAGGAATCGCCGACCGAGCCCATGGACGCCTGAACTCCTGCTCTGACCAGGCGTGTTGTGAGCTTGATAGATGTGTATTGCGTGCCGTGATCGGCATGGTG
>NZ_JBEOYO010000118.1:0-8133 GCF_040297125.1 Streptomyces sp. NPDC001868 | reverse complement strand
CCCCTGAAAAAGCAGGGGCTGCGCCCCGTGCTTTTTCAACGGCCCGCAGGGGCCGTTGCTTCTAGGGGCGCGGGGAACTGCGCGAGAAGCCCCACGCACCCGCGCCCGACAGCCGACCGAATCCCCCCGCCCCTCCCGCCGGTCACCGCATGGCAGCATGGGGCGCCCCCAGCGAGGTAGGGCGGGGGCACGGTCAGTGTGTATGACGACACGGAGGATCCATGTCCGCGGCAACCAACCCCCCGGCCACCCAGGCGCCCAAGCCGGAGATCCTCGCCGCGTTCGAGGCGGCGAAGGGGTTCATGCCCAGGGGCGAGGGGCTGGCCCTGTACGCCGCGGCGGTGGAGGCGGGGCGGCTCGGGCTGCCGTTGCTGGAGGTGGGGACGTACTGCGGCCGGTCGACGATCCTGCTGGCCGACGCCGCCCGGGAGGCGGGGGTCGTGGCGGTCACCGTCGACCACCACCGGGGCAGCGAGGAGCAGCAGCCGGGCTGGGAGTACCACGACGAGTCCACCGTCGACCCCGAGGTGGGCCGCATGGACACGCTCCCCACCTTCCGCCGGACCCTCCACCGGGCGGGCCTGGAGGACCACGTCGTCGCGGTCGTCGGCCGGTCCCCGCAGGTCGCCGCCTTCTGGGGCACCCCCCTGGGCCTGGTGTTCATCGACGGCGGCCACACCGACGAGCACGCCACCGCCGACTACGAGGGCTGGGCCCCGCACGTCGCCCCGGACGGCCTCCTCGTCATCCACGACGTCTTCCCGGAGCCCGAGGACGAGTTCACCGGGCAGGCCCCGTACCGCGTCTACCTCCGCGCCCTCGCCTCCGGCGCCTTCACGGAGGTCTCGGCGACGGACTCCCTGCGGGTGCTGCGGCGGACGGATGGCAAGGGTGGCACGAACGACACGGGCGGCACCGGCATCTGACCCGCGCGGACCCGAACCAGGTCGCCCCGCCTCACCCCGCCCCCGCCCTCCCGGGCTACGCCACCTCTATGCCGTGGTCCTGGACCAGTTCCTCCAGGCCGCCCCGGTAGCCCTTGCCGCCGATGACGAAGTCCCAGTCGCCGTTGGCGCGGCGGCGGAAGGAGCCGAGGGTCAGGGCCGTTTCGCCGGTGCGGCCGTCGGAGACGTCCAGGCGGCCCTGTTCGGCGCGGGACGGGTCCAGGAGGCGGATGCCGGCGTCGGTGAAGCCGGCGAGGTCGGCGTCCGGGTTCACGGCCGGGTCGATCGCGGCGACGAGGACGAGACGGTCGGCCTCCGCCGGCAGCGTGTCGAACGAGACCTGGATCGCGGCCTTGTCGGGTGTGGTCGGCGGGACCGCGCGGACGGTGCCGTCGGGAGTGCGGAGGTTGTTGTAGAAGACGAAGTGGTCGTCGCTGAGGACCCGGTTGCCGTGGCAGACGAGCGCGCAGACGTCGAGGGCGACGCCGCCGGTCCAGAACATGCCGAGCACGCTGTAGTCGTCCGAAGTGCCCTGGGCCGTCCCTCCGTCCGTGTCCGCCGACGTCCGCTGGGCGGGCAGCACCACGGTGGGGTCGGTCGAGGACACGGGAGCGGAGGCGGGGGCGGGGCGCTCGCCCGTGCCGAGGCGTCCCCGGAGCCCGTGGCGGTGGAGCAGGTCGACGAGTTCGCGGCCCGAGACCAGCTCCAGCGGCTTGCCGTTGGCGAAGGTGTGGGAGCCCGGTCCGAACTTGGACGTCGTCACCAGGACACCCTTGTTGGCACCGGCGTCCTGGACCGTGCCGTACAGGTCGCGGACGGCGGTCGGCGGGACGGTGTTGCGGTAGCGCTTGACCTGGACGACGATCTTGCCGCCCCGGATGGGGGTCGGGTCCAGGGCGTCGACGTCCACGCCGCCGTCGCCCGAGCGCTGGGTCGTGACCGCCTGCATGCCCATGGCGCGGAAGAGTTCCGCGACCAGTGACTCGAAGGCGAGGGGGTCCATCTCCAGCAGGTCGGGCTCGTCCTCGCCGCCGTGGGTGACGACGCCGACGCCGTTGCCCACGTCGCCGGGCCTGCGGCCGGGGCGAACGGGCGTGCGCTGGTCGGGCCGGGCGGACAGTTGGCCCCGGAGTCCGTCCGTGAGGCAGTCGACCGCGCTGACCTGTTCCAGGTGCAGTCCGGCGAACACCGACCGGGGCACCTGGACGGTCGACAGGAAGATCTGGGCGCGGCGGCCGGTCGCCGGGTCGTGGTCGTCCACGAATCCGTTCAGGACGACCGACTCCAGCGCGCCGAACTCGTCGGCGGCGAAGAGGTCGTGGAGCACCAGGAGGGTGCACTGCGCGAGGACGTCCCGGTAGAGGGCCCGCCGCTGGGTGACCGGGCGCGGGCGCTCCTTGTCCTGGTCGACGCTCGGCATGTAGACGACGGTCTTCGCCTCGGGGACGACGTCGTACCGGGGCAGCTCCCAGTCCAGGACCAGTTGCCGGGCCGCCGAGTCGTACGCGGCGGAGACGCCACGGGGGAAGCCCTCGGGCCAGGCGGGCGAGGCGTAGAGGGCGGCGGAGAAGTAGTCGACGGCGGCTTCCGGGTCGCCGTCGCGCAGTGCCGTCGCCATCTGGGCGAGCCCGGCGTTGTGCCGCCGGATCTCCGCGCGCTGTCCTTCCGCCCACTGCTCGTACTGCCGCTGGTACTGGGCCAGTTGGCGCTGGCGCTGGGCCTCGGCGGCCTGCGCCGCGTGCCAGTCGTGCTCGAAGCGGGCGCGCGCCTCGGCCTGGGCCTGCGCCCGGCGCTGGGCGGTCCAACCGCCCAGCGCCTGATAGTGGTTGGGGTCCGGCATGGGCACCGGCTGGGCCAGCGGCCCCGGCGAGAACGGCTCCAGGCGCTCGGGGCGGGTGAGGGACGCGGCCCGGAACGCCGGGGCCCGGCAGCCCGCGCCCAACAGCCCCTCCAGGGCCAGGACTTGGGCGTCCAGTTCCTCCGTACGCCGCCGGGCCTCCGCCTCGCGCTGCTGCCGGTACGCCGCCTGCTGCTCCCGCTGGCTGCGCGCCACCTCCCGCTGGTACGCGCGCTGTTGCCGCTCGTACTCGCGCTGCTGCCGGGCCCGCTCCTCCGACTGACGCTGCTGCTGGCGTTGTGCCTCGGCCCAGATCCCGGCCAACCCGTTGGAGCGACGACTCATGCGCTACAGGCCCTCCCACCGGGGCCCCGACCGCACGGCAGCGCCCCGCCCCCACAACCAGACGTAACCGAACGACTTTATCCCGCGACGGCGCGTACGCCTACCGCTGGTCAGCGCCCTGCCCGGCGCTCACGGGTTCCGGAGGGCGACGGCTAGCCCAGGTACCGGGCGAGCAGGTAGATGGCGGCCGCCACGGCGACGATCACGGCGGCGACGGCCGGCCGGTAGGCACGCTGGGAGAGGGGGTCGGCCGGAGGGCCGTCCGGCTGTTCCGGGCGCTGTCCGTACGCGCCTCCGGGGATGCTTCCCTGGGTCTGGAGCGGGAGGGCCGGGAGCGGGCTGACGATCGGCGGCACCGGCGCGTGCCAGTTCGTCGCGTCGCCGGTGCCGGGCGCCTGCGGCTGGAGCTGACCGGTCGCGAGGCGGCGCCAGCGGCGGCCCGAGGTGTCCGTGAACTCGACGGAGCAGAGGAGGGGCGAGGGCGGTGAGCCGGTGGCGGAGGCCATCGGGAGGTCGGCGGTGAGCGCGCCGCCGGCGGGCAGGACCTCGCGGCCGTCGAGGCGTACGCCGTCGTAGTGGACGGCGACCCCGACGAGCGGCTGGTTGCTGGTGTTGACCGCGTCGAGGCGCCACCGTGTGTATCCGTCCGCGAGCACCGAGGGAGTGCTGACCATCGCCACGTGCAGCATCGACGACTGGATCAGCTTCTCCCGCTGGTCCGCCTCGCGTTCCCGGTCCTCGATACGGCGTTCCCGCTCGGCGAGCCGGCCTGCCTGGCGGACGTTGTGACGGTGCCCGGCGATACTCACGACGAGCGCGGACGCGGCCACGACGGCGCCGAGCACCGCGATCACGACCTCGATCATTCTCGTACTCTGGCCCGTCGGTGGCCTGTGGGTCCAGCCCGGGACGGGGGTCGGTTGTCGGGTGCGGGTCCGGTGGGGGCTGGTCGCGCAGTTCCCCGCGCCCCTCAAGATTCAGGCCCCGGGGGCCTGAAAAACCACAGCCAGGGTGCCTGATAGACCACAGCCCGGGGCCTGATCGACCACAGCCCGGGGGCCTGAAAGGCGACGGGGCCGCGGGTTGAAAAGCACGGGGCGCAGCCCCTGCTTTTCAGGGGCGCGGGGAACTGCGCGACCGGCCCCCACCGAACCCGCACCCGACAACCGACGCCGTAAGGTGGCACGCGTGTCGTACGTAGGCCCGGACTTCGATCCGCCCCAGCCCCGCCGTTCCGCCGTCCGCCGTCCGCTGACCGTGGCGGTGGCCGCGGTCGTGGTGGGGGCGGTGGCCGGATGGGGGGTCTGGCAGGCCGTCGGGGACTCCGGGGACGGGGCCGGCGGGCCGACCGGAGCGACGGGCCCGCAGACCCGGCCGGCGACCACTCCCCCGGCATCCGGGGATCCGACCGCCTCGGGCGACGACGGCACCGGCGACGGCAGCGGGGCCGACGGCGGGAAGGCGAGCCCCTCCGGCTCCTCCTCCGCTCCCGCCGCCACCGGCCCCCTCAAGGGCAAGATCGTCGTCATCGACCCCGGTCACAACCCCGGCAACTTCCAGCACACCACCGAGATCAACCGCAAGGTGAACATCGGGACGAACGCCAAGGAGTGCGACACCACGGGGACGACCACCAACGACGGTTACCTGGAAGCCGACTTCACACTGGACGTCGCACGGCGGATGCGGACGCTTCTCCAACAGGAGGGCGCCACGGTGAAGTTCACGCAGGACGGCGACCGCACATGGGGTCCGTGCATCGACGAGCGCGCGCGGATCGGCAACGAGGCGAAGGCGGACGCGGTGGTCTCGATCCACGCGGACGGCTCCGGCACCGGCAACCGCGGCTTCCATGTGATCCTGCCGGGTTCGGTGAACGAGGGCGCCGCCGACACCCGCCCCATCGTCGCCCCCTCCCGGGACCTCGGCGAGCGCATCACCGGTTACTTCGTCCGCGCCACCGGCAGCGCCCCCTCCAACTACGTGGGCGGCGGCACCGGCATCGTCACCCGCACCGACCTCGGCGGCCTCAACCTCTCCACGGTCCCCAAGGTGTTCATCGAGTGCGGCAACATGCGCGACAGCAAGGACGCCGCCCAGCTCACCAGCGGAGCCTGGCGCCAGAAAGCGGCCCAGGGAATCTCGGACGGCATCACGAGCTTCCTCGAAAATTGAACAATTCTCCCTTTGAGGAATGCGCGCGGCGGTCTCAATCTGTCAACAGTTCCCGCCGTGTTCGTCATGTGCGCCGGGATGCGCGATATCCATGACGCGGCACCGTTGACCAGCGGTGCCCGGCGACAGAAAGTGACACGGGGGAACTCTGAGGGAATCGTGAGTTTCCTGCGAGGGTAGCGGGCGGGTCGTGATCATCGAGATGATCCCGGCGGACACCCACGTCGGTCGGACGATAAGGTCGTCCCTACGATGAGGGGCCACCCCCGCGCTTCCCACCACGGCCTGACGGCGACATGGTGACGGCGACGCCTCCACCGATGACGAGACGACTGACGAAGGACCTGAAGTGAATATCCGCTCCCTCACCAGAGGCGACGGCGTCGTGATCGGAGCAGCGGTATTGCTGTTCATCGCGTCGTTCCTCGACAACTACTCCATCGACGGGGCTCCTGACAGTTTCGACTTCCCGAACCTCTGGGAGAGCGGCCCGGTGCTGCTCAGCGTCGTCCTGGCGGGGCTCTTCGGCGCCGCGTCCATCGTCATCGCCCGGGGGCTCCCGCAGCCGCCCAAGATCGTCGGTATCGAGCTCGGCCACTTCGGCATCGCCTTCACCGTCTTCGCCGCATGGAGCGCGCTGGGCAACATCTTCGACCCGACCGGCGGCGGCGACAACTTCGGCGGCGACGGCGGCAGCAGCACCGACGCGGGCATGGGCCTCATCCTCGCCCTCATCGCCACGCTGATCATGGCCGGCGCCGCCATCGCCACCCCCCTCGTCCCCGCCCTCAAGGCGGCCCTGGTCGGCGCCCCGCGGCCGGCCGCCCCGCAGCCGTACGGCGGCCAGCCGCCCGGTGGTTACGGCTACCCGGGCGCCGGTGCCCCGGGCCCGTTCGGCGCCGGTCCGGGTCAGCCGGGGCCCGGTCAGCCGGGTCCGGGGGCGCCGTTCGCCGGCGCTCCGCAGCAGCAGGCCGCGGCGCCGCAGCCGCCGGCCGGGGACTTCTCGCCGTTCTGGTTCGCGGTGCCGGTGGCCCGTCCGCTGTTCGCCGAGGACGGTTCGCAGTCGACGATCGCCGAACTGGCGCCGGGCACCTGGTACCTGGCGGTCGAGCAGCGCGGCCCCAGCCTGGTGGCCCAGACCCAGGACGGCCGTCGTGGCGTCCTCCAGGACACCAGCGGCATCCAGCGCGGCTGATCCCACCTCGCCGTACCGCCGCACCCAGCCGTACCGCCGTACGCAGCCGTACCGCCGCACACCGGCCCCTCGCTCTTCCGAGCGGGGGGCCGTTGTCGTACAGTCGCCTCCCGCCCGATTCCACTGACACACCGTCAGGAGGCAGGCGTATGCGGCTCGGTCTGGCACTCGGCTACTGGGGGCGCGGCCCCTCGGCCGATCATGTCCCGCTGGCCCAGGAGGCGGAGCGGCTCGGGTACGACTCGGTGTGGACGGCCGAGTCATGGGGCTCGGACGCGTTCACCCCGCTCACCTGGATCGCGGCCCACACCTCAAGGATCAAGCTGGGTACGGCGGTCGCGCAGATGGCGGCCCGGTCCCCGACCACCACCGCGATGCACGCCCTCACCCTGGACCATCTCTCCGGCGGACGCGCCCTGCTCGGGCTCGGGCTCTCGGGGCCGCAGGTCGTCGAGGGCTGGTACGGGCGCCCGTTCCCGAAGTCGCCGCTGACCGCGACCCGGGAGTACGTCGACGTCGTACGCCAAGTACTGAGGCGCGACGCCCCGGTCGAGCTGGACGGACGCTTCCATCCTCTCCCCTACGACGGGCCGGACGGCACCGGCATCGGCAAAGCGCTGAAGTCCATCACCCACCCCCTCCGCGCGGGTCTGCCGATCCTGCTCGGCGCCGAGGGGCCGAAGAACATCGCGCAGACGGCCCGGATCGCGGACGGCTGGCTGCCGTTGTACTGGTCGCCGACCCGGACCGATGTCTACGAGGCCTCGCTGACCGATGTCCCCGATCCCTTCCTCATCGCGCCCATGGCCAGGGCGAGGGTCTGCGACGACATCGCCGAGGGGCTGTTGCCGGTGAAGGCCATGCTGGGCTTCTACATCGGCGGGATGGGGCACGCGAAGCGCAACTTCCACGCCGATCTCATGGCCCGTATGGGGTACGAGGAGGAGGCCCGGCGCATCCAGCGGCTCTTCCTCGACGGGCGGCGCGAGGAGGCCGTACTCGCCGTGCCGGACGCCTTCGCGGACGAGATCTCGCTGGTCGGGCCGCGCGAACGGATCGCGGAGCGGCTGGAGTTGTGGCGGAAGGGGCCGGTGACGGACCTGCTGGTGCTCGCCCCGGACCCGCACACGTTGCGGGTGCTGGCCGAACTCAACTCCTGAGGACCCTTGAGGTTTCATCGAAGCCCGACGGGCAACTCGAAGGGCATGTCTCGATATAGCGGCTCCAACCAGGCGGGCCGGATCATAGCGATCGTCGCCGACATCATGGCCTTCATCCTGGGCCTGTGGATCCTCATGTATCTGTTCGACGCGAACAGCACGAACGACTTCGTGCAGTTCATCCATGACGCGGCCCGCTGGCTCGCGGGCTGGTCCCACGACCTGTTCACCTTCGACGAGCAGTGGGCGCGGGTGGTGGCCGGGTATGGCCTGGCGGCCGTCGTGTACCTGTTCATAGGCCACGCGATCGCCAACCGGATGCATCGGCACTGAGTGGGGGCGTCGTCGGGTGTGTTGTCGGGTGCGGGTGAGTGGGGGCTGGTCGCGCAGTTCCCCGCGCCCCTAGAAGCAACGGCCCCTGGGGGCCGTTGAAAAAGCACGGGGCGCAGCCCCTGCTTTTTCAGGGGCGCGGGGAAC
>NZ_JBEOYO010000117.1:0-8170 GCF_040297125.1 Streptomyces sp. NPDC001868 | reverse complement strand
CGCTCTTCCTCGACGTCCCCGTCGGCGTCGCCTTCATCACCTTCCTGCCGGCCGTCATCGAGGTTCTCGTGTACGGCCTTCCGCACTACCCGCCCGCACTCTGTTCGCTCAGGGCGAACGGTCTTCCGGGGTGCGGCTGCCCCATTCGACCTGCGGCCCTTCGAAGTGCATCGCGTGTCGCGGGGGATGGGCGGCGGCACCGTACACATGAACGTCCTCCGCGCCGTCGAGCACTCCACCGGAGGGATCGTCGTCACCCGCCCGGCGCACCATGTCCCGATCGGGCATGAAGATGTCCCGAACGACGATGACGCAGAGGTAGAGCGTCCCCAACAGGTGGGCCATGATGGCGAGTTGGTAGCCCTCGGCGGGCAGACCCTTGTGGGCGTCCCCGCTGGTCGTGTACGCGAGGTACATCCAGATCCCCAGGAAGTACGCCACCTCGCACGCCTGCCAGATCAGGAAGTCCCGCCAGCGGGGCCGGGCCAGCGCGGCGAGAGGAACCAGCCAGAGCACGTACTGCGGTGAGTAGACCTTGTTGGTGAGGATGAAGGCCGCGACGATCAGGAAGGCGAGCTGCGCGAAGCGCGGACGGCGCGGCGCGGTCAGTGTGAGCGCGGCGATCCCCGCGCAGACGAGCACCATCGAGACCATCGCGTACGCGTTCGCCGTCTCCGCCGTGATCTGGATGTTCATCCGTTGCGAGAGGACGAGGAAGAAGGAGCCGAAGTCGACACCGCGTTCCTGACTGAAGCGGTAGAACTTCGACCATCCGTCGGGCGCCAGGAGCATCACCGGCAGGTTCACCGCGAGCCAGGCCCCGACCGCCCCGAACAGCGCGGTCCCGAAGGCGCGCCACTTACCCGCTCGCCAGCACAGGACGAAGAGCGGTCCGAGCACCAGGAACGGATAGAACTTGGCGGCCGTGGCGAGCCCGATCAGCACACCGAAGGCGAGGGGGCGCCCGCGCGACCACATCAGCATCGCGGCGGCCAGCAGGGCCACGGCGAGGAGGTCCCAGTTGATCGTGGCGGTCAGCGCGAAAGCGGGTGCCAGGGCCACCAAAAGGCCGTCCCAGGGGCGCCGGCGGTGAATGCGCGCGCAGCAGACGGCGATGACCGCCGCGCACGCCATCAGCATCCCGGCGTTGACCATCCAGTACCACTGCTCTTGTTTCTGGATGGTGCCGCTGCCCGGGGTGAGCCAGGCGGCGACCTCCATGAACACACCGGTCAGCACCGGGTACTCGAGGTACTCCATGTCGCCGGGGATCTTGTCGAAGTACGGCACGAGCCCGTCGGCGAAACCGCGTCCCTGGTAGAGGTGCGGGATGTCCGAGTAGCACGCGTGCGTGTACTGGGAGCTGGCACCGAAGAACCAGGCACCGTCGTAGCAGGGCAGCTTCTGCACCATGCCGAGCGCGAACATGCCGATCGCCACGAGCGCGACGACCCGTACCGGCGTCCACCAGGATGTGCCGAGCAGCGCCCGCCGCCCGATCGGGCCGCCGATCAGCTCACTGCCGGTCGAAGCGACCTCGTCCTCCTTGGTCGGCCGCACCGGCTCCGGCTCGTCCACGCTCACTCGCGTCGTCTCTGCACTGGGCATGCCGCACATCCTGCCGTACGCGTCTAGGAATGCGCCGAGGACCACCGCATCCGTCGTGTGCGACAGCCCATGTTTCACGTGAAACACATCCCGACCGCTGTGTCCGGGCCGCCCGGGATACGGAAAGGGCCACCGCACCTGATCGGTGCGGTGGCCCTGTGTTTCACGTGAAACACATCCTGCAGAGCGGGGCGCTACCCCTCGGTGCCTCCGAAGAGTCCCCCGTTCTGGTTGCCTCTCGTGTCGTCCTCCGACTCCGTGGGCGTCGCGGTCACCCCGCCATCGGTACCCCCGGTGTCCGTACCACCCGTGGTCGTATCGCCCGGGTCCTCACAGGTGGGGTTGAACGGGTTCTTGCAGGTCTCGCTGGGCGTCGGTGACGGCAGGATCTCGCTCTCGGTCGGCGTCGGGCTCGGCTCGGGGCTCTCCTCCTCCGACTCGGTCGGCGTCGGGGTCGGCGTCGGGTCCGGATCGTCGTTGACGATCACACCGATCGGTTTGGGCTCCGGGAAGTCCTCCGGTGCCACGCCCTTGAGCGCCTCCTCCATGTAGTCGTGCCAGATCTCGGCCGGGAACGAGGCACCGTGAATCGTCTTCTGGCCACCGGTGCCGTACATCTCCAAGAACGTGCGGTTCTTGTTCGACTCGTCGTCGTCCATGCGGTACATGCTGATCGCGGTCGACAACTGCGGTGTGTACCCGACGAACCAGGCCGACTTGTTGCCGTCGGTGGTACCGGTCTTGCCGGCCACTTCACGACCGGCCAGCTGGGCCGACGTACCGGTTCCCTTGTCGACGACGGTCTTGAGGACATCGGTGACGTTGTCGGCGACCTCCGGTGTGAAGGCCCGCTTGGCCTCGGCGATCTCGTCGTGGTCGAACATCGTCAGACCCTGGTACTCGACCGTCTTGACCGAGAACGGATCGTTCTGCTTACCGCTGGCGGCGAAGGTCGCGTACGAACCCGCCATCCGGATCGCACTGGGATCGGAGATACCGATCGAGAACGACGGGAAGCTCGTGCCGGTGAGGCTGCTCTCCTTGAGGCCGGCCTCTATGGCTGCCTCCTTCACCCGGTCCAGACCGACGTCCATGCCCAGCTGCACGAAGGCGGAATTCGCCGAGACCCGCATCGCCTCGCGGAGGTCGATCTGGTACTTCGGCGCGCTGCCGTACGACGCGTCGTCGTCGTTGGCCTGCAGCCACTCCTTGCCTTCTTCGTTGGTCCAGACGTCGCCGTTGTAGTCCTTGATCTTGAGGTTGTTCTTGCCGCTGTAGAGGCTCTTCGGCGAGACGATGGTGCGCTCGTCCTGCGCCTGATCCCCATCGAGCGTGGGGTCACGCTTGCCCCAGGTCATGGCCGCCGCCAGGACGTACGCCTTCATCGTCGAACCGATCTGTGCACCGGTGACGTCGGCGTTGTTGGTGAAGTGCTTGGTGGCGTCCTCACCGCCGTAGATCGCCTCGATGGCCCCCGACTTCGGACTCACGGACGCGCCACCGAACTGCACATGGGTGTCGGTCTCCGGGCGCAGGTCAGGCTTGATGTTCTCCTTGCGGACCTTCGCCACGGCCTTCTCGAGTTCCTTGACCTTCTTCTTGTCGAAGGTCGTGTGGATCTCGTAACCGCCCCGCTCCAGTTCCTTCTGCGTGATCTTGGTGTTGTTGAGGATGTAGCCCTTGGCCGTGTCGACGAGGTAGCCGATCTGGCCGCCCAGCTGGGCGTTGGAGCGCGGAGCCTGGATCTTGGGGAAGTCGGTGAACTGGGCCCGTTCGGATGCCGACAGGTGCTTGTCCTTGACCATCTCGTCGAGGATCCACTGCCAGCGTTCCGTGGCCCGCTTGGTGTTCGCCGGTGCCGTGGCCGCCGGGTCGATCGACGTCGCCCCGGCCGGGTCGTAGTACGTCGCGCCCTTGAGGATGGCGGCGAGGAAGGCGCACTGGCTCGCGTCGAGCTTCTCCGCGTCCTTGCCGAAGTACGTGCGAGCTGCTGCCTGAAGGCCATAGGCGCCACGGCCGAAGTAGGCCGTGTTGAGGTAGCCCCGCATGATCTCGTCCTTGTCGACGGAGGCGCCCACCTTCACGGAGATGAAGAGTTCCTTCACCTTCCGGGACAGTGTCTGCGACTGGTCGTCGAGCATGGCGTTCTTCACGTACTGCTGGGTGATGGTCGAGCCACCCTGCGTCTGACCGCCCTTGGCCATGTTGACGACGGCGCGGGCGATACCCATCGGGTCGACGCCGCTGTCGGTCTCGAACGTCTTGTTCTCGGCCGACATGACGGCGTAGCGCATCGCCTTGGGGATCTTCTCGTACGCGATGATCTGGCGGTTGACCTCACCACCCGTCGCGACCATCTGCGAGCCGTCCGACCAGTAGTAGACGTTGTTCTGCGCCGTCGCGGCCTCTGCCGGGTTGGGCACGGCCACGACCGCGTATCCGATGCCGGCTGCCGCCACCAGGCTCCCGAAGAACCCGATGAGCAGCCCTGTGACCTGGCGCCATGACGGTACCCAGCGCATCGCCCCGTATCTGCCGGCCCGTGGGTAGTCGATAAAGCGCTTCTTCCCGGGCGGGGCCGCGCGCCCACGACCACGGCCGGGTCCACGTCCTGCGGGTTCGGCGGCTCTGCGGCGGCCGCCGGCTCCCGTGCCAGCGCCGGTGCTTCTCTGCGACGCTCGTCGGGCCGCGGCACGGCCCTCGTACTGGGTCTCCTCACCTCCCGCGCCATAGGTGTCGGAAAGTGACCCGGTGGCGCCCCGCGGTGGCTCGCGGCGGCCGGAGGATGCCGACTGGCCGCGTCGGGCCGCGGCACGTCCGCCTCCCTGCGGCTGCGGCGGTTTGCGACGGTGCTCGCTCATCGAACGACTACTCCTCGGGCAGGCGCACCCGTGCGCGCCTGGAAACGGCGGCTGGTTTCCGGTCCCCCCGAAGTACGGATGCGGTCGTGTGGGTATTCATCCGTACCGCACCCAGGACGACGACGTGCTCAAACGTCACTCGCTTCCCAGTGGTGTGCATGCCGCACAGACTACGCACCGCCAAAACCCACTGAGCACCGAACTTCACCCCAAATCAGGCAACTTGCTTCCTACTAATCGGTGATGTGACCCCGTTCACCGGATCCCCACTTGTCGCATCCGTAGGGGCGTTCTATCGTCTGGATGTATCGAGTCGATACATCAGCTCGGCATAAAACGTGTCGACAGGGCCAGCGGGAGAGGGGAGGCGACGATGAGCCGGCGTTCCGGGATACTCGAGTTCGCTGTCCTCGGCCTGCTCCGCGAAGCCCCGATGCACGGCTATGAGCTGCGCAAACGACTCAACACGTCGTTGGGTGTGTTCCGTGCGTTCAGCTACGGGACGCTCTACCCCTGCCTCAAGACGCTGGTCGCCAACGGCTGGTTGATCGAGGAATCGGGTGGTACCCCGGAGGATGCTGCCGCCGCCCCGCTCACGGGTCGCCGCGCCAAGATCGTCTACCGGTTGACGGCGGAAGGTAAGGAGCACTTCGAGGAGCTGCTCTCGCAGACGGGGCCCGACGCCTACGAGGACGAGCACTTCGCCGCTCGCTTCGCGTTCTTCGGGCAGACCTCCCGCGATGTGCGTATGCGCGTCCTGGAGGGCCGTCGCAGCCGTTTGGAGGAACGGCTGGAGAAGATGCGCGCCTCGCTGGCGCGCACCCGCGAGCGCCTCGACGACTACACGCTCGAGCTCCAGCGCCACGGGATGGAGTCCGTGGAGCGCGAAGTGCGCTGGCTGAACGAGCTCATCGAGAGCGAGCGGGCGGGCCGGGACCTGAAGGGCCCCGCCCGAGGAGAACCCGCTCGCGACACCACAGAGGGAGCGCCGGGCGCCCTGCCCCGGCCCGGGGACACCCCCGGTCCGGATGCGCCCGGCGACACCACCACGTGAGGTCCCTGCCAGGACCTCACTCGTACACACAGGGAGCAACCGGAATGGGTTCGGTTCGCGTAGCCGTCGTCGGTGTGGGCAACTGCGCCGCGTCGCTGGTGCAGGGAGTCGAGTACTACAAGGACGCCGACCCGGCGTCGAGGGTGCCGGGCCTCATGCACGTGCAGTTCGGTGACTACCACGTCCGTGACGTGGAGTTCGTCGCCGCCTTCGATGTCGACGCCAAGAAGGTCGGTCTCGACCTCTCGGACGCCATCGGCGCCTCCGAGAACAACACGATCAAGATCTGCGACGTGCCGAACAGCGGTGTGACCGTGCAGCGCGGCCACACGCTCGACGGCCTCGGCAAGTACTACCGCGAGACCATCGAGGAGTCCGCCGAGGCCCCGGTCGACGTGGTCCAGGTCCTCAAGGACAAGCAGGTCGACGTCCTCGTCTGCTACCTGCCCGTCGGTTCCGAGGACGCGGCGAAGTTCTACGCCCAGTGCGCCATCGACGCCAAGGTCGGCTTCGTCAACGCCCTTCCGGTCTTCATCGCCGGCACCAAGGAGTGGGCGGACAAGTTCACCGAGGCGGGTGTCCCGATCGTCGGCGACGACATCAAGTCCCAGGTCGGTGCCACCATCACGCACCGCGTCATGGCAAAGCTGTTCGAGGACCGGGGAGTCGTCCTGGACCGCACCATGCAGCTGAACGTCGGCGGCAACATGGACTTCAAGAACATGCTCGAGCGCGACCGCCTGGAGTCCAAGAAGATCTCCAAGACGCAGGCCGTGACCTCCCAGATCCGTGACCGCGAGCTCGGCGCCGACAATGTCCACATCGGCCCGTCCGACTATGTGGCATGGCTCGACGACCGCAAGTGGGCGTACGTCCGTCTCGAGGGCCGCGCCTTCGGTGACGTCCCGCTGAACCTGGAGTACAAGCTCGAGGTCTGGGACTCCCCGAACTCGGCCGGTGTCATCATCGACGCCCTGCGCGCCGCGAAGATCGCCAAGGACCGCGGCATCGGCGGCCCGATCCTGTCAGCGTCCTCGTACTTCATGAAGTCCCCGCCGGTGCAGTACTTCGACGACGAGGCCCGCGAGAACGTCGAGAAGTTCATCAAGGGCGAGGTCGAGCGCTGACCAGGCGTTCGTAGTGGGCTGTTGAGGGTCTCCGGGTCATGTGCCCGGGGGCCCTCCCCGTATGTGAGGCTGTGGCCCATGTCCGTCGTGCGTGACCTGCGCGTCCTGCTCCGCTTCCGGGACTTCCGGCATCTGCTGGCCGTACGACTGCTGTCCCAGGGAGCCGACGGCGTCTACCAGGTCGCGCTCGCCGCGTACGTCGTCTTCTCCCCCGAGAAGCAGACATCGGCGGCCGCGATCGCCTCCGCGATGGCGGTCCTGCTCCTTCCGTACTCCCTCGTCGGCCCTTTCGCGGGCGTCCTGCTCGACCGCTGGCGCCGCCGCCAGGTGCTGCTGTACGGGAACCTGCTGCGCGCGCTGCTGGCGTCCGTGACAGCCGTCCTGATCCTGAGCCACGTGCCCGACTGGCTCTTCTACGTCTCCGCGCTGTGCGTCACGGCGGTCAACCGCTTCGTGCTGGCGGGGCTTTCCGCCGCACTGCCCCGTGTGGTGGACGCCGACCGCCTGGTGGTCGCCAACTCCCTCTCACCGACCGCCGGAACGCTCGCCGCGACCGCCGGCGGCGGACTCGCTTTCGTCGTACGGCTAGCGGCCTCCGACTCCGACGCGGCGGTGGTCCTCCTCGGCTCGGCCCTGTACCTGTGCTCCGCCCTGGCCTCACTGCGTATCGCCAAAGAACTGCTCGGCCCGGATCCGGAGTTGGTGCAGCCTCGGCTGGGTGCGGCTCTCGCCGGCACCGCACGGGGCCTGGCAGCGGGCGTACGGCATCTTGCCGAGCCGGGGCGGCGGGCGGCTGCCTGGGCGTTGGCCTCGATGACGCTGATGCGGTTCTGCTACGGCGCTCTGACGGTCATGGTGCTCATGCTCTGCCGATACGCCTGGACGTCCGACGGTTCCGGGGCGTCCGACTCCGAGCAGGGCTTGGCCCTCCTCGGTCTCGCTCTGGGGATCTCGGGAGCAGGGTTCTTCACCGCGGCGGTCATCACGCCTTGGGCGGCCGGACGGTTGGGGCCGGGCCTCTGGATCGTCACCTGCTCCGCTGCCGCCGCCGTGCTGGAACCGGCCCTCGGCCTGCCGTTCACGGAAGTGCCCATACTGATCGCGGCGTTCGTCCTGGGTCTCGTCACTCAGGGCGCGAAGATCGCCACGGACACGATCGTCCAGTCCTCCGTCGACGACGGCTACCGAGGCCGGATCTTCTCCCTCTACGACGTTCTGTTCAACATCGCCTTCGTCGGCGCCGCGGCGGTGGCCGCCTTGATGCTTCCCTCGGACGGCCGCTCAGCCGCTCTGGTGATCACCGTGGCCGTGATCTACGGAGTGATCGCTGCGGCCATGGCCCGCTTCGGGGTGGCAAGGCGGCGCTGATGCGGGAGCGTCGATGTTTCACGTGAAACATCGCCCCCTCAGTGCCTGCGCCCTCTACCGACTCCGTGACACAGCAGCGCGGTGCGATGTTTCACGTGAAACATCGTGTCGGCGTCGCCCTGCGGACCGTGTGAGTCATGTGCGCCCTGTGC
>NZ_JBEOYO010000116.1:0-8176 GCF_040297125.1 Streptomyces sp. NPDC001868 | reverse complement strand
TCCGGTGCGGGTGGTGGTCGCGGCGATGGACTGGACAATGACTTCATGGCTGGTCAGCGGGCGGCCGCGCCAGTTCATGGTGATGTGCGAGAACATCCGGTGGTGAAGTCGGCCCGGGGCGCGGTCTCGTCTTTCGATCGAGCCGTTTCCCCGGAGCCGCTTCCCGCACCCGGCGTGCCGCTCTCACGGCACCGGGCGCTCCACAAGTCCCGTTCAACCAAGGACAGTCGTCTTCATCCGGTGGTCGGCCAGGGTGAAGGGATGACCGTTCCCCGGTATCGGTAGCGCGTGGTGCGTACCTTGCCGGGATCGAACAGCATCCGTTTCTCCCCTGATGGCCACCAACCCCCACCGCAGTAGCGGCGGCGGAGGTCCTTCCTGTTGATCCGGTGGTGCTTGCGGCGCAGCCATTTCATGACCTGGCCCCATGTGTACGAGCTGAGGTACTGGAAGGTCGCGCTGGACACCCCGGGGCGGAAGTACATGCACCAGCCGAACAGCATCTTGTTGATCTGGATGAGCAGTTCGTCCAGCGGCAGGCCGGTGGCTGTTCCGCGGCGGATCGTCTTGACCTTGTCCATCGCGGCCTTGAGGGCCTTGCGCGAGGGATAGGTGTAGACGTAGCTGCGGCTGGAGCCCCGTTTGCGGTGGCGCTGGATGCGCCACCCGAGGAAGTCCAGCCCCTCGTCGATATGGGTGATCAGAGTCTTCTCCACAGACAGGCGCAAACCCATCGTGGACAACACCTCCGCGATCTCCTCGCGCAGAGCTTCGGCGTCGTCCTTGATGCCGGAAACCATCAGACACCAGTCGTCCGCGTACCTGGAAAGCCGGTAGTTGGCGAGACCTTGACGACGTCGCTTGGCCCTCGCCCAGGGCATGGACCCCGGGCCTCCCGGCGCCTGGGCGATGTACTCGTCCAGGACCGACAACGCCACGTTGCTCATCAACGGCGAGAGAATCGAACCCTGTGGGGTGCCGACGGTGGTCTCCCGAAGCAGACGGTCCTCCCCGAGGATGCCCGACTTCAAGAACGCCTTCACCAGGGCCAGGACGTCTTTGTCTCCGACGCGCTTTCGCACCCGGTCCATCAGGGCGGAGTGTGAAATCTCGTCGAAGCAGGCTTTAATGTCGCCCTCCACGATCCACTCATACGACTTGGACGTGAAGAAGCGCACCTCGGCCACCGCGTCGTGGGCCCGGCGGTTCGGACGGAACCCATAGGAGCACGGGAGGAAATCCGTCTCGAAGATCGGCTCCAGCACCAGCTTCAAGGATGCCTGCACCACCCGGTCCGCGATCGTGGCGATCCCCAGCCGACGTAACTTGCCGCCGACTTTGGGGATCATCCGCTCTCGCACCGGCAGCGGACGGAAACTACGGTCCTTGATGTTGTCCCGCAGCCCGCCGAGGAACTCCTCGACACCCGTCCGCTCCACGATGGACGCCGCAGTACGGCCATCCACCCCGGCGGTCTTCGCACCCCTGTTGCCCCGCACCCGATCCCACGCGACCAGCAAGAACGCGGGATCGGCGACAAGGTTGAACAGATCATCGAACCTGCGATGAGGATCATCACGGGCCCAACGGTGCAGCTTCGTCTGGATCTCCAGTACCCGTCGGCCCGCCACATACGTGACGGCCTCAAGTTCGTCGGTATTCACCGGCGAAAACCTCCTGGTCTTCCAGCACTTCTGCCACGGACTTGCTGGCCCCCTTCGCCATGTGCGCACCTCTCGTGCGCTCGGACTACTACGGGACCTCCGCCACGTCCTGGAGCCGTCGGCCGACGACGGGCCTGCCCACCGGCTGACTGGATGTCAGCCGGGAAGGGCACCTCCAGCACGCTTCCCACGTTCACCACTCTCCGGTCGACGAGTGAGCCGCCCAGCTCTACCCCGACAGCATCGCCACGCCTACGCCGCAGGCATTCAGCGTGGCCTCCTCACCAGCATCGAAAGACCGGCTTCGAAGTCGCCGCCCACGAGGGCGACGTGCGCTGCACCCGGCCCATATCCTCCAGATTGGAGCCGGTGGAACACTTACGGGACGTCAGGCACTGGTTCCTCTCGTACGGCGTCTCGTCTTGCTTGCCGGACACGCGCCGTCTGGAAGTACCGACGCGCTCCGTCGTTGTCAGGGCTGCTCCCACCTCTCCGCGCGTCTCCACGGATCGGCTGCCCTCAGCTTCACCGGGCTGCTGCGACAGCCCGGCAGCAGGGGTCTTTCACCCCTGCCCGGTAACAGTGGCGCCTCGTGGCGCACCTCGATCTTGTTCCACTTCGATGTACCCGGCGGCAGATGACACACCGTGATCGTCAGCCCGGTTTCGGCCGCGAGCCGGGCGAGTTCGAGCTTCCAGGCCCGGGTGCGGTAGCCGTTCGAGCCTCCCGCGTCGGCGGTGATCAGCAGTCGCGTCGCCTGCGGGTAAGCGACCCGACCCTGGCCGCACCACCAGCGGCGGATCGATTCCACCGCGAATGCCGCGGTGTCGTGATCGGTGCCCACGTTGACCCAGCCGGTGTTCGCCGCGAGGTCGTAAATCCCGTACGGGACGGCCTTGCCCAGCTGGGGGTCGGCGAAATCCGGGCTTCCTTTAGGTAGCTTCCGAAGGTGGCTTCCCAGCGGGCCGCGTGGCGCTGGTTCCAGCCCGGGGACGTTCGTTCTCCCAGGCGCTGCAGGAGTTGGCGCCATGCGTCGGCCAGAGGGGGAACGGGCGAGGTTGTGGGACGTCCGTGCAGGATGTCGCGGTAGACGTCGAGCAGCCGGGCGGTGCGGGCGGTGTCGGCTTGGCGCGGGCCGGGCTTGTCGAAGGAGTCGTCCCACAGCCAGGTCCAGCCGATGAGGTCGTTGAGCAGGTCGAGGTCCTCGCCCCGTGCCCAGGGGTGGGCATTCGCGACGAAGAGGGGGAAGTCCGCGGCGCGGTAGGCGGCCTCCGCCTTCGGGTCCGGCCACAGTCCCGTTCTTCGACCCAGGCCAGGTGGTGGGTTCGGGCCCGATCCACGTCCGGGCTGATGTGGGCGGGCCAGGGCATGTTGAGCCGGCTGGAGTCGAGGAACGGGACGGCGGTCACGGCGGGTACCTCCTGGCAGGGCGGGGCCGGTGGTCAGGCGGGTGTCGGTGATGCGGAAGCGGCGTGCGGGTCGGCAGGCGGGAACGGGGGTGCATGTGTCATGAGGCCCTCACGGTGGCCGCACGGGCGATCTCCAGCAGTGCCGCGGTCACGGCAGGGGGGAACGGTGCCCGGGCCAGGGCCTGTCGCGCCTGTTCGTGGCGCTCGCGGATGAGGTGTTCCACGGTGGTGCGGGCACCGGTGGCATCGAGGATCCGGCGGACGCGGGCGGCGCCGTCCTCGCCGAGAGCGCGGTTGCCGATCAGCCCGCGAAGGATGCTCTGCTGGGCCGGGCCGGCGCGTTGCATCGCCAGGGCGACCAGCACGGTGTTCTTGCCGTCGCGCAGGTCGTCCAGGCACGGCTTGCCCGTCACCAGCGGATCGCCGAACGCGCCGAGCAGGTCGTCACGGAGTAATTGTCAAGACCTGTGGATCAGTTAGGTGTGTGACTGTTCGCGATAGCTGGCGGATGTTCATGCAGTTTGGCGAGCCGGGCAGCGGACGAGTGGGGCCGGTGTGCGGGTTGCGGGCAGCGGACGAGTGGGGCCGGTGTGCGGGTTGCGGGCAGCGGACGAGTGGGGCCGGTGTGCGGGTTGCGGGCAGCAGCCTTCTCGCCGGCCTGGGCGCATGCGGCCGGAGAACGGCGCAGGCCTTCGCTGCGTCCACATCGCCGCGAAGGCCCTACTCCGTACGCGTTGTCAGATCAGGGAGACGGCGACCAGCGCGACGGCGGAGCCGCCGAAGACCACGGTGTTGCGCAGGTAGGTCTGGGCGCGCACCCAGTGGGGGAAGGCGCCCTCGGCGGCCTGGAGGAAAGGCTCGACTTCGACGCGGGCCAGCTCCGGGTCGTCCTTGCGGCGGAAGGCGGCCTCCACGGACTTCACCGCGGTGAGGTTGCTGTAGACGATCACCGCGTTCATCAGCAGCACCAGCGAGGAGAATATCCAGGTCAGCAGCTGGGCCAGGTCGGCGCCCGCGAAGTTCACGGCGGCGGTGGCGGTCATCACGGCGGCCACGGCCACCGGGGCCGCGGTCTCGTGACCGCCGGCGTCGAACCGGAGCCTGTTCTCCTCCAGCACCTCCGGACGGACGTTCTGGCGGCGGAGCTCGGCCACTGCGGCGGCCTTCGCAGCGGGGCCGAAACGGTGGCGGACCAGCGGGATGCTGATGAAGGCGGCGGCAACGAGCAGCTGCATGACGGCGGCAAGGGTGTTCACGGGGCTCTCCTTAGACTTGCACTTAGTTCAACTGGCTGGCCGAGAAGACGGTAAGCCCAGACTTGAACAGTGTGCAAGTGCCTTCTTGAACTTTGTGCAAGTGCTGCGTACGGTGAGGCCATGGCACGCGACACCCTCACCCGGCACCAGATCGTCCGCACCGCCGTCGAGCTCCTGGACGCCGAGGGCCTCGAGGGGCTCAACATGCGCGCCTTGGGCAACCGGCTCAACTCCGCCGCCACGGCCATGTACTGGCACGTCAAGAACAAGGACAACCTCGTTCTGCTCGCCACCGACCAGGTGTGGAGCGAGCTCACGCTGCCCGACCTTGATGCGGTCGACTGGCGCACCGCGGCCACCGCCATGGCCACCGACCTGTACGCGATGTTCACCCGGCACCCATGGCTGGTGCAGGTCTTCACCGCACACGTCGTCTACGGCGAGGGCAAGGCCCGCCACGACGACCACAGCCTCGCCGTCTACGAATCCGCCGGCTTCACCGGCGCCCAGGCCGACCAGGCCGCGGCCGCCGTCTTCACCTACGTCCTCGGCAACGCGGCCGGCGCCGCCGCGACCGCCTCACTCACACGGAAACTCAACGAGGCCCACAGCACCGCCGAAGAGCAGTTCCAGCACACCATGACCAAGGCGCAGGAGATCGCCATGCGCTATCCGCGCCTGCGCGCCCGGCTGGACACCCAGGCGGCGGCCGACTACGCCGCCGCTCCCGACAAGACCTTCGAGTTCGGCCTCCAGGCCCTCCTCGACGGCCTGGAGGCCGAACTCGCCGCATAGACCGACCCGAATCCCCATCGGTCAAGTCGGTCAGTAGCAGCCCGCAGGCCCTGCCCTCGGTGAAGGTGCGTCGTACGTCATCGCACGCGACGCCCTCACCGAGAAGGAACGCGTACGACGGCGCTTTCCCGACGCCCCGCCCTCCGATCTGAAGCTGCTGCCCTCTCCGGTCGCCAACCCGTGGGGGGGCGCTGTCACGTTGTTGGGTGGGTAGGTGTCTGATGGTGCGTCGTGGCGTGGTGAAGCCCGGTTCCGGGTTGTGCTCAGCCTGCGGTGGCGAGGTCTGCGACTCCGGTGATCTGCTCCCAGATTGCGAAGCGGACGGTCATCTCGGCGCGGTAGGCGTGTGCGGGCATCAGGTGGCGGCGGGGCCGGAAGTGGGGCGAGATGCCGCTGAACGCGGACAGGAACCGCTGGGCCCCGCCCACGGAGCGGAAGCCTTTCATCGCGCGCTCCCGCTGCCTGGCTGGCTGGTGGCTGTTCTCGGCCCGGTTGTTGAGGTACTTCGACTGCCGGTGCTCGACGGAGGGCATGACCTCGCGGTGGGCCGCCCCGTAGGAGCGGAGCTTGTCGGTGACGATCACCCGCGGCACTGTGCGGGTCTTCTTCATCAGCCTGCGGAAGAAGCGTCTGGTCGCGGCCTTGTCCCGCCGGTTCTGCACGAGGATGTCGAGGACGTTGCCGTCCTGGTCGACGGCCCGCCACAGGTACCGCTGCACGCCGTTGATCTTGACGAAGACCTCGTCCAGGTGCCACTTGTCCCCGGACCGGGGCTGCCGGCGGCGCAGCGCGCCTGCGTAGGTCTGCCCGAACTTGCCGCACCAGCGGCGGATCGTCTCGTAGGAGACGACGATCCCGCGCTCGAGCATCAGCTCCTCGACCTCGCGCAACGACAGCGGGAAGCGGAAGTACAGCCACACACAGTGGGAGATGACCTCGACCGGGTACCGGTGCCCCTTGTACGACGGCGACACGGCCCCCACGGACAGCCCCCTCCAGCACGATCTACCAGAAGATCATTCCACCGGTCAGCCAACGTGACAGTGCCAAGGAGGCAGGCAAGCGGACGAAGGCGAGCCGCTGCCATGGATCGCGATAAGGGCCGGGAACGGAGTTCACCCGGCCGATCCGGCCGGGAGGCCCGCCGGCGGCGGCCGGGCGCTCGGAGCCGGCCCTGTCGAGGGGTCAGCCGAGGGAAATGACGACCGACTTGGTCCTCGTGTATGCCTGCAGCGCCTCCGGCCCGGATTCGCGTCCGTAGCCGGACTGCTTGACGCCGCCGAAGGGCACGGCGGGATCGAGCATGGCCCAGTCGTTGACCCAGACGATGCCGGCGTCCAGTCGCGCGGCGACCCGATGGGCGCGCGCCAGGTCGGAGGTCTGCAGACCGGCGGCGAGTCCGTACGGCGTGCTGTTCGCCAGCGCGATCGCCTCTTCCTCGGTGTCGAAGGGCTGAACCGTCAGCACCGGGCCGAAGATCTCCTCCTGGACGGTGCGGGCGTCGTTGTCCAGGCCGGCGATGACGGTGGGCTTGAAGTAGTAACCGCCGTCGAGTTCCAAGCGCTCACCGCCGACGACGATGCGGCCGCCGCCCTCGACGGCCGCTTTAACGAAGCGCTCGACGTTCTCCACGTGCCGCTCGCCGGCCATCGGCCCGACGACGGTGGCCGGGTCGAAGGGGTCGCCGACGGGGACCGCCGGAACCGCGTCGGCGAGGATACCCAGCGTGGTGTCGTACAGGGACCGGTGGACCAGCAGCCGGGGTCCGCCCATGCAGAACTGTCCGGTGTTGAAGACGAAGGCCTTGATGATCGCGCCGGTCGCCTTCCCGACGTCGGCGTCCTCGAAGACGATGTGCGGCGCGTTGCCACCCAACTCCATGGTGACCGGCTTGAGTTGCTCGCCGGCCGTGCTCGCCGCAAGGCGGCCGACCCTCGTCGACCCGGTAAAGGCGATCTTGTCGACGCCCGGATGACGCAGCAGTGCCTCACCCAGGACGGGGCCGCTGCCGGTGACGACGTTCACCACACCCGGGGGAACGCCGGCGTCGGCGAGGATCTCCGCCATCAGCAGCGCGCTGAGAGGCGTCTCGTCGGCCGGTTTGTGGACGATGGTGTTGCCTGCCGCCAGGGCGGGGGCGAACTTCGACGTGCTCAGGATCAACGGGAAGTTGAACGGGGTGATCGCTCCCACCACGCCGATGGGCTCCCTGCGGGTGTAGGCGTGGGAGGGTATGGGGAGTTGCCGTGTGGCCCCGTCGAGGCTCTGCGCCTGCGCCGAGTAGTACTCGTACGTCTCGGCCACGGTCTCCACGTCGACCGCTCGGCTGAGCGAGACGGGCTTGCCGACGTCGAGGCTCTCGACGGCGGCGATCTCGTCCGCCCGTTCGCGCACCAGATCGGCCACTCGGTGCAGCACCCGGGCGCGCTCGCGGGCCGGCGTCCGGGGCCACGGCCCCGTGTCGAAGGCCTCGCGTGCTGCGGCCACCGCGGCGGCGAGATCGCTGCCGTCGGCTTCTGCGACCGTGGTGACGACTTTTCCGGTGGACGGGTCGATGACGTCGCGCCGCTCCTTGGACTCCGCGTCCCGCCACTCTCCGCCGATGAACAGCCTGCCCGGTTCGATGTGCGGTCGCTGCACGCTCATGGCCCGCTCGCCCTCCCGGTGCGGCACGCAGCCGTCACCGTGCTCACGCCGGTCGCGCCACTGCGGCCGGCAGGTTCTCGGATGATGGCCCAGGGGTGACGGCCTGGACAGAGAGCCGGGAGTTGAGTGCCGGAAGTAAGGACGAATGACGTATCCCGGGCACGACGTTCAGCCTTGCCAGGTCGGCCTGCTGTCGAGTGGCGCGCCTTCGCGGTCCGTGCTCCCACCGGCCCGGCAGCTTTCCGTCCGATGGACCGAGGAGAGTCAGGACATTCGTCGCTGTGCACAATTACTTGAACTCTCAAGAATTGATCCAGGAGCCCAGCCGGACCGGCACGGCCCGTCTTGTTTTCCGTGGAAGGACGATCGATGACAAGTTCTCTCGCACGCAGGCAGCTTCTCGGCG
>NZ_JBEOYO010000115.1:0-8710 GCF_040297125.1 Streptomyces sp. NPDC001868 | reverse complement strand
CAAACGGCTCCATGCCGGCCTCACCACCGTCTCCCCGGAGACGCCGGATGGCGGGGGGGGGGGGTGGGGGGTGCCCAGGGGGGCCCCCCTGGGGCCCGCGCCGGGGGGGGGGGGGCGGGCCGCGTCCAGGTGCTTTGGGGTGTGGGTGGGCGGTGGTCGTTTCTGTGGTGGTGGGTCAGTGGTGGCGGCCGCCGCCGTTGTGGTGCCCGCCGCCACCGCCGCTGTGGTGGTGGCCCCAGGAGTCGCTGTCGATGTGGCGTCCGTGGTCGTTGCGGAGGGTGGCGGTGTCGGAGCGGTTGTCCCAGATGTAGCGGCGGCTGTCCTGGTACAGGTCGGTGTCGGTGTCGCGGCCGCGTCCGGTGTGGATACGGACCGTGGTACGGCCCTCCAGGCGGTAGTCCTCGAAGGTGTAGGTGTGGCCGTCCTCGTCCTGGAGGGTCCAGCCGTCGAGGTTGACGCTGCGGCGGGCGTTGTTGGTGATCTCCACCCACTCCCGGTTCAGGGAGCGGTTGGAGCGGTCGTCGTAGCCGGGGGAGTCGTACTGGACATCCGAGATCTTCACCCTCGACCGCTCGGGGCGGGCCTGATCGGCGGCCGATGCCGGCAGCGTGACCATGGAGACCACGGCGCCGGCGGCGAGCGCGGCGGCGACGAGACTACGAGCGGTAACAGAAGCGGAAGCGGACATGAGACCCCTCAAGGTGCGGACACCCTCCCCCGACAGCCTGAACAGGCGCCGGGGTCCGGTGTGGTGGGCGTCGGCGGCCGGCTGGCCGCACACGCACTTTGTCCACATCACGGTGCACTCACGGTGAGAACATGGCCTCTGTTACCTGGTGCCCATATTTCCATGACTCTTGGATGCAATGCCCACTTATGTAACATGTGGTCGCGTTAACGTGCCGACAGTTCGGGGGAGGTCTTGCAGGGCTTGGGGCATGGCGTCTCTCCGCCGCGGTGCGCCACCCTGCGGGAGGTCGGGCCGTCACCCGAAAGTGAGTAACAGCAGGCTGCCTCCGAGCACTCGCTGCGACCGCCAGCTGACAGCCCAGCCCGCTCGTCATCCCAGGGGCAGGCCAGGAGCGGCGGCGAGTTATCCGGCGTCCACCTGGTCCGGGTCGCGCGGTAAGCCGCGGTGGAGCAGGGCAGGAAGAACCGCGGCCGTAGCGCCAAGGCGGTGGCGGGCGCGCGGGCGTGGAGGTGAAATTCGCGGACGTGGAGTGGCTCGATATCAAGTTTTAGGCACGCCGAATTCAGGGCTGCTATAAACCTGTCTAAGTGAGCCGAAGCACGGCAGCTGTCACAAAGGCAGCCGTGTTGTCACCAAGACCCTCGGCGCACGATGGTGGCGATCTCTGTTCGACGCCTCGCGGTCCAGAGCTCTACTGGCAACCGAATGCGGCAACACCGTCGTTTTCCGTCCCTCGATGGCAACAAGAACGCCTCGCAGGCGATGCGTTGGGGTAGGGCGGGGCGGGTACGGTCCGGTGACCGATGGTTTTGGAGGGGGCGGGGGATGCTGGCGGAGGCGTTGGCGGCGTTGGCTGCGGCCGCAGGGACGGCGGTGGTGCAGGCGGCGGGTACGGATGCGTGGTCGGGGTTCCGGGAGGGGGCGGCCCGGTGGTTCGGGCGCGGAGATGCCGAGCGTGAGCGGGCCGAGCTGGAGCGGCTGGAGCAGGCCGCAGTTGCTTTGGGGGCCGCTGGTGACAGCGGGGCGGAGGTGCGTATCCGGCAGGAGACGGCTTGGCAGACTCGTTTCGAGACCGTGCTGGAGGCGGTGGACGAGGCCGGGCGTGAGGCGGCCGCAGCCGAATTGCGGGCGCTGTTGGCCCAGTATGCGGCGCCCGCGGCCGGGGTGTCGGCCGGGCCGGGCGGGGTGGCCGCGGGCCGGGACGTGAACATCAGCGCTGAGCAGGGCTCGATCGCTGCCACGGTGATCCATGGAGGCGCGAGCATCCACCCTCCCACGCCGGACCCGCGCCAGGGCTGATCGGGCCGGCCTCTGCAAGCCCACTCTCCATCGCGCCACAGACCGACGACGAAGTCGCCCGCGGCGGCCTGCACATCCGGGCGGAGCACCACAGCATCGCCGTGTACCGCGCCGACCAGGTGACTTTCCACGCCGCCCCGCGGCCTGCGGTGTCCTGGCCTCACCAGGCCGGGGTGCTGCCCCGCCAGGCCGACTCCTTCCAGGACCGTGGCGAGGTCGGAGCACTGGACGCCGCGTTGGCGGGCGGGGGGACGGCGGTGGTGTGCCAGGTGCTGGCAGGGATGGGCGGGGTCGGCAAGACCCAGCTCGCCGCGCGCTACGCCCGCCACGCCCTCGCATCCGGCGGTGTGGACCTGCTGGTGTGGGTCACCGCCACCACCCGCACCGCCATCGTTGACGCCTACGCCCAGGCGGCGCAGGAGATCCTCCACGCCGGCCCGGACGACCCCGGCCGGGCCGCGGAGGCGTTCCTGGCCTGGCTGGAGCCGAGGCCCGGCGCGGAGCGGCGCCGTTGGCTGGTCGTCCTGGACGACGTGGCCGACCCCGCCGACCTGCGCGGCCTGTGGCCGCCCGCCAGTCCCTCGGGCCACACCCTGGTCACCACCCGCCGCCAGGACGCCGCTCTGACCGGGCATGGCCGCCGCCTGGTACGGGTGGGCCAGTTCACCCCCGCCGAGGCCACCGCTTACCTCACCACCGCCCTGGCCGCCCACGACCGCCACGAATCCCCTGGGGAGCTCGCCGCCCTGGCCGCCGACCTGGGGCACCTGCCGCTGGCCCTGGCCCAGGCCGCCGCCTACCTCACCGACACAGGCTTGGGCGCCGCCGGCTACCGCGGCCTGCTCGCCGACCGCGCGCGCCGGCTGCCCGAACTGCTGCCCGATCCCGGCAGCCTGCCCGACGACCAGACTGTGACCGCGACCGCCGCCTGGTCCCTGTCCCTGGACCGCGCCGACCAGCTCCGCCCCGCCGGGCTCGCCCGGCCCATGCTGGAGCTGACCGCGATGCTCGACCCCAACGGCATTCCCACCAACGTTCTGACCAGCGCCCCCGCCCTCGCCCACCTCATGAGCAACCGCACCGCCCCCGGTGGCGGCCAGGAACCACCCCCGGTCACGGCCCGGGAGGCAGTCGGCGCGCTGCGGACCCTGCACCGCCTGAGCCTGGTCGACCACACCCCCGGCACCCCCCACCAGGCCGTCCGCGTACACCAGCTCATCCAACGCGCCACCCGCGACTCCCTCACGCCCGACCGGCACCACCAGCTCGCCCGTACCACCGCGGACGCCCTGACTGCCGCCTGGCCCGCCATCGAACGCGACACCGACCTCGGCCAGGCCCTGCGCGCCAACACCACCACCCTCGCCCACTGTGCCGAAGACGCCTTGTACCGGCCCGCCACCCACCGCGTCCTGTTCCGCACCGGCACCAGCCTGGGCGAAACCGGCCAGGCTGGTGCCGCCGCCACCTACTACCGCAACTTGACCGACACCACCCGCCGCCGCCTCGGCCCGGACCACCACGACACCCTCGCCGCCCGGCAGAGCCTCGTCCAGTGGCAGGGACGGGCGGGTGATGCGGGCGGCGCCGCGGCCGGAGCCGCCGAGCTGCTGGCCGACTGTCTGCGGGTGCTCGGCCCGGACCACCACAACACCCTCATCGCCCGGCACGGCATCGCCTACTGGCGTGGGAAGGCGGGGGATGCACCTGGTGCCATTGCTGCGTTTACGGAGTTGCTGGCCGACTGTCTGAGAGTGTTCGGCCCGGACCACGACGGCACATTCGCCGCCCGGCACGGCCTGGCCGAGTGGCGGGGGCAGCAAGGGGATCCAGGTGGTGCCACGGCTGAGTTCGCCGAGCTGGCGGCCGACTGCCTGCGGGTGCTCGGCCCGGACAATCCCCACACCCTCATCACCCGGGCCGACCTCGCTTACTGGCGGGGGGAGGCGGGGGATGGCCCTGGTGCCGCGGCCGCGTACGCCGAGCTGCTGGCCGACCAGGTGCGGGTGCTTGGTCCGGACCACCCCGACACGCTCGCCGCGCGGGGCCGCCTCGCCCGGTTACGGGGGGATGCGGGTGATGCGCCTGGTGCCGTCGTCGCGTACGCCGAGCTGCTGGCCGATCGGGTGCGGGTGCTTGGTCCGGACCACCCCGACACGCTCGCGGCCCGGCACCGTCTCGCCCGGTTACGGGGGGATGCGGGGGATGCGCACGGTGCCGCGGCGGCGCACGCCGAGCTGCTGGCCGACCGGGTGCGGGTACTCGGTCCGGACCACCCCGACACCCTCATCACCCGGGACAACCTCGCCTACTTGCAGGGACGTGCGGGTGATGCGCACGGTGCCGCGACCGCGTACACCGAGCTGCTGGCCGACTGCCTGCGGGTACTCGGTCCGGACCACGCCCACACCCTCGCCGCCCGGGGCAGCCTCGCCTACTGGCGGGGACGTGCGGGTGATGCGCACGGTGCCGTGGCTGCGTACGCCGAGCTGCTGGCCGATCGGGTGCGGGTGCTCGGCCCGGACCACCCCGACACCCTCGCCACCCGGCGTGGTCTTGCCCGGTGGCGGGGGGATGCGGGTGATGCGCACGGTGCCGCGGCCGCGTACGCCGAGCTGCTGGCCGATCGGGTGCGGGTG
This sequence comes from Streptomyces sp. NPDC001868, assembly GCF_040297125.1. Lineage (NCBI taxonomy): Bacteria > Bacillati > Actinomycetota > Actinomycetes > Kitasatosporales > Streptomycetaceae > Streptomyces > Streptomyces sp. NPDC001868. Next base: position 4,081 of record NZ_JBEOYO010000115.1, on the reverse strand, counting down.
CTCGGCCCGGACCACCCCGACGCCCTCGCCACCCGGGACAACCTCGCTTACTGGCAGAGAAAAACCCATGGAGGAGTTTCGCTGTCGGGTAACGATCGTTCCCGATACATGAAGATCATCAGTCGTTTACGCAGGCCGTGGATGTAACGCATCCCCGTACGTACTCGGGGTTTGTAAGACGTGCCCAGATAGCCTCCAGCTCAGCAGAGCCGGAGGCGCAGGGAAGCCGGTGACAACAACGCTGCCGATCACGCCGCTGGTGAGCTGGCGGGTTCGTGCTGCGAGAGATCAGACGAACCCAGGACTGGTGCCTTTGCCGCCGGAAAATCTGCGGACGATCTTCGCTCGGTCGACCTGGTGCTGCCCCGGAGGGCGACCGCCACTCCTTGGCCCAGCCGACGTAGTCCGCGACCATGAGGGTGGCGGTCGCCCTCCGGGGCAGCCGAGGATCGCAACTTCGACGCGTCCCGCGTAGGAGCCAGCGGCAGCGGCCGGTGGCGGCCGCCCTCCGGGGCGACCGAAGCCGCAGCGGGGTCGACCATGGGGCTAGAGTTTTGAAGGTGACGTGTTGTCTGAGTTGAGGGGGGCTCGTGGCTGAGCTTGTCCGGAAGCAGCATGTGAATGCCTATGTGGGGTTCCACGCCTTCGGGCTGCAGGAAAGCGATGACGCCGACCTGCCCGTCCCGTTCCCGGACGACTTCGACTTCGATGCTTTTCTCAGTACTCATCCCGGGCGGCTGGACATCACCAGCGGCGGTCACACCCATACCGCCGCTGTCGCGGTCGAGGTGTGGGACGGCCCTCCGCCAGCGACAGATCCGACCGGCTGGGACGAGCAGGCCGAAGCCGACTTCGCCTCCACCAGTGGTGAGGTGGCAGTGTGGTCCATGCACACCGGCCGGACTGATGCCCTGATCACGCTGGCTGATTCCGGCGGATCGTGGCGGGTGCGTGTCAGCTGTGCGGGCCGCGCCGCCGCTGCGGCTCTGTCGGAGGGCGAGGGCACCGGACATGGTGTCGAGCGCTACCTCGTGCAGTTCTGGCCGGCCCGATCGTGAACAGAAGGCGGCAGCGGGCCCCTGTCAATGGTCCGCTGCCGCCGCATTCTGAACCGTCAGCTGACGATCTTCACGATGAAGCCGTCGAGATCGTCCACGCCGTCGAGGCCGTCGAGGATGCGGTTCTTGGCGTAGAAGCTCTTCAGAATGAGCCCGCCTGCCCGGTTGTCGTCCTTCGCGATCGGCTTCGCGGAGAAGTTGAACTTCTTCGCTTCCGCGTCGTAGTAGTTCTCCGCGGCCCCCTCATAGGTGCTCGCGAAGGGGTACTCGTCGCACTCCTTCGTCCCGCCGGCGGTGTAGTTGACTCCCCAGTAGCGCTTGCACTGCTTGACCGCTTCTCCGCGGTTCTTGTCGATACGGGCCTCGCTCACCGTCCGGTGCAACGGATCCTTGGCCGTCTGACCTGGCACCTTCTTCGCCGACATGTACGGCTTGGTGTCCTGCGGTACCAGGAACGCCTGCCTGATGTGCTGGGCCTCGGCGCGCTCGTCGGCTCCCGCCTTGGCACTCAAGGTGAGCGTCGGCACGTAGCTGAAGGTGGCCGCGCCCTTCTTTTCCGGTTTGCCGCCGCCGGTGGAGTTGGCCAGGTACGGCGCAGTCTCCCAGCGTGGTGCGAGCATGAACAGCTTGCCGCCCCGGCTCCCGCTCAGCGTCCACCCCGCGGGCGGGGTGTAGCTGATGGCCGGCTCGTACACCGCGAAGAGCAAGTCCGTCTTGCCCTTCAGGCCCGTTCCCTTCTGGCCCTGCCCCGGCTTGGCGTTCACCGTCTCGCTGAACGTGCGCAGCGCCTTCAGCTGGGTGAACGTCTGCGTGCCCGGCTTGTTGCCGCCCCGGGTGTAGCGTGCTCCGGCCGGCCAGCTCTGCGGGATGTTGCCCTTCGTCGTGATCGGCATCGCGGCCGCGCCGGTCGTGCCGGTCGTGACGAAGTCGGTGAAGTAGTACTGGAAGTTGATCGTGCGGCTGTTCTTGGCGATCGTGCCGACCACCCGGACGTTGAACATGCTCTCGCCGACGGGCCGGTTGTTGCGCACCCAGGTCTGCAGGAACGACGCCCCGTTGCACACCGCGAACCGGGACTTCACGTAGAACGCCTTGCTGCTGCCCAGTCCTTTCTTGCACTCCTCGAACGTCATCGTCCGCGCGGGTTCCGGAGCAGTGGTCGCCATCGGTCCCACCGACGACCCCTCCAGCGTCTGCTCCACCGGCGCCGGGGCTCCGGATGCCCTGCGGGACAGCGGCGCGTACGAGGCCGCCGGCCCCACCGTCTCCGCGGCCAGACCCACCCCAGGCTCGGACTGACCCGCCAGCTGCCGCAGCCGCTCCATTCCCCGCCCGCTCTGCAGGTCCTCCAGCGACGGCTTCGCGGCTCCGACCGGGAGCACGTACGACTCCACCCGCAGATCATCCGAACCGTTGTCCGCCGCCTGCGCGGTGGTCAGGCAGCTGCCGAGCACCGTCATGGCGACGGCGCCCGTACACAGCAGTTCTCGCATTCTCATGTTGTATCCCCGTGTTCGACGCATGGTCAGAACCGGCGCGGACACCTCTAGCTGGCATGTCCACGCCGAACTGATGCGATCAAAACACGAGGCACTGACATCGAGCCTCCCAATAACAACCCTGGGCGCGCCCGGATCCCCAGACCGTACGCCGCCCCACTGGGGCGGTGAAGCCCAGCGCCTCCGGCCAGTGGGCGGGCGAGGCTCACTGTCCACACGCCGTCGTCGAACAGGACCTGATCCTTGAGGAACCGGCCCCCGAGCAGGACCTCGCCCGGCACAACCTCGCTGCCGACGACCATGTCGTGTTCCACCACACCAACCGTTGCGGTGAGCACCTGGCACAGAGGCACCAGGGCCTTCGGCACGAACATGCAGCGCCTTTTCCATTGCGACGTTCTGGGCGTGACGGACGACGCCGTCGTGCCTCGCATCGCCGGTCAGAGGGCCGTGGGCGCAGTCGGTGCCTGAGGGTGTGGGCGCCCAGGCGTGGAACAGGAGCGCAGCCAGGTCGCGGGCCGGGGCCTGGCCGTCTTGCTACGTACTACGCCTTCGTTGCCAAACCGCTCGTACGGGCCTGACCGCTTCATCGCTTCACCCGTCAGGCACCTAGTAGGTACCATCGCCGGTATGCCATCTCTGAACGTGTCCTTCACCGACGAGGAGCTTGAGGGTGTCCGGGCCGCGGCTGCGGCCGAGGGCAAGAGCCTCAAGCAGTACCTGCACGATCTCGGGATCCGCGAGATGCAGCGCAAGCGGTTCGTCGCCGGCGCGGCCGAATGGGCCGAGCGGCTGCGCGGCGAGTTCGACGAGGCTTTCCCCGAGGAAGTGCCGCCCGGCGAGCGCGGTGACGGAGCTGCTGCCGCCTGATGCCGCCTCTCCACATCGACGTCTCCTGGCTGCTTGATGTCCAGGAGAACGCACTCGGTCACGACGACCTGTCCGTGGCGGACTACTCGGCTCTGGTGGCCGCAGTCGCCCGCCACAAGACCCGGCTGCCCACCCTCGCAGCCGCCGACCCGGACACGGCCTGGCGTGCTGCGGCCCTGCTGCACACGATCGTGCGCCTGGAGCCGCTCCCGCACCGCAACAGTCTGTACGCCGCGTTCATCGCCGCGCAGTACATGGCGCAGGCCGGCGAGGGAATCGATCCGCCCTACGGCGCACTGTCCGACCTGGTGCGCAAGGTCCGCGACACCCGCATCGGCGTCCAGGACGTCGCTGACCGGCTGCGCGGCTGGAAGCTGTAGCACCCGCACTGCATGCATCACCGGGCATCTCTGCCGTCTTCGGAGTCGGCGGCCAAGGTGGCGAAGATCCACCTGAAGCAGACCCGCCTTGCCTCTGGCTGACCCGGACATCACGGAGACGGTCGAGCGGCAGACCAGGGCTGCGCCCGACCTCGCTCAAGGCGCGCGCCGTTAAGTCTGGGTTGTGTTTTTGGGTGGGGGGGGCGGCTGAAAGACCCCGGCGATGTGTGGTGTGGGAGGTGGCGGTGGGGGGGGGGGCGGGTGGGCGCCGGCG
>NZ_JBEOYO010000114.1:0-8977 GCF_040297125.1 Streptomyces sp. NPDC001868 | reverse complement strand
GCGTTGTCCAAGCCGCCGGAGCTGAAAGCGATCGCGCCGATGGTCACGTGGTCCGATCCGGACGACGGGCTGTGGACGCGCGGCGGTGCGATCGAACTCGGCATCACCGCGCCCTGGTCCCTCATGATGGGCGCCGACGCGCTGATGCGCCGGCACAGCACCGACCCCGCCGCGCTCGGCGGCAGCCTCGTCGGTCTCGTACAGGACCTCGACGGCCTGGCAGACGGCGGTTACGGCGAACTGCCCGCCGGGCGGTTTCCCGCGTTCGCCCGGCACGACCTTCCCGAGCTGGGCTACGAGCGCTCCCGGCGCGAGCCCGACTGGGCGCGCACGGCCCGGGTCGCGGGCCGGCACGACGAGGTCGACCTGCCCACCTTCCAGGTCGGCGGCTGGTACGACATCTTCACCCAGGGCACGCTGGACAACTTCACCGCCATGCGCAGCGCCGGCCGGCCCGCCACGCTGATCATGGGGCCGTGGAGTCACGCCAACCAGCAGCACGTCATCGGCGACGTCAACTTCGGGTTCGGCGCGAACTCCGCCTTCATGGGCATGCGAGGACCCCTGCACGGCCTCCAGCTCGACTGGTTCCAGCGCACGCTCGGCGACGGTGAGGCGCTGGAGCCGGACATGGGCAGGGTGCTGCTGTTCGTCATGGGCGTCAACCAGTGGCGCGAGGAGACGGAATGGCCCCTGTCGCGGGCCGTGGACACCGACTTCCACCTGCGCGCCGACGGACGCCTGACGCAGGAGCCGCACGCTGCCGCCGAGCAGGCCGAGGAGTTCACCTACGACCCCATGGACCCGGTGCCCACGACCGGCGGCGCACTCCTGATGTCCGACGAGTTCCGTCCCGGGCCACTCGACCAGAGGGACGTGGAGGCGCGTGAGGACGTCCTGGTCTTCACCACCGAACCGCTCACCGCGGACGTCGAGGTGACCGGCCGCGTCAAGGCCGTGCTCTTCGCCGCCACGGACGGGCCCTCGACCGACTGGGTGGCACGGCTGTGTGACGTCGACGAGCACGGCGTCTCCCGCAATGTGACCGACGGCATCGTGCGGGTACGGGCGACCCCGGGTGAGCCGGCCGAGCACGTCGTGGACCTGTGGTCGACCAGCATCGTCTTCCGGGCAGGGCACCGCATACGGGTCCAGGTCACCTCCAGCAATTTCCCCCGCTGGGACCGCAACCTCAACACGGGCGAACCCGAGGAGAACGCGACCACGGCCCGAGTGGCGCGCCAGCAGGTCTTCCACGACCCCGCCCGGCCCTCCCGCATCGTGCTGCCGGTGGTTCCGGCCCGCCAAAAAGCGTAGGCACCACGCCGGGACGGCCACGCCGCCGGCCGAACTGCGGCAGCACGTCCAGCGGTGGTGCGGGGCCGCGAAGCCGGCGTACTCGGTGACCCGGACGGTTCCGGACGGCAAGGCACTGATCGACTGTTCCCATCCGGCTTCGACGGCGGTCCCGAACGAGCCCCCGAATGGGATCGGACAACAAACAAACCCCAGGCTGTTGGCCTGGGGTTTCATCATGGAGCGGGTGACGAGGATCGACCTCGCACTTTCAGCTTGGCAAGCGACGGCGCGTGGAGAGCCGGATGCCTTCTGAGCTGGGCCTATGTGCTTTGGCGTGGCGCCCGGGAGCGCAGCATCGCACCGCTGGTGACCGTGATTGACCGGTCTTACGGGCACGCTATGGGCACGCCGTCGGCTCGGAGGCTCGGGGGAGTCTCAGTGGGCTGCCGACCGCCCAAGGCCTGGAAGCGGGCCTCGGCCAGGAGGGAGCCGTCGCCGACGGGCACAGCGCCCACGGCGCCGAAAGCCGACGGGCGGCGAACACCGACTCCAACGCGGCCCTGCGCCGCCGGTACGGCCACCCGGTCGTGTCCGTCCCGGACAGCCGCAGCAGATCGAACGCGACGAAGTGGGCCGGCCACTCCTGTGCCGCCCGGGCCGTACCTGCACCGCGCCGGGCGAGCCGGTTCTGTAACCGCTCGAACGCGAGGCGACCGGCGGCGTCCCATACGACCAGCTCGCCGTCCAGCGCGGTCGCGTCCGGCAGCTGCACGACCCCGGCCACGACCTCCGGAAACGATGCCGCCATTTCGGTGCCGCGCCTCGAACGCAGCACCACCTGGCCCGCGTCGACGGACAGCAGAGCCCTGAACCCGTCCCACTTGATTCATGCGCTTCTGAGCTGTCCGCGGGATATCGTTCGGCGCCATGTCGATCACTGGATGGCGGGTGCACTTCACCCGTCGAGCTGATGTGGCCGCGGGATGTGTCGCCGATCATGCGGGAGTTCAGCGAGCTGTTTGCGGCTTCGATGAGCAACTGGACGAGTGGCGTGTGCCCGAGGGGCAGCCGTTCCTGATCAGGCCGGTCGGCATGTACGACGTCGAGTCGAACCGGTGCCTTCTCGGTGTGGTCGGCGTCGGCGCCGTGGAACACACAGGCCGCGCCCGCCCGGGATCTGCCTTCAGGGGGGCGGGGCGGACGTTCCCCGGACGACGAGACGGGGGGAGATGACTTGTTCCCCGGCGGGGATCTCCGCACCCTCCAGGCGTGCGACGGCCCGGCCGACGGCGAGCCCGGCGAGGCGTGCGATGTCCTGTCCGACGGTGGTGAGGTCGATGTGGGCCAGGCGGGCCAGATGGCTGTCGTCGAACCCGACGACGGAGATGTCGCCAGGGACCGCGACGCCGGAGCGGAGGAAGAGGTCGAGTACGCCGGTCGCGCAGCGGTCGTTGAAGGCCAGTACGGCGGTGGGGCGCGGGCGGGTGGCCGACAGGGTTCGGGCGGCCTCGGCGCCTTCCTCCTCAGTGAGACCGCCGGGGAGAATGCGGATGAGTTCGCCAAGGCCGTGGCGGTTCATGGCGGTGCGGTAGCCGCGGCGCCGGTCGGCTGCGCCCGGTGCCCGGCCGCCGTCGATGTGGGCGATGTCGCGGTGGCCCAGAGCGACGAGGTGGTCCACCGCCTGGCCGGCTCCCTCGTCGTCGGCGGTCCGTACGACCTCCAGGCCCGGGACGGACGGCCGCAGCCGGCGGGCCACGGAGACGACCGGCAGTTGCCCGGCGAGTTCCGCCAGCCGTGTGGCGGGGGCCTGCGGGCCGAGCAGGATCAGCGCCTCGCAGCGGTCGTCGAGCAGTGTCTCGACGGCGCGCTGCTCGCCGCGCCCGGCGGCCACGGCACTCAACGCGATCTGGTACCCGGCCGGTTCGGCCGCCGCGTAGATGCCCTCCACCAGGTCGGAGTGGAACGGATGCTGGAGGCCGAACTGCACCCCGAGCAGATGGGAGCGGTGGCTGCGGAGCAGCCGGGCCCGGGCGTCGGGTCGGTAACCGATCTCCCGCGCGGCCTGAAGGACGCGCTCGCGGGTGGCCTCGCCGGCCCCCTTCGCGCCGCGCATCACGATGGAGACCAGCGCCGTGGACACCCCTGCCCGTGACGCCACGTCGGCGAGCGTCGGTCGCTTTCCGTTGGGGACCGCTGGGGTCGCCGGCAACCTGTCCTCCCTGGTCGGAGTCGTCTCCTACGGAGTCGACTATAGAACGTTCTAGCTTTCACGGGCCACCGGAGTCTTGACAGGGGAGGGCGACAGCTGGCGTACTGCTGCTCCACGGAGTTCTAGAACGTTCTAGTTCCTTGAACGTTCTAGTCCGAAGTCGCGGAGAGAGGTACGTGGCGATGTACACACTGGCGGCCTGCGCCGAGATGCTCTTCCTGGATCTGCCGATCGACGAGCGGGCACGGCGCATCCATGACGCCGGTTTCCAGGTCGAGATCTGGGACTGGACCCGGCACGACCTTGCCGCTCTGGCCCGGACCCCGGCCGACTTCTCCTCCATGACCGGCTACATCCGCGGCAGTCTGACCGACGAGGAGGGCGCGGCCGAACTCCTGAGCACCGCGGAGGAGTCGCTCAAGGCGGCCGAACAACTGGGCTGCCCTCGCCTGAACCTGCACGGCACCGGACTGGATGGCCAGGGCCTGCCGGTGGTGCCGGTGACCGGTGAGGTCACCGGAGAGATGTGGATCGCCGCCCACCGCACGCTCACCCGCCTCGCCGAGCTGGGCGAGAGCGCCGGGGTCGTCTTCACCCTGGAGAACCTCAACACCGCCGTCGACCACCCCGGGGTGCCGTTCGCGACGGCCGCCGACACCCTGGCCCTGGTCGCGGCCGTGGACCGGCCCGGGCTGCGGATGAATCTGGACCTCTACCACGCCCAGATCGGCGAGGGGAATCTGATCGAGCTGGTCCGCAGGGCCCATGCCCTGGGCCTGATCGGCGAGATCCAGGTGGCCGACGTCCCCGGCCGCCGCGAACCCGGAACCGGGGAGATCAACTACCCCGCCGTCGCCCGCGCCCTGGTGGGCCTCGGCTACGAGGGCACGGTCGCGATGGAGGCGTGGGCCTCCGGTGACAGCGAGCTCGCTCTGGAGCGCTTCCGCTCCGCCTTCACCGTCTGACTGTCTCCATTGCCTGTACCTACCCTGACGACGACGTACGGAGCACCCGCATGACCACCCAGCAGCCTCTCGCCGTCGGCCTCCTCGGCGCCGGACGGATGGGTTCGTTCCACGCCGAGACCCTCGCCCACCGCCTCCCGGGCGTCCGGCTCGGCGCCATCGCCGACCCCACCCCGGGCGCCGCGCGGAGCCTGGGCGACCGGCTCGGCTGCGCCACCGCCTACACCGACATCGGTGAACTGCTCGCCGACCCGCACATCGACGCGGTGGTGATCGCCACCCCGGCCCGTACCCACGCCGACCTGGTCGAGGCGGCCGCCAAGGCGGGCAAGGCGGTCTACTGCGAGAAGCCGATGGCGGTCACCCTCGCCGAGGCCGACCGCGCCATCGCGGCCGCCGCGGATGCGGGCGTGCCCCTCCAGGTGGGCTTCAACCGCCGCTACGACGCGGGCTTCAGAGCCGCCCACGAGAAGATCGCCGCCGGCGCCATCGGCACACCGCAGCTGTTGCGCTCGCTCACCCGCGACCCCGCTCTGGCCGACCCGGCCCGCATACCGCCGTGGACGATCTTCCTGGAGACCCTCATCCATGACTTCGACGTCCTGCGCCACCTCAACCCCGGTGCCGAACCCGTCGAGGTCTTCGCCATGGCGGACGCCCTGATCCGCCCCGACTTCAAGGACCGCGGCCTGCTCGACACCGCCGTCGTCACCGTCCGCTTCGACAACGGCGCCCTCGCCACCGCCGAGGCCAGTTTCCAGGCCGTCTACGGCTATGACGTACGCGCCGAGGTCCTCGGCTCGGCCGGGATGCTCACCATGGGCGACGTCCGCCGCACCCACCTGACCGCATACGGCCCGGACGGCGTCGCCGCCGAGTGCGTCACCTATGACCAACACCTCTTCCACGACGCCTATGTGGCCGAACTCGCCGACTTCACCGACAGCGTCCGCACCCAGCGCACCCCCTCCGCCACCGGCGAGGACGCACGCGCTGCCCTGGCCATCGCCCTCGCCGCCGTCCAGTCCGTCACCACTGGCGGTCCCGTCCGCGTCGACAAGCTCCAAGACCTGTGAAGCACGGGTCTTCGGCCGCAGCGCGGACCCCGGCACCGTGTGACAAGTACGGGGTGACGGCAGGTCAGTCCAACATGCGACACCCCCGCTGCTCGAGTGCGGCGGGGGTGTCGGTGACTAGTACTCCAGCAGGCACTGTCACGTTGGCTGACCGGTGGGATGATCTTCTGGTTGATCAGCCTGGGAAGGGTTGTCCGTGGGGAGCGCGTCGCTGTCGTACAAGGGGCACCGGTACCCGGTCGAGGTCATCTCCCACTGTGTGTGGCTGTACTTCCGCTTCCCGCTGTCATTCCGCGAGGTCGAGGAGCTGATGCTCGAGCGCGGGATCGTCTCCTGCGAGACGGTGCGTCGCTGGTGCGCCAAGTTCGGGCAGGCCTACGCGGGCGCCGCGCTGCGCCGTGGGCAGCCACGGCCCGGTGACAAGTGGCACCTGGACGAGGTCTTCATCAACGACAAGGCCGCGGGCAGGCGCTGCCTCCGCAGGCTGATGAAGAAGACGCGCATGGTGCCGCGGGTGGTCGTCACCGACAAGCTCCGCTCCTACGGCGCCGCCCACCGCGAGGTCATGCCCTCGGTGGAACATCGCTCGCACAAGGGCCTGAACAACCGGGCGGAGAACAGCCACCAACCCACCAGACAGCGCGAACGCGCGATGAGACGCTTCCGCTCCACGGGCGGAGCACAGCGATTCCTGTCCGCGTTCAGCGGTATCTCGCCCCACTTCCGACCCCGCCGCCATCTGATGCCCGCCCACGTCTACCGAGCCGAGACGACCGTCCGCTTCGCCATCTGGGAGCACATCACCGGCGTCGCCGGCCTCGCCACCGCGGCCTGAACACAGCCCGGAACCAGGCTCCACCACACCACACCACGACGCGCCGTCAGGCAGTCACACAGCCAACAATGTGACAACGCCCTCGTTTCTGTTGCCGACGTACGCGGCGGCGCGGCCTGCCGGCCGAGGAGGCGGCTGTCACTTCAGTCGCACCCAGGCGACCCGCTCCGGTGCTCCAGCAGCCGGAGTGAGAAGTCGAGTGCGCGGTCGGCCCGTTCCCGGTCTCCGGACACCAGGAGATCGAGCTGAAGACCCCGTACCTGGGCGAGCAGGAGTGTGGCCAGGGCTGAGGCTTCCTCGGGGGGCCGTCCGTCCTGCGTGAGCCGGTCGGTGAGGATGTCGACCCAGCCGCCGATGATTGGACGCACCAGGTCCCGGTCACCTTCGGGCTTCCAGCCGTGCCGGCCGACCAGCTCGAACAGCAGGAGGAACTGCCTCTGCTCGTGCGGCTCGCACAGTCGCTGCCACACGGCCTTGACCAGCTCGGCCGTGGAGCGCGCCCCGCGGTACTCGGGGGCGGAGGTCAGCTGCTCGGCCAGGTCGGTGCGGATCTTGTCCAGGACTTCCAGGATCAGCTCGTCCTTGGACGAGAAGTGCCGCAGCAGAGTGGCGTGGGTTACGCCGAGAGCCTGGGCCACCGGGCGCAGGGACAGGTCACTGACGCCGTGCTCCAGAACGTACTCGGTGGCCGCCGCCAGCAGTTCCGGCCTGCGGTGCTGGAAGCGAAGCGTCCGCCCGTCCACCCGTGGAGTGCTCATCGCTACCGTGCCTCACTCTCTGCCAGATGAAAATAAGCGTACCAATTGGTTGTCCTAACCGACTGGTACTGCTAATTTCTCGCTCATCGGGTCTCTGCCCCTCCGCAATGTCACTCCTTGGCGCGCGACACCCCCGCGACAAGGACCGAAGAGCCAGACCGGCCGAGCTCCCCCGCCTGCAGCCGTTGGCCTCCCCCTCCCCTCCCCTTCTCCTGAGCGATTGAAGGACCACGATGACAGCTCAGCAGCCGCAGACTCTTGCCGAGATCGGCCTTTTCACCGGTGTGCCGCAGCACGAGAACTTCTGCCGGATCAAGGACCTGGCGGACACCCGCGAGATGGCGCCCGCGCCGAAGCCGCACCCCTGGCCACTGGGCGAGGCGACGACCCTGCCCGCCACTTACAGGTTCGACGACGCCGTCCGGTCGACCGAGGAGTTCCTGGCGGACACGGACACGTCGGCGCTGCTCGTGCTGATCGACGGCGAGATCCGCTACGAGCGCTACCTGCTCACCGGAGGCACGGACGTGCCGTGGCTGTCCATGTCCGTGTCCAAGAGCTTCGTCTCCGCCCTCGTCGGCATCGCCGTCGAGGAGGGCCACATCCGCAGCATCGACGAGCCGATCAGCGCCTACGTCCCCGTCCGGCCCGGCTCCGCCTACGACGGCATCGCGATCCGGGACGTGCTGCAGATGTCGTCCGGTGCCCGCTGGAACGAGGACTACAACGACCCGGCCTCGGACATCTGGCTGCTCAGCATGGCCACGTTGGGCATCGAGGGCGCACTCGACGACTTCGTCGCGAACATGGCACGCGAGAGCGAGCCAGGCACCGTCTGTCGCTACAACTCCGGCGAGACCCAGGTGCTCGGCGCGCTCGTGGCCCGGGCGACCGGCCGCACGGTTGCCGACTACATGCGGGAGAAGCTGTGCGAGCCGCTCGGCATGGCCTCACCCGGCCGCTGGGTCCTCGACCCGGCCGGGACGGAGATGGCGTACGGCGGGCTCAACCTCACCGCGCGTGACTACGCCCGGATCGGCGAGCTGTACCGCAACGGTGGTGTGTGGCAGGGCGAGCAGGTCGTGCCCGCGCAATGGGTGCGCGACTCCGTGACCGTCGCCGCCCCGCACCTGGAGCCCGGCGGCCCGATCGTCGGCGGCCACCGGCTCGGCCTGGGCTACGGCTACCAGTGGTGGATCCCGGACGGAGACCGCGGTGAGTTCAGCGCCATCGGTGTCTACAACCAGTTCGTCTACGTCGACCCGACCGCCCGCACCACCATCGTCAAGCTGTCGGCCAACCGCAGGTACGGCACTTCCACGGAGGAGTCCACCAACCGAGAGATGGAAACCGTCGCCTTCCTGCGCGCGATCGCCCAGCACGACCACTGAGGCGGCGCCGTCACCCGAGCCAACGGCGTCCGCGGGTGGCCGCCCGTGTCCCGCGCCGGCCGAGAAGGCCGGGCTGACGACAGACAGACGAAATCCTCTTCAGCCTCCACCCGGCCGTCGGCACCGGTCAGGAAGAGGGTGGGGTTCCGCTTCCGCGCCGGCGAAACTGAAGGCGAACGCGCAGCCCCTGCCAGACGTCCTCGGGCAGGACGAGGGTCTGGCCGGGGATGAGCGAGGCAGGCAGTGCGGGCGGTGTGGCGGGTACAGGAGACGGTCCTGCCGACGTCTCTTGCTTGCAAACGGCGAACGGCTTGATCCGGATGGTCGCCTGGGCCTGAGGCTGGGGCCGCGCTTCAGCGAGGCAGCAGGACCTCGACCTGCCTGCGGATGTCCTGCACGATCTCCTCGACGCTCAAGGCGATGTTCACGCTCGCCGCCATGCTG
>NZ_JBEOYO010000113.1:0-9077 GCF_040297125.1 Streptomyces sp. NPDC001868 | reverse complement strand
GGGGCCCCCCACCCACCCCCCCCCCCGCATGTGCGGGCGGGGGGGGTCGCGCGTCCGGCTCGCGCCCGGCCCCTCACCCCTCGACGTTCGGTGGCGCATCTCGATGTTCGGTGGCGCATCTCGATGTTCGGTGGCGCACCTCGGCGTTCGGTGGCGCTGACCCGGTCTTCGGTGGCCCGCTCGGTCAGGAGTCGGGGTCCAGCGGCAGCCCCGTGTAGTTCTCGGCGAGTTCGGCCGCAGCGAGACGCGAGGTGGCCACGCGGTCGAGCTGGGAGAGCTGGAGCCTGGTCTCGAACGGGGACTGCTCCGGGTCGGCGTGGAGCGTCGTGGTCATGAAGTAGGAGAAGTGCTCGGCCCGCCAGACCCGGCGCAGACAGGTGTCGGAGTAGGTGTCGAGCAGCTCGGTCGAGCCGGTCTCCTTGAGCCGGGCGAAGGCGCGGGCCAGCACGATGACGTCGGTGGCGGCGAGATTGAGCCCCTTGGCGCCGGTGGGCGGCACGATGTGGGCGGCGTCGCCGGCCAGGAAGACCCGGCCGTAGCGCATCGGCTCGGTGACGTGGCTGCGCATCGGCAGCACGGCCTTCGAGGTGACGGGCCCGCGTTCGAGACGCCAGCCGGGGTTCGCGGTGAGGGCGAACCGGGCGTCCAGCTCGTCCCAGATCCGTTCGTCGGACCAGTCCTCCGGGTCGGTGCCGTTCGGGACCTGGAGGTAGAGGCGGCTCACGGACGGCGACCGCATGCTCGCCAGCGCGAAGCCGCGCTCGGAGTGGGCGTAGATCAGCTCGTCGTACACCGGCGGGGCGTCGGCGAGGATGCCCAGCCAGGAGTAGGGGTACGTCCGCTCGTACGTCGTCCGCACCCCGTCCGGGACGGCGTCCCGGGCCACCCCGTGGAAGCCGTCGCAGCCGACCACGTAGTCGCAGGTCAGGGTCTGCTCGCGGCCCTCGTGGGTGTAGCGGATCACGGGCCGGTCGGTGTCCGCGCCGTCCACCCCGTGCACCTCGGCCTCGAACAGCAGGGGTCCGCCGTCGGTGAGCTGGAGGGCGATGAGGTCCTTGACGACCTCGGTCTGGGCGTAGACCCACACCCGGCGGCCACCGGTCAGCTCGGGGAAGTCGACGCGGTGGGCGCGGCCGTCGAAGCGCAGTTCGATACCGTCGTGGGGCATGCCCTCGGCGTCCAGCCGGGCGCCGGCCCCCGCGGAGCGCAGCACGTCGACGGTGGCCTGCTCCAGGATTCCGGCGCGCTGACGCTGCTCGACGTAAGCGCGGTCCTTGCGTTCCAGAACCACACTGTCGATTCCCGCGTTGTGCAGCAGACGGGCCAGCAGCAGCCCCGCGGGGCCGCCGCCGATGATGCCGACAGTGGTGTGCATTGAGTACCCCTCGTCGTTGAGGACGAGCCGCGTCCCGTCCCCCGGGCCGCCGACCTTGTTCGTCAGGTGAAATTCACTTCACTATTCTTTAGGCATGAGTCTGGGCCCGGCCTGCCCGCCTGTCAACGGTCACACTCCCCCAGAGGGGTCGGGCGGGCGGCCGGGTTCCGTCGAGGGGCGAACGGGAGGGTCAGCCGAGGAAGTGGAAACCGGGGCGGGGATGCATCAGGAAGTCGTGGTGCGAGATGTTCCAGGCATACGCGCCCGCGAGGGCGAAGGCCACCCGGTCCCCCGCCCGCAGCCCGGGTGCCTGAGCGTCACGGGCGAGGAGGTCCTTCGGCGTGCAGAGCTGTCCGGCGAGGCTGACGTGCTCCCCCTCGGCCGCCGGGCGCGGCCACGGGTACGGCCACTCCTCCACCGCCAGCACCGAGCACGGCTGGTCGTGACCTTTGGTCGCCGGGGTGCGCAGATGGTGGGTGCCGCCCCGGACCACGGCGAACTCCTCGCCATGGCTGTGCTTCACGTCCAGCACCTCGGTGGCGTACCAGCCGCAGTAGGCGGTGAGCGCTCTGCCGGGCTCGATACGCAGCGTCAGTTCCGGATGGGCGTCGGCGAGTTGGGCGAGGCCTTCGCCGTACGTCTTCCAGTCGAAGCGGGTCTCGGGGTGGGTGTAGTCGACGGCCATGCCGCCGCCGACGTTCACCTCGCGGAGCGGAACTCCCAGTCCCGTCGCCCAGTTCACGATCGAGCGGGCGAGCGAGAGTTGTTCGGGTGCGTCGAGTCCGCTCGCCAAGTGGGCGTGGACGCCGAGCAGTTCGAGGTGCGGATACGTGCCGTCGGTGAGGGGGCGGAACACGTCCGGTGCCCGCGCGGGGTCCAGGCCGAACGGGGTGGGCCGTCCGCCCATGGCGAGCGAGCTGCCCGCCAGGGAACCGTCCGCCACCGCGAGGTTGAAGCGGAGCAGCACCCCGACCGGGGCGGCCGGTGCCGCCCGGCGTGCCAGCTCGCCGAGCATCCGCAGGTCGTGCTCGCTCTCCACGTGGAAGCGTGCGACGCCGTGCTCCAGGGCGGCCCGGATCTCGTCCGGGGTCTTGCCGGGGCCGCCGAAGGCCAGCGGGCGGCCGGGTACGGCCTCGGCGACATGGGCGAGTTCGCCGCCGGAGGACACCTCGTAGCCGTCGACGTACGGGCCCAGCGCGGCCAGGATCCGCGGCTCCGGGTTGGCCTTGGCCGCGTAGTACAGCTCGACGCGTTCGGGGAGGGCGGCGCGTACATGTGCGGCGTGGTCGCGCAGGGCCGCCAAGTCGTAGACGTACGCGGGGAGTTCGGTGAGCGACAGGGACAGGACACGATCGCGTACGGCGGCGGTGGGGAGGGTCAACGGGGGCTCCTGGCTGGTCGGAAGGCACTGGGGCGCTGGGGCGGCGCGGGTGCGCGGCGGCTCATCGGGTGCCCCAGCGCAGGACGTCCTCGGCGAGGGGCGAGGGCAGGCGGACGTAGCCGGCCTCGCGGTCGGCCCTGCGTTCCCAGCGGGTGAGCAGGTTGGTCTTGGCGGGGAGCGGGACCCCGGCGAGGAGGGCGGCGAGGCGGGGCGGGCAGCCCTCCTCGTCGGCGTAGTCCCGGATGGTCGCGCGGACCGCCGCCCACAGATCGGCCTCGGTCTCGGGGTGCAGGTCGGCGAGGGCGGCCAGCAGCTCGGCGATGTGATTGACGAGGAGGCAGTACACGACACGGTCCCAGCCGCGCTGGGCGTCGTACGACATCGGGCCCGCGACCTCGGGCGGCAGCGCGGCGAGGGTGTCGGCGTGGTGGTCGGGGACCAGCTTGGTGCCCTCCAGGTCGCGGAAGAGGACCTGGGCGGGCATGCCGTCGGTGTCGACGCAGATCAGGACGTTCTGGAGGTGGGGTTCCAGGACGAGGCCGTGGTCGAAGTAGGCGGAGAGGACGGGCGGGACGAGGAGGCGCAGGTAGGCCTTCCACCAGGTGAGGGCGGTCCCGGGGCCCGTGCCGTCGAGGAGGCGGGAGATGTGGGCGGCGCTGGTCGGGTACTCGTCGGCGACGGCGGCGGCGAGCAGCGGGGTCGTGCCGGGCAGCAGCCGCCGGGACAGGCCCTCGCGGACGATCACACCGAAGCCTTCGAGCAGAGCCCGGTCGGGAATGCCGTCGGGGCCGGGGACGGCGAGGCTGCGGTAGGCGGGTTCGCGGAGCACCGCGCTGCCGGGGAAACGGGTTTCCAGGTCGGCGAGGGCCGGGGCGAGGAGGCGGGTGAGGGCGACGGCGCCGGAGAGTTCGTAACTGGCGTTCTTGCGCAGGCAGTTGGTGATGCGGACGTTGAGGCTGAACTTCAGGAACGCGTCGCCGTCGAAGAGGGTGCGGACGGAGGCGGTGGCCGCGTACTCCCGGCCGCCGGGGCCGAGGTCGAGGATGTCGCCGCGGCCCAACGCCTCGCGCAGCAGCCGGTGTTCACGCAGCATCTCGTACTGCCACGGGTGGGCGGGCAGCAGCCGGTAGCCCTCGGGGACGTCGCCGCGTTCCCGGTCCAGCACGGCGGTCGCGCCGGGCTCCGCGCTCTCCTCGGCGATCAGACGGTCGCGGACGGCGAGATAGCGCAGCGGGAAGGAGGCGCCGGCCTCCGGGGCGTACGACTGCCAGGCGTCCGCGTCGCCGGTGCGGGCCTTGGGGGTGGGGTGGAAGCGGTGTCCGAACAGCAGGGACTGCTCGGAGGCGAGGTAGTCCGGGAGCCCGTGCGGGGCGGTGGCGTGAGGGGTGGTGTCGTGAGGGGCGGTGTCGTGCATGTTGGTGTCGTGGGTGGTGGTGTCGCGAAGGGCGTGCGCGCCGGTCTCGCGGGCGGTGAGCGCGGTGGCGAGGGTGCGGTGGCTGGAGTCGATCTGGTGCAGGAACTCGTCGTTGCGGACGCCGGTGCGCAAGGACAGCTCGTCGTGCGTGTACTCGGCGAGGCGGCGCCAGCCGAGCGGGCGCCAGCCGGTGTCGGACTGCTCGTGGACGGGGCCGGTGAAGCGGTGGGCGCCCAGCAGGGACGTACGGCGCAGCGCCACGCGGAGGAGGAGGCCGCGGCGGGGCAGGCGCAGCAGGAGGTGGCCGTCGATGACGGCGGTCTGGTGTTCGGGGCCGGACACCTCGCGCAGCAGGCAGTTGAGGAGGGTGTGGGCCACGGCGTCGTCGGCGGTGGGCAGGTGGGTGGTACCGATCGAGTCGGTGAGCGGGGGCATTCAGTGGCTCCAGCGGGTACGCGGATGTGGGGGCAGGAGAGTCGCGAAGGCGGTGAGGGCGGCTATGCCGCCGCCTACCAGCACCGGCGCGGCGGGGCCGTACCGGGCACTGCCCACGGCGGCGGTCACTCCGGCGGCGACGGCGCCGGCCTTGGAGAAGAACTCCAGGGAGCCGAACATCCCGCCGGGGGCGCGGCCCCGGGCGCAGTCGGCGGCCAGCACCGACAGGCCGACCATGCCGAGGGTGAGACCCACGCCGAGCAGCAGCCGTACGGCGACGAGGGCGGGCAGGGTGTGGGCGACGCCGTGACCGGCGAGCCCGAGGGCGATCAGCGCGAAGCCGAGGGCCATGCCGTGCCGGGGACGGGTGTGGATCGCGCGGTGCACCGGCATGGCCGTGATCAGGTAGCAGAGGTGCGGCAGGGCGAAGAGCAGGCCGGAGAGGGCGGCGGAGGCGCCGGGGAGGCGTTCCTCGACGAGGGATATGAGATAGGGGAAGGAGATGACCGTGGAGAACACGAAGGCGAACTCCAGTGTGTAGAGCCTGCGCAGCGCGGCCTTGGGGGCGACGTCGACGGGTTCCTTCTCCGTCTCCGTCCGCGTCTCCGTCCGCGTCTCCCTCCTCGTCTCCGCCTTCGTCTTCTCCTGTCCGGGGTCGCTGGTCTCCCCGGCCTCCCCGCCCTCCCCGGTCTCGGCCGGTTCGGGGAGGGCGGCCAGCAGCAGGGCGGCGGCGAGTGGGAGCAGCGCGAGGAGGGCGTACTGACGGTGCGGGGACATCCACGGGGACAGCGCGCCGACGACGATCGGCGCGAAGACGAGCGCGGCCCGCGCGCTGCCCTGCATGAGGGTCAGCGCCTTTGACAGTCGCGGCCCTTCCAGTGCGGCGCCCAGATAGCCGTTGGAGGCGGCGAACGTGCCGCCCAGGATGCCCTGGAGCACCAGCGCCACCGTGAACATGGTGAGCGAGTCGGCCCAGCCGGCGATCACGAAGGAGACGGCGAGGCCCAACTGGGCCCGCAGCAGCAGTCGTTTCCGCCCGAAGCGGTCGGCGAGCCGCCCCCACAGGGGTGCCGCGAGCGCGCTGAACACCGTGGGCACCACATACAGCACGCCCGCCCAGCGGGCCGCGCCGGCGCCCAGTCCGGGCAGTATCTCGGTGAAGTACGGGGGCAGCCCCAGTGCGGCGAACGACGCCACGAAGTAGCAGGCGGCCACGGCGTGCACCTGCCGGCGGCCGAACGCGGGGCGCGACATGGCGAGCGCCTCGGCGGTCATGCCGAACCACCCTCCCGCAGCAGATAGTTGGGCCCGGTGGTGTAGTGCTTGTTGATGTCGGCGGCGCCCGACCGCTCCTTGCTCAGCAGGGTTCCGGCACTCACCATCGCCTTCACCGGCAGCTCGGGCGCGTTCAGCACCCGCTCGCGCAGGACGGCCGCCGCGTCGCCGCCGAGCCGGTCGACGGCCTCGGTGAGCCGGTCCCGTACGAGGTCCAGCAGTTCCCGGAGTGGGGCGCGGCCGTGCCGGGCGAGGCCGAACGCGTAGGCACCGGCGCACAGATGGACGGTGATGGTGGTGAACACGTCGGCCACGGCGCGGTCGTCGGTGGTGAAGGTGCGGGCGTCGTCGAAGCCCCAAGTGCCGTCGTTCCGACCCAACTTGGCGGCCAGGCGGGTGCGGTTGACACGCGGGCCGTCGTTGTCCTTCAGCAGCAGCCGCAGGCCGCCGGGCTCGGGGCCGAGGACCAGAGAGACGTTCTGCTGATGCGACTCCAGCGCGATACCGTAGCCGAAGAGCGTGGTCTGCCAGTCGAACAGCAGGGTGAGCACGGCGTCGAGCAGGGCGGTCGTGTCGCCGCCGTGGAAGCGGTCGGCGAGACGGTCGACGACCAGTGCCCCGCCGGGTTCCTCGGCGAGGAGGGCGGCCAGGGGGACGACCACCGAGTCGTCGAGGTCCGTCGGGTAGCGGCGGCACAGGACGGCGAGCAGTTCGTGTCCGGCGTGCGCGTACACCGTCTCGTCGGCGTGCAGCACCCGGCCCTTGAAGCGGGGCTCGCGGTCGATCACCGCCGCCAGCAGCCGCTGTCCCGCGGCGCCGTCGACGAGGGTGCCGGGCTTGATGGACCTCTTGTTCCGCAGCCCCAACGTGGCGGTGGCCAGGGGGAGTTTGAGGTGCAGGGAGGGTGCGGCGGCGGGCGCGACCGTACGCATCGACAGCGTGGGTACGACGGAGAGGTACGCCCGGTCGGCGAGCACGGCCCGGTCCGCGAGCCCCGCCTCGCGCAGGGCCGCGTCGAGCGGTGCGCCGACGGTCAACGGGTGGACGGGCAGGGCGACATGGGTACGGTCGAGGTCCGCGAGTCCGAGCCCGGAAGGGGTGGGCCAGCCGTCCGGGAGGTCACCGGTGACGGTGACGGACTCCCTGGGCAGAGCGAGCCACTCAAGGGCGAAGGTCGGGTGGAACTCCGGTGCGTAGTCCCGCAGTTGGTTCTCGTCGAGACCCGAGCGGCCGCGTGCGGTCGGGTAGACCGGGTGGTCGAGGCGTGCGGCGAGGGTCTCGTACGCGAGGCCGCCGCGCAGGCCCGTCCAGTCGGCGAGGTCGGTGCCGTACAGGTCGGTGAGCCCCTCGGCGATCTCCTCCCCCGTCTCCTCGTGCAGCCGCATCGTCGCGACGGTCTGGCGGCACTCCTCGGCGAAGGCGTCGAAGCCGTCGCGGTCGACGGGCTCGGCGAGGGCGCGCAGTGCGGCGAGGACGGTGTCGCAGGTGGTGAGGTGTGCCGCGGCGGGCGGGTCGGCGACGTCCGACTCCTCCGACTCCCTTACGAGGAGGGGCAGTCGGGCTGCGTGGGTGTGCTGGAAGCCGTCTTCGGTGACGGGGAGGAGGAGGGCGCCGTCGGCGGCAGCGGCTGTGGCGGTGGCGGGCAGGCGGAGCCAGGGGCCGTCCGGGCGGTGGACGAGGGTGCTGCGGGTGCGCAGGCCGACGACGTCCTCGCGCAGGAGCGCGCCGAGCACGCGGGTGAGGAGTTCGGCTTCGGCGGTGTCGGGGGGCGTGGGTGAGGCCGCGACGATGGGGGTGGTGGCGAAGTCGGGAGTGGTGGCGACGGTGGTCACGGCTGGATCTCCCAGCGCTGTGCGGCGAGGAAGTCCGTCACGGCCCGGTCGACGGTCTCCTGGTCGGTGCCGGTGGCGCGGAGCACGCCGAGGTAGTCGCGGTTGGTCCGGTACAGCTCGTGGTGCTCGCCGGGTGCGCGGAGCGGACGGTACGTCAGGTGGGCTCCGTCGACGGTGAGTTCGGTCGCGGCGGGGGCGGCGACGAGAGTGCCCGCACGGTCGGCGCAGGGGTACTCCAGGCGGGCCGCGCCGTCGCGCCGGATGTCCAGGTCGGCGGGCAGCGGCTCGCCGAGGTGGGTGCGGAGGATGTGCTCGAAGAGCGGGAGGTCGAGGAGTCGGGCGAGGAGCAGGTCGCACTGGTCGCCGATGGCACGGTAGTTGACCTCGATGATGCGGGCCCGGCCGTCGTGCACGACGAACTCGGTGTGGCAGGCGCCGAACCCGACGCCCAGCGCGTCGAGTTGGGCGAGAACCTGAGCGACGACCGGCGCGGGTTGGGCCGGGACGAAGGTCAGCCGCTCCTCGATGAAGTACGGCGGCGGGGACAGCTCGGTGTGGAACCCGCCGAGCACATGCCGGACGGTGCCGTCGCCGAGGGTCTCCAGGGTGTACAGCTCACCGGGCAGATACTCCTCGACGACCAGCGTGCCGCCCGGTCGACGGGTCAGGATCTCCTTGGCGCGGGCCACGAGGTCCTCGGCGGTGTCGACCAGCACGACGTCCTCACTGGCGACGCCTTCGCGGGGCTTGACGACACACGGGTACGGGGCGTCGACGACGAGGCGGCCGGTGAGGTCGGCCGGATCGGTGATCTCGGCGGACCAGACGGTGTCCAGGCCGGAGGCGGCCAGATGGCGGCGCATCTCGGCCTTGTCCTTGCCGCGCAGGGTGGCCCGCCAGTCCTTGCCGGGGAGCCCGAAGTAGTGGGCGGCGAGGGCGGCCTGGGTCTGCAGATGGTCGCTGTTGGTGAAGACCGCGTCGGGCCGGTGGTGGGTGGAGATCCGGGTGACGACGGCGCGGTAGTCCCGTACGTCGCAGTCGAGGATCTCGATCTCGGGGTGCTCCCGGTACGCGGCACGGTGGGCGTCGGGCTGGTCGGTGAGAAGCGTGACGTCCAGGCCGAGGCGGGCGGCGGCGGGCAGGAAGCCCTCGGTGACGGAGTCGGTGGGGTTGAGGGCGAGCAAGTACAGGCGCATGGGGTGGTGCACGACTTCCGCTAGCGGGTGGGGGGTTCGGCGGTGGGGGCTCGGTGGGGAGGGGCGGGGGGGGGGCCGCGGGGGGGGGGGGGCCCCCCCCGGACCACCGGCCCAAAGCCTATTGGAGCACCAACCCCGGGGGCCTAGACAATTAGTGGCGCAAAAACAA
>NZ_JBEOYO010000112.1:0-9166 GCF_040297125.1 Streptomyces sp. NPDC001868 | reverse complement strand
GGCCGCCTGACCCCCATCGAATTCGAGACCGTCATGACCACACCGGCCCTCCAGGCCGCGTGACCGCACCTGTCACCCGAACCTGCATCAGACCCAAACGCCGAGGTGATCGCGAGCATGCCCGGAATCGGGCCCCTGCTGGGTGCCGAGTTCCTCGCAGCCACCAGCGGAGAAATGACGGCCTTCGGCACCCCGGATCGGCTCGCCGGGTTCGCCGGCGTCGCCCCGGCTCCCCGCGACTCGGGCAAGATCAGCGGAAACCTCCACCGGCCCAAGAGATACAGCCGCAGCCTCCAACGCGTCTTCTACACCTCCGCATTGATCAGCATTCGCTGCTGCGAGGAATCACGCCGCTTCTACGACCGCAAGCGCGCCGAGGGCAAGCGGCACACCCAGGCCGTGCTCGCACTCGCCCGACGACGCGTCAACGTCCTCTGGGCTCTTCTTCGTGACAATCGGTCCTACGAGCCCATACCGCCGGTCCCGACCGCCGCTTGAGCTCGACAAATCCGCGAGGAATTACGGTCGACGGGCAGACACAGACGCGGGAGGATCCGCCGACCGAGGGCCGAAGGCGGGGAGACCGGTGATCACTCAGGGCATGAAGGTCACGACGCGCTGCGATGACTGCGGCGGTGTGTTGATACGCGACATCGGCCAGTTCATCGACCGCGGGCAGGTGTGGTGGGGCACCGAAGGGAGATGCCGGACCTGTCCCACTGCGTGGTGCGAGCAGGACAGCGGCGGAACGACCCCCGAGGAGATCCGGCAGGCGCTGCTGGCAGAGCACGGCCCTGCTCGACTTCGTCTTGCAGGGCCCGAGTCGAGTCTTGTCCCTGTCTTGCACGCTCTGCGGGAGACACACGGGCTGTCGCTGGCGCAGGCGCGGGCAATGGCCGACGAGCTGAGGACGACCGGCCTGGTGGGCACGTTGGTCGAAATGGAGCATGTGGCCGCCGGGCTCCGCCGTCGCTCAGTTGCCGCGACCGTCGAGCCGGCGGCCGACTGACGGCCAGCGCCCCAGCCAGAACGGCTTGACAAGAAGATTAGGAATCGTCGATGTCGTCGAAAACGCTTCGGTGGTAGGTGGCGGCAGGATTCGCTTGATTCGTGGGAATGTGGTCGGCAGACGGCGTATTGGGTCGAGACTTGCTCTCTTGCTCTTCGTCGGCCTCCGATTTCTCATCTTCGATGAGTTCTTCCATTCTTGCGAGTAGCCTGCTGAACTCCTCGGCAATTTCTGGTTGGTCCGCGAGTGAGTCGCGATAAGTCTCCAGACTCTCTCGAAGTGGTGCGTAGTACTCTTCTGGGGTTATTTCTCTGTTTCCGTATCGATTGCTACTCCAGTCCGACAGTAGAGCGGAGGTCGGTGAGAGTAATTCTTTCCTGACTTCCTTCAAAATGCCCTCTCTCTCTTCTGCGGAAAGGATGATATCCCAATGCGGCGTATCTACCCAGCCTGCGTCAGGGGCCGACACGGCGTACTCGGTTAGGGTTTGAAGTATTTCTTCGTGCTCGTCTTCTCTGATGAGACCTGCCTGGTGTAGGCGCGCCAGTACTTCAGGTTTGCGGTCGGATCCCAGGTATATCCCGAAGTTCATCATGTTGGGGACGAAGTTCGGATCCGTCTCGGTGTACTGCTTGAGGAATGCATCGGAGCATCGGCTGGTGAAGAAATTGCACCAAAGGAAATCTTCCCAGTGGTCCTTCCTTTTTCTGGGTTCGAGCTCCTGAAGTCGCTTGGTGACGAAGTGGTAAAGAGTTGGCGGGACTTTAACTAGAGTTCCGTGCTGATTTTCACTCCCGCAATCAAGTTTAGTGAGCATTTCTTCTAACGGTAGTCCAGACAGGAAGATGCCGAGGAGGTTGGGGTTGGCGGCCAAGAGTTCGGCGAAGCCTTCTTGGAGGGTGGGGTGACGGAATGACCACCCTGTTGTGGTCTCATTTCCTGGAGAGGATGAGAATCGTAGGAAGGTTCCGGTGAGGGCGTTAAGTGCGCGGTCGATGCCTGCGGGGGAGCTGCCGAGGCGGATGATGACGTCCTGTTGTGCGGCGTCGAGGGCGAGCGGTGCAGGCAGGCACTCTCCTGACTGGTAGGTCAGCGCGAGGGCGGCCTTTTCGTCTGGTCCGAGCTCCGTGTAGAGGTCGCGCAGGAACGCTGTCGGGCGGCGCATGAAGTCGGTGATGCCGTGTTTGCCTGGTTTCAGGTGACGGGTGAAGGCTTGCCGGCCTAGGCGTCGAGCCACTTCGGGGTGGAACGGGTTCTGTGCGGCCGCCTCTTCCAGATGGGGTTTCATCTTGCCGCGTACTTCTGTGGGCTGGTCACCGAGGCTGATGTGGTTGTAGAGGATCTGTCGGCGTTCCCCGAGGGGCAGTTGGGCGACATCTACAACTACTTGCTGCTCGTGCAGCAGGGGGTAGGCGTATTCCTTCAGGTGCTGGCGTGCATCACGGTAGATGTAGTCGCGTGAGGTGAGGACGATTTTGGCTCCGCCGTGGACCGCGGTCATGACTTGGCGCATGTGGCGAGACCAGCTATCGGTGAGCTGGGGTTCGTGGCGGACGGCGCCGAAGGCGTCGTCGATCCAGAAGAATTGGTTTGGCTCGTTGGGATTCCAGTGGCGTACGAGTCCGGCGGCGTCGTGGGCGTTGACGGTGAGGCAGCCCCAGGCGTCGAGGGCGGTCATGGCCAGGGTGGCGGCGATGACGGATTTACCGACGGCAGGTTCACCGAGTAGGAGGACGAAGCCGTGTTGTTGGACGGCCTGTGCGGCACGGCGGTAGGCGTCGGTGACGACGAAGGTGGCCAGCTCTTCTCGTAGGTAGGAGAGCAGATATTGGGCCTGGGTGTAGGCGCGTTCGTCGAGGATCTGGGAGAGGTCGCCGAGTCCGTAGACGCGGGGGACGAAGGTCCGCAGGCGCTGGCGGGTGGCGATGGTGTCGCAGATCCATTGGCCGTCGAGGATCAGCGGGTACGCGACGCCGGCGTCGAGCAGCCGTTGTCGGATGGTGGCTTCCGAGGTGCCGCTGACTCGTGCGTTGGTGAGCAGGACCCGACGGCCCCTTCGTCCTGCAGTGCAAACACACCAAGAAAGCCGACACCACCCTCGCGCCCTCGGATCTCGACGACGAGTTCGCCAAAGTCCAGGCTCTGGTGGAACGGGGCCTGTGCGGCACGCCGATCGGGTCCGGTGGCTGTTGCCAGGTTCCGTAGAACGCTCCGTCGCGTCCGCCATCGTTGGAGTCGGCGAAGGTGTGTACAGACTGTGCCCACACTTCGCGGAGTACAGCTGCGCACAGATCCTGGAATGCGCGCCAGCCCAGGGTGTGCAGGGCGAAGTCGGGGGAGCCCGGTGCTGCGACGGTGCCTTTGCGGGGATGGTCGCTCACTGTGGCTGGTCCTCGATGGGGCCGTTGTGGGGGAAGCGGACGGAACGTTTGAGGTTGTTGCCGTGGGTCCAGGGCAGGGCGCCGTCGTGCTGGAGGCGGCCGACGACGATGCCGGGGGCGATGCCGGCCTGGCGGGCGAAGGCTTTGACGTTGTCGAAGGGCATGGGCCTGCGGGCGAGGCGTCGGTATGCGGCGTTGTGCTCGGGCGGGATGAGGGTCTGGGCCGCGAAGGCGTCGGCTTCTTCTTCGCTGCGGTCGCCTTCGGGCGTGCGTTCGTCGGCGCGGTCGGTGTTGTCGAGGAAGGTCAGTCTCTTGCCGTGCAGGAGCGTGTGGCCGATCTCGTGGAAGACGGTGAACCAGAAGTGGTCGTCTTTTTTGAACCGGTCGCTGAGGGCGATGCCGACCTTGTCGGGGGTGAGCCAGCGGGTGACGCCGGAGACGCTGCTCAGGGGAGGGGCGGGGAGGAAGACGACGGCGACGCCGGCCTGGGCGCACAACTGGGTGATCCGGCCGGGCCAGGTTGCCGGCTCTTCCAGGGTGAGGGCGCGCAGGCGGGGCAGGAGGGCGGTGAGGGCGGCGCGGTCGAACGGCTGGCAGGGCAGGTCGCGGGCCTTGAGTTCTGCCTGGCGCAGCCATACCGCGGTGGCGTAGTCGTCGGTCTTCAAGACGGTGGAGCGGCGGAAAGCGGTGCGGTAGCTCCGCCAGAGGTCCTCGGCGATGCCTGGGTCGGCGACGCCGAAGAACGCCAGCAGACGCTGGAGGTTGTCCGCGCTCCTGTCCTTGTTCGGCAGGATGCTGCGCTTGACGAGCTCGGTCAGTGAGAAGTTGTCCAGCCAGTCGATGCGCTTGCTGAGCTGCTGGAGTTCCTGCTGGCGGGTGACGTGGGTACGCCAGGCGGCTTCCAGCTGGTTCCACATGGAGGCCGGGATGCCGGTGGCGCGCTCGAGGAGGAGCGCGGTCTCGGGGGTGAGGACCGCGGTGCCCTGGACGATCTGGTTGATGTGCTTGGTGGACAGGCCGGTACGCCGGGCGAGGTCGGCCTGAGGGATGCCGAGTGCTTCCAGCTGTTCTTTGAGGGTCTCGCCGGGCGGCTGGGCGGAGTCGGGCGCGTAGACGAAGGGCGGGGCGGGAGGCGGGGTCACGGGTGGTGCCTCTCTGAGGTCGGGGAGGCGGGGGTGGCGGGGGCGGTCATCGCGTCATGGCGATCGCGGTGACTATCAGGGCGCGTACGGAGTGTTCGTCAAGGGTGCCGTCACGGTGGGCGGCGGGCGGGTCGTCGCGGGGGCGTACGACGAGGTGGCCGTGGTTTCCGAGCGAGACATCCGGCTGACGCCGTTGTCGGCCGGATCGGGCCGTAGCCGGGCGGCCGCGAGGCGATGCAGGTCGGCCAGGTGGTCGGCGGCGGCCATCTGGCCGAGGCGTCTGTGGAGCGTGGCGGCGGCCTCCGGCCCGAAGCGGGCCCGGCGGGCCGCGTCGCTGTTGCAGACGCGGGCGAGCTCCGCGTCGTCGAAGGCGATATTCACCGGCAGCCCCAGAAACCTCTTGCGTATACCTGCTGCTTCCATGTTACTCTCTCGATCAAGGAAAGTTTCATTGGCTTGCTAGGTGCATGAAACTTCGCGCGCGATGGAGCACCTTTGCAGGTCAGATCGATCCCTCTTGAAGGAGGTACGTCATGCCGGGCAAGGTCAGTAAGGCGAGTGGGTCTGGTGGGAAGCGTGGTCGCAGTGCGGTCACGGGCCGGTTTGTGAAGCAGTCGACGGTGCGTAGGCACCCGTCGACGACGGTGAACGAGCGCGCGTCGCGCGGCTCGAAGAAGAGCAAGTAGGCGGGCTTCGGGCCCGCCTTTCGCATATCCCGGCCCGCCGCGGGCGGGCCGGAGGAAGGGGAGGTGGTCGTCATGACGACGGCAGACATGCAGCACGAGGAGACCAGTGGCAAGACCCTGACCGTCACGGTGGACGGCGAGCCGGTGGAGGTGCCGAAGCGCACGACGCCGAACGCGGTCCTGGGCCTGGCTGGTATCGACGCGGGCACGCACTACCTGGTCCGGATCACCGGTCGGCATCAGCACTCGTTCGCCGGCCGTGGGGAGGAAGAGATCATCGTGCATGAGCGGGAGACGTTCGTGTCGGTCTCCACCGGCCCGACCCCGACCGCATGACTGCGGTGATGCCGGAGGCGGGGCCCGCGGGGATGCTCGCGGGCCTGCGCCGGGCCGGCTACACGGTGGAGCAGAGCGGCAACTTCGCCGTCTTCGACTACCTCGTCGAGGTCGGCCCGCAGGCCGGGACGACGGTACGCATCGGCCTGGAACTGGTGCCGGACTGGCCGCTGTCGGCCCCGCACGGCCCGCACATCACCCCCCGCCTGGGACACCCGCACGGCGCGGTGCACACGTCTCCGCTGGGGCAGGAGTGGGAACACTGGAGTCGGCCGCCCGCCGACTGGGCACATGACCGTACGGTCCGTGGCTATCTGCGGCACCTGCGCACCCTGTTCGCGCAGCTGGAGAACGGACCCTCCGCGTGATCACCCGCTTCTCGGTCGCCATGACCTGCGACACCGCCCAGCACCTGACCGATCACCTGCGCCGTGCGGACGGGCAGGAGGACTGCACTTTCGTGCTGTGGCGGCCGAGCACCGGTGCCAGCCGCACCACCGCCCTGCTTACCGAGGTGGTGCTGCCGCAGGACGGCGAGCGGATCGTGCACGGCACGGTGGACTTCACCAGCGCCTACTTCCTGCGCGCCGCCGCCCTCGCGGCCGAGCACGGCTGCGGGCTCGGCTTCATCCACGCCCACCCCCAAGGCCGGGGATGGCAGCGACTGAACACCATCGACCACACGGCCGAGGCGTCCTTTGCCGCGCAGACCCAGGTGATCACCGGCCGTCCGCTGGTTGGACTGACCTTCGCGGGCGCGGATGCCGGCTTCGGTGCCCGCATCTGGCAGCAGCAGGCCCCCCGCCGCTATGCCCCCACCGAGGCGGAGAGCGTCCGAGTGGTCGGCGGCCGCCTGACGGTCACATTCAACAACCGTCTCCTCCCCGCGCCGCCGGCCACGAACCGGCAACTGCGCACCGTCTCCGCCTGGGGACAGACAACCCAGGACGACCTGGCCCGTCTGCACGTCGGTGTCGTCGGATGCGGCTCGGTCGGCATGCTCGTCGTCGAAGCCCTGGCCCGCACCGGCATCCAGGACCTGAGCCTGTTCGACTTCGACACCGTCGAGGAGGTGAACCTCGACCGGCTCCTGCACGCCACCATCCGTGATGTGCGCCTGCACCGGGCCAAGGCCCGCCTCGCCGCCCGCACCTCTCGCCGCGCGGCCACCGCCGTCAACTTCCGGGCGACGCCGTACGAGCTGAGCGTGGTCGAGCCGGCCGGGTTCGCCGCCGCGGCCGACTGCGACGTGATCTTCTCCTGCGTCGACCGGCCCTGGCCCCGCGCCGTCCTCAACTTTCTCGCCTACGCCCACCTCATCCCCGTCGTCGACGGCGGCATCGCGGTCGACGCCCGCGGCGGACGCCTGCGCGGCGCCGAATGGCGCGCCCACATCGCCGCCCCCGGTCGCGCCTGCATGGAATGCCTGGGTCAGTACGACCCCGCCCACGTCCAAGCCGAACGTGACGGCTCTCTCGACGACCCGGCCTACATCACCGGCCTGCCCGCCGGCCATCCGCTGCGCCGCAAGGAGAACGTCTTCGTCTTCTCCAACAGCGCCGCGGCCGCGCAGCTGAATCAGTTCGTCACCATGACGACCGCGCCGGGCGGGATCGCCGACACCGGCGCCCACCTGTACCACCTGACCACCGCCACCCTCGACCACCGCGAGGACGGCTGCGAGACGGGCTGCCCCTACGACGGCATGCTGCGGACGCTCGGCGACGACGCTCCCGTCACCGTCACGGGACGGCACCCAGCTGCTGAACAGGCGCGCGCTGCTCGTGCCCGTGCGGTACGCCGCTGGCCGCTCCGCGCCCGGCGCGCTGTCGACGACCTCCTGCACCGATTCCGCTGAAACCCCCGGCCAGAAGCGCCGGGCGACCACACATTCGCGCTTGGCCCGCCCGGCCGGCGCCGACAGAGAGGAGCGCCCGGAACCCGTCCCATTTCGGTTCTGCGGCCCAGCCCGGAAGTAGCTGGGGTGTGGGTACGGGGGTGCTCAGCATCGGCTCCGGCAGCTCCCACGGCATGGGTGCGGCGATGCCGGGTCAGGCGGCGTTCTGTTTGCGGCGCTGTCCAGCGTGGGTGAGGGCGTTGATGAGTTCCTCCCGGCTCATCTTGGAGCGGTCCGCGATGTCGTTCTCAGTGGCCCGCTCGTACAGCTCCGTCTTGCTCAGCTCCCGCAGCTCGCTCTTGCCGGTCCCGCGCTGGCCGCGCGTGGTGGTCGAGGCGCGGGCTGACTTCGGCGGCGCCTTGCCAGCGGCGGTCTTCTTCCCCCTCTTCCCGGTTGTCGTCCTGGCCGTCTTGCGGGCCGGGGACGGCTTCTTCGGCTGCGGCGCACGCTCTGTCTCACCTCCGCCGCGGGCCTGATCGATGCTGCCCTGCAGAACCGTCATCAGGTCGACGACGTTGGTGGCCGCCGGCGCCTCTTCGGCGGGCGCGATCTCCTGGCCCTCGGCCTTCGCCCGCACCAGCTCCCGTACCTTCTCCTGATACGTGTCGTGATACCGGGACGGCTCCCACCGGCCGCTGAGCGCCCCGACCAGCTGCAGCGCCATGTCCAGCTCCTTGCCCTTGCCCGCCCGGCCGGAGGGCAGTTCGCGAAGCTCCTGGCGCGGATCGCGGACCTCATCGGCCCAGTGCAGGGTCTCCAGCACCAGGACCTTGTCCTCGGCGCGCAGCGCGGTCAGGCACTGCTTGCCGTGCATCACGAACGTGGCGATCCCGACCTTGCCGGCTTCGGCGAGGGCGGCGCGCAGCAGCTCGTAGACCTTGGTGTACTCCTTGCCGCGCGGGGCGAGGTAGTAGGTGCGGTCGAAGTAGACGGGCTCGATCTCCTCCAGGTCGACGAAGTCGGTGATGTCGATCGTCTGGGAGCGGCCCGGCGCGATCTCGTCCAGCTCGTCGGGCTCCACCACGACGTATTCGCCCTCGCCCGTCTCGAAGCCCTTGACGATGTCCTCGCTGGCGACTTCGTCGCCGGTGCGTTCGTTGACCCGCCGGTTATGGATCCGGTCGGAGGTGCCGCGCTGCAGCTGGTGGAAGTGGACCGTGTGGTCCTCGGTCGCGGTGAACAGGCCGACCGGCACGCTGACCAGCCCGAAGGTGATCACACCGGTCCAGATCGCGCGCGCCATGACCGACCACTCCCATCCGCCGCTTCGGACACGATGCTCCTGCTGACCACGCTGACACCCCCGCACCCGCAGCGCGCGCTGGAATCACCGCCAGGCCAGCACACCGCGGTGGCTGCCCGGGCCCAAAGTCTGCTCTGGGTGCTATGAGGTGCGCTCCTGGTCCGGTCCGGTGCCGCGTACGTCGCTGTCGATGCCGGGCGTGCCGAGCTGCGGGGAGAGGGGGCCAGATCTTTCGGCTGCCTGGCGAGTGGCCTCGTCCGAGTGAAGGAGAGACGCGCGACCGGACCGTGCGGGTGATGGCGTCCGCGCCGCTGCACGGCGGTGAGCTTGAGCGCCGAGGCCGTTCCGGGGCACCCCGGCACGGACACCGGCACGGACGACGACGAGGAGATCGAGACCGAGGCCTTCTGGGACTACGAGGGAGGCTTCGTCGACGAGGCGACCGGCATCGCCGGGACGGTCGAGAGCGACG
>NZ_JBEOYO010000111.1:0-9217 GCF_040297125.1 Streptomyces sp. NPDC001868 | reverse complement strand
CTAAAGATTCAGGCCCTGCGGGCCTGAAAGCACGGGGCGCAGCCCCGGCTTTTCAGGGGCGCGGGGAACTGCGCGACCAGCCCCCACCGGACCCGCACCCGCCGAACACACCGAACCCCCCGAGCCAGAAGGCGCTCAGGGGGTCACGGGAGGGGCGGGCCGCTCAGCCCATGTGCGGGTACGTGTAGTCCGTCGGCGCGACCAGGGTCTCCTTGATCGCCCGGGTCAGAGTCCACCGCATCAGATTCTGCGGCGCCCCGGCCTTGTCGTTCGTACCGGAGGCACGCCCCCCACCGAACGGCTGCTGCCCGACCACCGCACCGGTGGACTTGTCGTTGATGTAGAAGTTGCCGGCCGCGTACCGCAGCTTCTCCATCGTGTACGCCGCCGCCGCACGGTCGCCCGAGATGACGGAACCCGTCAGGGCGTAGGCCGACACCGACTCCATCTGGGTCAGCATCTCCTCGTACCGGTCGTCCTCGTAGACGTGCACCGCGAGGAACGGGCCGAAGTACTCGGTGGTGAAGACCTCGTTGGCCGGGTCGGTGCACTCGACGACGGTCGGGCGGACGAAGTAGCCCACCGAGTCGTCGTAGGAGCCGCCCGCGACGATCGTGCAGGCCGGGTCCGACTCGGCGCGGTCGATGGCGGCCTTGTTCTTGGCGAAGGAGCGTTCGTCGATGACGGCGCCGACGAAGTTGGTGAGGTCGGTGACGTCACCCATGGTCAGCCCGTCGACCTCGGCGGCGAACTCCTCCTTGAAGCCGGAGTTCCAGATCGACGCCGGGATGTACGCCCGGGAGGTCGCGCTGCACTTCTGGCCCTGGTACTCGAAGGCGCCCCGGGTGAGGGCCGTCTTCAGCACGGCACGGTCGGCGCTCGGGTGGGCGACCACGAAGTCCTTGCCGCCGGTCTCGCCGACGAGCCGCGGGTACGAGCGGTACTTCTCGATGTTCGCGCCGACCGTCTTCCACAGGTACTGGAAGGTCTTCGTCGAGCCGGTGAAGTGGATGCCGGCGAGGTCGCGGTGTTCCAGGGCGACCTTGGAGACCTCGATGCCGTCGCCGGTGACGAGGTTGATGACGCCCTTCGGCAGCCCCGCCTCCTCCAGCAGCCGCATCAGCAGCACGGCGGCGTGGGTCTGGGTCGGCGACGGCTTCCAGACGACCACGTTGCCCATGAGGGCCGGGGCGGTCGGCAGATTGCCCGCGATCGCGCTGAAGTTGAAGGGCGTGATCGCGTAGACGAAGCCTTCGAGAGGGCGGTGGTCGAGGCGGTTCCAGACGCCCGGGGAGTTGGCCGGGGGCTGCTCGGCGAGCAGGTCACGGGCGTACTTGACGTTGAAGCGCCAGAAGTCGACCAGTTCACAGGGACAGTCGATCTCGGCCTGCTGGGCGGTCTTGGACTGGCCCAGCATGGTGGAGGCCGCGAGGGTCTCGCGCCAGGGTCCTGCCAACAGCTCGGCGGCGCGCAGGATGATCGCGGCGCGGTCGTCGAAGGACATCGCGCGCCAGGCGGGCGCGGCGGCGAGGGCCGCGTCGACGGCGTCCTGCGCGTCCTGCTGAGTCGCGTTGGCGTAGGTGCCGAGGCGGGCCTTGTGGTTGTGCGGCTGCACCACGTCGAAGCGGTCACCGCCACCCATCCGCTGCTCGCCGCCGATCGTCATCGGCAGGTCGATGGGGTTCTCGGCCAGCTCCTTCAGCTTGACCTCCAGCCGGGCGCGCTCGGGCGAGCCGGGGGCGTAGCCGTGCACCGGCTCGTTGACGGGGGTGGGGACCTGGGTCACAGCGTCCATGGGTTCCGTATCTCCTTGATCTGAGCGGTGTCGTGAGCCGTGGGGCGGGTGGCCGTGTCCGTGCGGCCGTATGTCTGTGGGGCTCAGCCCTTGCTGACCATCGAGCGGACGAAGAAGCGCAGGTTGGCGGGCTTCTCCGCGAGGCGGCGCATGAAGTAGCCGTACCAGTCGGTGCCGTACGCGGTGTAGACCCGCATCCGGTGTCCCTCGGCGGCGAGCCGCAGATGCTCGTCGCCGCGGATGCCGTACAGCATCTGGAACTCGTACTCGTCGAGCTTGCGCCCGGCCCGGCGGGCGAGTTCCTGGGTGATGGAGATGAGCCGCGGGTCGTGGGACCCGATCATCGGGTACCCCTCTCCGTCCATGAGGATCTTCAGGACGCGGACGTACGCCTTGTCGATCTCGGCCTTCTGCTGGAAGGCGACCTCGACGGGCTCCTTGTAGGCGCCCTTCACCAGCCGCACCCGGCTGCCGTTCTCGGCGAGGCGGCGGGCGTCGGCCTCGGTGCGGAAGAGGTAGGCCTGGATGACGCAGCCGGTCTGCGGGAAGTCCCGCCGCAGCTCGTCGTGGATGGCGAACATCGAGTCGAGGGTGGTGTGGTCCTCCGCGTCGAGCGTGACCGTCGTCCCGATCTCGGCGGCGGCCTCGACGACCGGGCGGACGTTGGCGAGGGCCAGTTCATGACCGCCGGGGAGGGCCTGTCCGAAGAGGGACAGCTTCACGGACATCTCGGCGCGCTCGCCGAGCTCCAGCTCCTTCAGCCGGTCGATCAGCTCCAGGTAGGCGTCGCGGGCGGCGGCGGCCTGCTCGGGGCGGGTGATGTCCTCGCCGACGACGTCGAGCGTCACTTCGAGGCCCCGGCCGGTGAGATCCCGGACGACCGGGACGATGTCGTCGACCCGTTCACCTGGGATGAAGCGGTCGACGACCTGCTTGGTCACGGGCGCCGCCGAGATCAGGCGTCGCATCCGGTCGCTGCGCGACGCGGCGAGAATCACGGGACCCAGCACGGGGCACCTCCACAAACCAGCAGATAGAACCACCGTGAAACCTAAGGATCCCTCGGATCGTCGGCCATCGACAGCTGTCACGTATCCGTGCCGCAGATCTCAGACAGATGTATGAAGGACTGGGAAAATGCTGCAGAATGCCCGGGTGACGTCGGAATTCAAGGGTGACTACCAGGAGCTGGTCGACGAGATCTCCGGGCTGCTCGGCGCCCCGGCGACGCTGGAGAACCGCGACTTCGAGCTGATCGCCTTCGGCGCGTACGACAGCGAGGGCGACCTCGATCCGTCGGCCCTGGACCCGGTCCGCACCCGCTCGATCCTGACCCGCCGTTCGACGACGGCGGTACGGGAGTGGTTCGAGGGCTTCGGCATCACCCGGGCGACGGCCCCGGTCCGTATCCCGCCGACGCCCGAGGCGGGGGTGCTCCGGGGACGTATCTGCCTCCCGGTACGCCATCGGGGTGTCGTCCTCGGCTATGTCTGGCTCCTGGACGACGACCCGGGCCCGACCGACGCCCAGCTGACCGCCGCCATGGCGGTCGCCACCCGGATCGGCGCCCTCCTCGCGGACGAGGCCCAGGCCGGCGCCGACCTCACCCGGGAGCTGCGCGCGGTCCTGACCGCCGGGCGCGGCTGGGAGCACGACATGGCGGTGGCGGAGC
The DNA here is from genome assembly GCF_040297125.1 of Streptomyces sp. NPDC001868. Classification (NCBI taxonomy): domain Bacteria; kingdom Bacillati; phylum Actinomycetota; class Actinomycetes; order Kitasatosporales; family Streptomycetaceae; genus Streptomyces; species Streptomyces sp. NPDC001868. Next base: position 5,750 of record NZ_JBEOYO010000111.1, on the reverse strand, counting down.
TGCGCACGGCCCTCGGCCCGCGCGGCGACGGCGTTCACACGATGGTGTGCGTGGCCCCGTGGCCGTCCGCCGACCCGGACGACGCCCCGTCGTTCCGTACGGTGCCGGGGGCGACCGCGCTGTGCACGGTGCCGTGGGGCGCGGCGGGCCAGGGCCTGGCCCTGCTGGTACGGCTCCGCTCGGCCGACGCACCGGCCCCGGCGCTCGCGGCCGCCGCCCGGCTCCTGGAGCGCGCGGGGGCACACGCGGCGGCGGGTGTCTCGGACGCCCGCGCGGGCCTCGCCGAGCTGGGCACCGACTGGCGGGAGGCCTCGGCGGCGGCCCGCGCGGCGCTGGCGGAGCCTCGGCTCGGCCCGGTCGCCGAGTGGCGCTCCATCGGCCCGTACCGCCTCCTGACCGCGCTCCCGCCCGGCATGCCCCAGGACCCCTCCGTCCGACTCCTCCTCACCCCCGCCCACCGGGAACTCGCCCACACCGCCGAGGTGTTCCTCGACCACGCCGGTCAAGCGGGCCGCACCGCCGCCGAGTTGGGCATCCACCGCCAGACCCTCTACTACCGCCTCTCCCGCGTCGAACAGCTCACGGGTCTGCGGCTGACCGACGGCGAGGACCGGCTGCTGCTGCACATGGCGCTCAAGGGGGCGCGGCTCTGACGTCCCGGGCACGGCTCTGACGTCCGAGGCTCGATCACCCCGACGTCGGGTTCGGTCACCCGACGTCCGGTTCGGTCAACGGCTATCACTCCTGGCGTAACCCCGAACAGCATGCACACAACAACCTTTAGGCTGCCTCCGTCGGTCTGATCATCGGGCCGACGCATGGGGGATCACGGGATCAGGGGGACGTGCGCAGTTGAACAACGCGACCGAGGTGTTCCAGCCGCTCCAGGCGGACGACCCGCCGCAGGTGGCGGGCTATCGCCTCGCCGCCCGGCTCGGGGCGGGCGGCATGGGACGGGTCTACCTGTCGCACACCCAGGGCGGCCGGCCGGTGGCGATCAAGGTCGTGCGCCCGGAGCTGGCCGACGACCCGGCGTTCCGGCGGCGGTTCGGCCGGGAGATCAAGGCGGCCCGGCGGGTCCGGGGCGCGTACACCGCCGAGCTGATCGACGCCGACGCGGACGGCGTACCGCCCTGGCTGGCCACGCTGTACGTGCCGGGGCCCTCCCTGACGGAGGCCGTGGCCCGGCGCGGGCCGCTGCCGGTGCCCGCGGTGCTGTGGCTGATGGCGGGGGTGGCCGAGGCGCTGGGGGCCATCCACGACGAGGGCATCGTGCACCGCGATCTGAAGCCGTCGAACGTGCTCCTTGCCGCCGACGGGCCCCGGGTGATCGACTTCGGTATCTCGCTGGCCGCCGACCTCACCTCGAACACCGCCACGGGCACCGCGGCCGGCACACCTCAGTTCATGGCTCCCGAGCAGGCGACCGGCGGTGATGTCACGACGGCGACCGATGTCTTCGCGCTGGGCCAGACCGCCGCGTTCGCGGCCCTGGGCGAGCCGCTGTACGGGGACGGCCCCTCGGTCGGCGTGCTGTACCGGATCGTGCACTCGGAACCCGACCTGTCCCTGCTGCCCGAGCAGCTCCGGCCGATGATGGCCCGGTGTCTCGCCGCCGATCCGGCGGAGCGGCCCACCCTGGCGGAGGTCGTCGAGTGGTGCCGCCGGCGGCTGGGCCCGGACGCCGACGGGGGCGGCGGACCGGCCGTCTGGCGCGAGGTCACGGGGCCGGAGGTCACGGTTCCACCACCGGCCCATCAGCCCACGCTCGCGCACCCGATGCCCCTGCTGTCCCCGACTCGGCCGCTGGGGCCGATGGGGCCGGTAGGTCCGGTGGGTCCGATCAGCCCGACGGGTCAGTTCGGAACGGGTCAGTTCGGAACGGACCGGACCGGTCAGACGGGTCAGACGGTGGCGGACCGGCGGCGGACCCGGCGGCGCCGGACCGCACTGATCACGGCCGTGGCCGTGACCGGCGGTGCGCTGCTGCTGTCGGGCCTGGCCTGGACGGTCGTGGAAGGGCTGGACCGGTTCCGCGACCGGGTGACGTCCTCGTCGTCGACACCCGGCACGGGAACGTCCGCGACCGCGGGAGCCAAGGGAACGAGCGACCGGGCATCGGAGGGGACGGACGACGGGACGGCGCCGGAAGGAGCGGGCGACGGACCGGCGAAGGGGGCCTCCCCCTCCCCGACCGGGTCCCCGCAGCCGCGCCCCATCGCCTACCCCCTCCAGTACCTGAACGAGGACAACTCCCTCGACATCAGGGCCCCGATCTACCGCAACATCCGCGAGGACCGCAAAGGGGACATCCGCTTCACCTGCGAGGGAGGCAGCTGCGCGCTGGAGAGCGACAGCAGCGTGATCACCATGCTGTTCGCCGAACCGGGCGCCACCCTCGAAACGTGCCGGGTCGCCCTCACCGGCGCCAAGAGCCGCAGATTCCCGCTGGCAGCCGCGGCCGCCGGCAGCGAGTTCTGCTTCAAGAGCCCCGCCGGGGACATCGCGCTGTACGTCGTCCAGGTGAAGTCGACCGCCCTGCCGGACAGCGGAGTCAGCTTCGTGACCGGCGACATGACGGTCTGGCGGGCGACGTAGCCCCGGGCGGGGGTGGGCCCGGTCAGGACGGTGAGCCGGTCGTGATCAGCCCTTCCCGGTAGGCGATGGCCACCGCCTCCGTACGGCTCGCCGCCCCCAGCTTGGCCAGGATGTTGGACACATGCACGCTCGCCGTCTTCCCGGTGATGAACAGTTCGTCGCCGATCTGCCGGTTGGTGCGCCCGAGCGCGAGCAGCCGCAGTACGTCACTCTCCCGCGCGGTGAGCGAGGGGAGCGTGGGGACCACGGACTCACCGTCCCCCGAGGCCGCCGTCAACCGCCCCCGGCGGACCAGCGCGTCCAGGGCGGCCCGCAGCGGCACGGCCCCCAGCCGGTCGGCGGTCTCCCCCGCCGCCCGGGCCTCGGCCGCCGCCTCCTCCCGCTCCCCCGCCCCCAACAGCGCCTCCGCCAGCCGCAGTCGGCACCGGGCCCGCTCGTAGGGGTCGCCGAACGTGAACGCGTCGAGCGCCTTCCGCCAGGCCCCCACATCGGGCCCGGTACGCACCCGCGCCCACTCCGCCTCGGCCCGCGCCAGCCAGGCCAGCCCCTCCGGCCCCTGTTCGACGCCGTCCTCCCCCTCGATGGCGGTCTCCCGCGCCGCCCGCACCAGTTCCTCCCCGGTGGCGGCCCAGCCCCGCACCCCCGCCTCGTCCCCGGCCGACCGCCGCTCCGCCACGGCGTCCGCGATAGCCCCGAGGGCCAGCGCGGCGAGGCGGACGGTCGCGTTGGGCCGGGCCCCGGACTCGTCGGTGAGGGCGGCGACGGTCGTACGGAACTGTGCGACGGCGGCCTGCGGATCGTGCCGCAGAACGGCCGCCTCGGTGAGCGCGACGCCCGCGACGAGGCCCGCCATCCAGTCGTACGGCCCGTCCAGCAGCGCCCGGGCCCGCTCGGCGGCACTCTCGTCGCCGCGGGCGAGGGCGACGTACAGCGCGGGACCGGCCGCGTGACCGGCCGCGGCGGGCAGCCGGTCGACGTCGGCCGCCGAGCGGGCGCACTCGTCCCAACGGCCCAGCGTGTAGAGGCAGAGGGAGTGCAGGTAACGCATCTCCACCGGGTACGGGGAGGAGAGCAGACCGGTGCGGGCCGCGCTCTCCAGCCCCTCGGAGAGCCAGGTGAGACATGCCTCCACGTCACCGGATTCGAAGCAGCCGACGGCGAGGTTGAACAGGGCACGCATCTCCACGGGGGCGCCACCGGCGCGGCGGGCCAGCTCGCGGGCGTCCCGCAGCCGCTCCCGGCCCTCCCGCGTACGCCGGTTGCTCCGGGGATCGAGGCCGACCACGGAGATGATCAAGTCGGCCTGGGCATCGCCCAGTTCGAGCCGCTCGGCGACGCGCAGCGCCTCCCTCGCGACCCGTCCGGCCTCCTCGTCCTCGCCCACGTACCGCGCCGCCATCACATGCGTGGCCGCCGCCCACACCCAGGTACGTGACGGGGGCTCGGCGGGAATCATCGCCAGCGCCTCGCTGCTGTACCGGAACGCTGCCTTCAGACGGTCCACGCGCATCAGGTCACCGGCGAGGGTGTACCGCACCCGGGCCGCCAGCTCCGAGTCCGCGTCCGGGCCGGCCCCGGCGAGCGCCGAGCGGGTGAGGGTGACCGCCCGGTGGTTCTCCCCGGCGCGCGCGGCGGCGGACGAGGCGCGCAGGGTGAGGGTGACCGTGTCGAGGTCCCGGGGCCGGGCCCCGCACTCCACGGACGCCCACAGATCGAGGGCGCCCTCCAGATGCCGCAGCTCCTCGGCGGGCGCGCCGATGCCGTGCGCGTGGTCGGCGGCCTCGACGGACGCGGTGAGCGCGTCGGCGAGATCATGGCTCTCGCGCGAGTGGTGAGCGCGCTCGGCGCTCTCCCCCGCCCGTCCCCTGCCGGCCAGCACCTTGGCGAACACCCCGTGCAGCCGCACCCGTTCACCCGGCAGCAGATCCGCGTAGACCGCCTCCCGGGTGAGCGCGTGCCGGAACGCGTACGTCGATCCCTCGCCCGGCAGCAGCAGTTGCCGGCCGACCGCCTCCCGCAGCGCCGACTCCAGCTCGCCGTCGGGGAGTTGGACGGCCTCCCGCAGCAGATCGTGCCCGACCCTGCGGCCCGCCACCGCCGCCGTGCGCAGCACCTGCTGGGCCGCGCCGGGCAGTTGCTCGATGCGGATCAGCAGGACGTCGGCCAGCCCGCTCGGCAGCACGGCCCCCGGCTCGTCCGCCGTCGCGGCCAGCAGTTCCTCCGCGTAGAACGCGTTGCCCTCCGCCCGCTCGACGATCCGGCCGACCGTGTCCTCGGACAGCGGCTCGGCGCGCAGCGAACGCACCAGCCGCGCGAGCTCCGGGTCCGGCATCGGCCGCAGCTCCAGCCGCTCCACGGCGGGCAGCCGCACCAGTTCGGCGAGCAGGGGGCGCAGCGGGTGGCGGCGGTGCAGATCGTCCGCGCGGTACGAGGCGAAGACGGCGAGGCGGTGGGCGGGGGTGCCGGGGGCGGGTCGCTGGAGCACGGCCCGGCTGAGCAGGAAGCGCAGCAGGTCCCGCGAGGACTGGTCGGCCCAGTGCAGGTCCTCCAGCACCAGCAGCACGGGGGTGGTCTCGGCGAGGTCCGCCAGCAGCGCGGCGATGCCCTCGAAGAGCTGCGACCGGTCACCGCCGGCCGCGCCGCCGCCGAGGAGGCGGGTGGCGGCCGGGTGCGCCTGGACGAGCGGGGCGAACCGCTCGTCCGCGGCGAGGGCGCCGAGGATCTCCGTGAAGGGGAGATACGGCAGGCCGACGTCACCGAGGTCCACACAGTGCCCGGTGAACACGGCCGTCCCCCGGCCCACCGCGTACGCCGCCGCCTCCGCCAGCGTCCGGCTCTTCCCGACCCCCGCGTCCCCCGCCACCAGCACGGCCCGGGGTTCGCCGCCCGCCGCCCGGTCCAGCACGTCCGTCAGCCGACCCAGCTCGGTGTCCCGCCCGACGAACGGGGCGCGAAATATGTTCTGCGGCACACCGCCATCCTGACACGCACGGGTTGCCTCCGGCGGGCATCGTGGTTCGGTTCGACCGCGGGTGCGTGGGGGCTGGTCGCGCAGTTCCCCGCGCCCCTAAAGGCAACGGCCCCTGCGAGCCGTTGAAAAAGCACGGGGCGCAGCCCCTGCTTTTTCAGGGGCGCGGGGAACTGCGCGAGAA
>NZ_JBEOYO010000110.1:0-9524 GCF_040297125.1 Streptomyces sp. NPDC001868 | reverse complement strand
GGCGGCTGTTCTTGTTTCCGGCGGCCCGGGGCCCCGGGGGGCGGCCGCCTCCCCCCCCCACTTTCCCCCCGCCCCCCCCGCGGGCGCCCCCCCCCCCCCCGAGCCGGGTGCGCTGCAACTCACCGCCGGACAGTGTGGCGGCGCTGCGGGACAGCTGCAGGTGGGCCAGGCCGAGCCGGTCCAGGAGGCGGATCCGGCGTCCGAGGTCTTGCAGCAGGGGCTCGCCGACGGTGCGCTGCCGAGTGTCGAGGGAGTCGGTGACGTGCCCAGCCCAGCGGCGGACCTCGCGTACATCCACGTCCAGCAGCTCGGGGTAGGTCAGGCCGCCGAGACGTACGGACCGGGCGATCCGATCGAATCCGCTGCCGTGGCAGGTGCCGCAGGGCTGCTTGCGCAGGTACGGGAGGTAGCGCTGCTTGGCGTCGGCCGTCCGGGCGTTGACGAACACCCGTTCCACCTCGGCGAGCGCGCCGCGCAGCGGTTGGCTGGAGGTGTAGGTCATACGAGCTGTCTCGTTCTTGTTCGGGATGTCGATGGTGGCCTCGACCGCCTCCTCGCCGGTGCCGTACAGGACCTCGCGTTGGAAAGCTGCGGGCAGCGACTGCCAGGGGCGGTCGAGGTCCACGCCGCGTTTGGCGGCGAGTGCGGGGACGAACATGTGCTCCCCGGACCGCCATTTGGCGTACCAGGGGGAGGCGCCTTCGAAGAGGGGGAGGTCCGGGCGGGTGATGACGAGGTCTTCCTGGGCCTGCCAGCGTCCGCCGGCGCCGTGGCAGTCCGGGCAGCTGCCTTCGGGGGTGTGGCGGTCGAAGTGCGCAGTGGTCAGGGCGCCGGCGTCCGCGGCCGGGTCCGTGTCCGTGCCGATCCGCGGGAGGCGCGAATAGAGCAGTCCGAGGTGCCCATCGATCCCGGTGATGGTGGCGATCGTGGAGCGGGGGTTGCGGTTCAGGCGGCGCTGGTCGACCGCGAGTGTGGCGCTGAGGCCGAGGATGCGGTCGACCTTGGGGCGGTTGCGCTGGGTGATGTACTGGCGTACGAACGGCGAAAGGCCCTCCAGATACCGCAGTTGGGCCTCGCTGTGCAGGGTGTCGATGGCGAGTGAGGTCTTGCCGCTGCCGCTGACGCCGGTGAAGGCGACGAGGCGGCCTTTGGGGATGCTGACGGACACGTCGCGCAGGTTGTTGGTGCGGGCGCCCACGACGTCGATGGTGTCGCGCGTCTTGCCGGCCCCGGCAGCGTGTGGGGCCGGCATGCGCGTGTCTGGTACGGGCGGGGTCACGCCTCGTCCGCCTTCCCGCCGAGCTTGGCGAGGTCGGGGGCGAACACGGCCATCCACTGCGGGTGCAGTCGGTAGAAGACCACGTCGTTTTCCCAGTCGAAGGCGTCGTCGCCGTAGAAGTCCCGGAAGTACGCGAGCAGGTCCGGCCAGTCGGCGGCCGGCTCGCCGTCTCGGGGGTTGAGGACCTCCGCGGTGCCGTGTGTGAACACGCCCAGGTCCTCCCCGCGCATGTGCGCGGCGCTGACGGCGGGCCGGGCGGCGAGGTGCCGGGCCTTGGCGGCGCCGCGCGCGGTGCCGAAGTGCCATGTGCCGTGCAAGAAGTGCCCGTCCACGCCGCTGACCCGCGGCTCGCCCTTTGCCGTCACGGTGGACAGCGCAAGCGTGCACATGCCAGTGAGCACACCGGTGAGCTGCTCGGCGGTGAGCGTGCGTTCGCTGCTGATGATCGACCGCAGGTGCGCCGTGGAGCGGGCGAGCGAGGCGTCGAGGAGGGCTTGGAGCCGGTGGAGATCGTCGGGTGTCTCACGCATGAGGGTCCTTGTCTGTCGGTCGTCCCGGCCCGCGCCACCACGACACCGACCGGAGCCCCCACTGTCTCCACAAAACTCGACATCTTCTGTCGTATTTTCTTGCGGTGTCCTCTGCACCCTGCCATCGGGGTGTGGGCAGGCGTACGGCTGCGGACACCGCGACCTGCGCCGCGCCCGCGGCTGGGCGGTGCTGGATTGTTCCGGACGGGTTGTGGGAGACCGCCAAACTGTTGATCCCGCCGTCGAAGGTGCGGTCACAGGGCGGCGGGACGCAGGACACGCCTGATGAGACGCTGTTCGCGGCGATCATCTACGTGCTGGTCAGTGGCTGTGCCTGGCAGGGACCGTCTCACGCCCGGACTCGCCAACCAACGTTCCACAGACCCGCCAACAAGGAATCAACGAAACGTTTCCACCTTGTGCGGGAGGTGTCTCCGTCCCCGACACGCTGCGCGAAGGCCGGGGAAAAGCCGCTGCCGTCCAGGAAACGCAGCTGCGAGACTGCGCAGATGACCACGCAGCGGCTGCCGTTCCCGGTCCCGGACGAACGCGCCCACCTCTTCGTCGACAGCTACGCCGACATGCACGACCTCGTTGAGGGCCTGGTCGTGCCCGCCGGCGTACCCGATCTATCAGCTCATCAAGCAGGGGGCCGATGATGGGATCCTGACGGCCCGGCAGGCCGAATACCTCGACTACGGCCGGCAGATCCGCAACGGTATGGGCGCCGTGCGGGACCATGCGCGCACGAAGGACCAGGTGCGAGAGTTGCGGCGCGTTCTGAGACGACAGGCGGGGATCAGCCTCGCAACGCAGGATTCGCACCAGCCCCGGGGTAGGGCTGCGAGCGAGGGCACGATCTGATCACGCGATGAGGGCTGGTCGCCCTCCCCAGCGGATGCCCTTCTCGCTGCGGACGCGAGCGCGCTCCTTCCTCAGGGCGGCGAGCACGTCGGGGTGGCGGACGTTCTTGTTGGCCAGCGCAGGTAGGCGTGCAGGGCCCGGGTCTGGACGGTGTGGTTGTGGTGGTTCGAGTTCGCGACGGTCAACTGCCTCAGCGGCCCGAAGTGTGCCTCGATCGGATTTGCCCAGGACACGTAGGTCGGCGTGAAGCACAGCTCGACCCGGTTCTTCCGCGCCCAGCGCTGGATCGTCTCGCCCTTGTGGGCGGACAGGTTGTCCAAGATGACGTAGATCGGGGCGCCGTCCGGACGGGCCGCACGGATCGACCTCAGCGCGGTCAGGGCACGTGCATGTCACCGTTGGACGCACCGGCCTCCGCGGTGTCGGTGATGGCGCCGCTGGGGTCGGAGACGTTAGCTCCGCTCCAGGAGCCGTTCGCATACCGCATGTTGTGGAACGCCTGGCCGCCCACTGTCGTCAGCACGTGGAGATCACCGTTGGCCGCGTTCAGGCCCTTGGGCTTGACGTATCCGGAGATCAGCAGGCTGTCGGTGCCGGAACGTGCGGTGCGGGGGTCGATGACGCGGCGGGCGACCTTGTCACCGTAGTTGCCGTCGATGGTGGTGATGGTGCCGTTGCTGTGCACCGCGGTGACGATGGAGACGTGCCCGCCACTGGCGTTGGCGGGGGTGCCGTAGACGGCGATGTCACCAGGTTCCGGATTGCCGATCCCGCCCGCGGGCCGCGCACTGAACAGACCCTGTTGCTGGCCCCAGAGTCCCACTCCCCGGGCTACCGCGGTGTTGGGCACGGGCGATACACCTGCGGTTCTCCAGACCCAGGAGGCGAAGTAGGCGCACCAGGGTGTGGTGGTGCAGGGGCCGTACTTCTTGCATCCGCCGTTGCTCTCCGAGTTGCCGACCTCCGCTTCGGCAATTGAGGCGATCTGGGCCCGGGTGGCCGCGTGGCTGGTGCCGGCGCCCATCACCAGGGCCGCGGTCATCACCGCCAGCGCGACAGCCAGGTTGACGACCAGCCGGGCCGTACGGGCGATCAAGGGCCCCGACGCAGAGACGGATACGGGACCGGATGCGGGCGCGAGTGCGGAGGTGGATGCGGAGGTAGGCGCGGATGCGGATGCGGGCTTCAGGCCCGTTGCTGTGGTCATGAACGCAGCCTCCAGGGCCGCACTTCAGCATGCCTTCAGCGACTCAGCAGCCCACCTTCAGCCCGGACTCGACGATTTCTGATGGAGTTGTCAAGTGGCGAACGTGACGTGGGGGTTGGGTTCCATGCAGTCCCTTTCCCGGCGAGTCGACCTGGTCGGCGACCGTCTGCTCGGGGGACAGCGGCGTCGGCCACCACCGTGGGAGGCCTCGTCGCACAGCGGGTCGCACTGGATGATGACGAGGTACACGGGCGGGAACCCGGTCAGTTCCCAAGCGCGGGCAGTGGCGCGTAGGCGGACCTTGTCCGTGCCGCGGCCGGGCGTCCTCGCCGAGGTGGTCCCGGCGACGGCCGAGAACGATTCGGCCGCCGCTGACTCGGACAGCGTTGCGTGTGTGCGGGGCGGAGACTGTGGGGTCACTTGGTGCCCACTGTCCGCAGCGCGGCCAGGATCAGCGTGCGGGTGACGGTGATGACATCGGTGAGATGCACCTGTTCCTGCGGTCCGTGTGCCCACCGCACTTCGCCGGGCCCGTACTGGAGCGTGGGGATGCCCTGCGCGCCGTACAGCCGCAGGTCGCTGCCGTACGGCGCGCCCTGCTCACGCGCCGGTCTGCTGCCGGTGATGTCGGCGTGGGCGTGACCGACCAGCGCCGCCAGGGGGTGGCCGTCCGGTATCCGTCCGCTGGCGAACTGACCGCCGGGCCAGGTCACCGTTGCCGGGTGGGCACGCAGCCATGGATCGGCGGCGCAGGCTTGGGCGACGCAGTTCTCCAGTTCCGTGCGGGCGTCGGCCGGGTCCTCGTCCAGCCGGACGCCCAGTCGTCCCTCGGCCACGAGGAGGTCGGGGACGCTGCTGGCCCAGTCGCCGGCGTGGACCGTGCCGACCGACAGCGGGTAGGGGATGGGGTAGGAGGCCATCAGCGGGTGGGGATCGCAGTTGCGGGCGGCTTCCAGACGGGCCAGCGCGCGGTGGAGGGGGAGGTAGGCGTCGAGGGCGCTGACCCCTGCGTAGCGGGTGCTGCCGTGGGTTGCCTGGCCGGGGACCTCGATGCGGAAGGTCAGGGCTCCTGCGTTCGCTGTCATCAGCGTGCCGCTGGTCGGCTCGGCGATGATGCAGGCGTCGGCGGTGTGGCCGCGCCGGAGTGTGCCGAACGCGCCGAGTCCGCCGTCCTCCTCGCTGACCACGAAGTGGGCCGCGAGACGGCCGCGCAGTCTCACCCCGGCGGTGCGGACGGCGGTCAGGGCCGCGAGCACGGCCGCCAGCCCGGCCTTCATGTCACAGGCGCCGCGGCCATGGACGATGTCGCCCGTGACCCGGGGCACGAACGGGTCGCCCGCCCAGCGCGCCCGGTCGCCCGGAGGCACGACATCGACATGGCCCTGCAGGACGAGGGTCGGTCCGTCGCTGTCGTCGCGGGTGCCTCCCACCAGCCCCCACGCCTCCTCTCGCGGGGCCTCTGCGCCAGGGTAGGCGGGATCCGCGCGGAGTTCGGGCAGGTCCATGGACCACAGGTCGACGTCGAGGTCCAGGCGCTCGAGACGCCGGGCCAACAGGTGCTGCAGCTCGGATTCGGCAGCGCTGCCTGTCACGCTCGGCACAGCGAGCAGTTCCAGCAGCGTCCGGGCGACGGCGGCTTCGTCCACCGCGGCCAGCGCGGCGGCTTCGGCGTCGCTCAGGGATGCGGTCATGGCAGTGCTGCTCCCGGCAGATCGACGTCAGGTCGATCCGGACACTATGGCCGCCTCCCAGCGCAAACAATCTCCATTTCCTCCTATCGACCAGCGATTACTTGCAATATCAGGAGTGTTCTGGTGGATCATTGCGCTCTTGATCGGTTGCCGAATTCTCCGGAGGTGCCCGTGGACCCCATCGACGAAGCGATCGTCCGCTGCGTGCAACAGAACGCGCGGGCGACGTACGCCGAGATCGGCAAAGCCGCCAACCTGTCGGCGTCGACAGCCAAACGACGACTGGACCGGCTCGTCGGCACCGGCGCGATCCGCGGTTTCACGGCCGTTCTCGATCCGCAGGTGCTCGCATGGGGGACCGAAGCGTTCGTCGAGGTCTACTGCCGGGGCAACCCCACTCCCGCGGAGCTGCGCCGGGCCCTGGAGGGTGTCCCGGAGGTTGTCGAGGCATGTACCGTTTCGGGTGCCGCGGACGCTGTGCTCCACCTTCTCGCCGAGAGCATCACGCATCTGGAACAGGCCATCCAGCGGGTCCGCGCCACCGAGCCGGTCGAGCGCACGGAGAGCGTCATCGTTCTGTCCCGGCTGATCAAACGGCCGCACCTGTGACAGCCGACGCCCGCCTGGGCGGGTGGTTCCCCGAGCCGACCGTACCGACGGCCCGGACGAACACGGCACCGGCGCAACGAGCGCTGTCCGGCCAGCCGCTGGCACCGGAGCCGAACGGATTCTGGCTGACCGATCCCGACCTCCGCACCCGGCTGCAGTCCGCCACGCGCCTGAGCACGCCGACTACCTGCTGGGCCGCGACGCCCACTACATCGTGATCGTCAAGGGCAACCAGAAGAGGCTGCGCAGGCAGCTGAAGTCCCTGCCCTGGAGGCAGATCCCGCTCCAGGGACGTACTCGGAACGCCGGCCACGGACGCTCCGAAATCCGCCGGATCAAGGTGGCCACCGTGAACAACCTGCGCTTCCCGGCGCCCGTCAGCCGTCCAGATCAAGCGCCGCCGCACTGACCGCAAGACCGGCAAGACCACCGTGAAGACCATCTACGCCCTCACCAGCCTCACCGCCGAGCAGGCCACCCCCGCGCAACTTTCCTCACTCGTGCGTAACCACTGGAAGGTGGAAGCCCTGCACCACATTCGGGACACCACCTTTACTGAGGGCGCCTCCCAACTGCGAACAGGCAACGCACCCCGTGCGATGGCGACCTGGCGCAACCTCGCCGTCGGGGCACTGCGGCTGACCGGAGCCCCGAACATAGCTGCAGCTCTCCGCCACAACGCCCGCGAACCCCGCCGGCCCCTCGCGCTCCTCGGACTCACATGATCACGAATCGTCAGGCGAACCTGCCGAAGCCCTGGGGCTGAACTTCCTCGCTCGGCCTGTGGAGGGTGCGCTATAAACGGGCCCGTGACATTGATCGTTGAGCGAACAGACGCACGTACGTGGCCTGATGAGCAGTTGCGCGAGCTCTTCAGTGAGGGTTTCCCGGAGTTCATCACAGCCGACCGGCTGGCCAAGCAGTACATCGGCAGGATCCGGGAGTGGTTCGCCGACCTCGATCTCACGCTGGTGGATGAGCGCGGGCTGCCGGTCGCGTCCGGCTGGGGTATACCGATCCGGTGGGACGGGCGGACCGAAACGCTCCCTACCGGCTAAACCCAGGCCACCATCCGCGCCGTCGAGGGCCGAGAGCAGGGCGTCGAACCCGACACTCTGGTGATCTGTGGGGCGATCGTTACGCCGTCACTCAAGGGACGCGGCCTTGCCGGGGAGATGCTCAACGCACTGCGTCGGCTCGCCGAGGACGCCGGATGGCCACGGGTCATCGCGCCGGTGCGCCCGACGTTGAAGGCACGCTATCCGCTGGCGTCGGTCGAGGCGTTCATGGGATGGACCCGCGAGGACGGCATGGCCCTCGATCCATGGATCCGCACCCACCAGCGTCTGGGCGCCCGAATTCTCGCGGCGGCTCCCCAGTCGCAGACCATGACCGGCACGATCGCCGAGTGGGAGCAGTGGACCGGCATGGTGTTCCCAGAGACGGGAGACTACGTCATCCCGGGCGGGCTGAGCCTGCTACGGGTCGACCAGTCCGCTGACCAGGGCATCTATACGGAGCCCAATATCTGGATGCAGCACGTCTGAGCTGAGTGCACAGGGCGTGGTGGCGTCGCACGGCGTTCTCCGTCCAGGGCAGCGTCTACAGCGTCACCACACCATAGAACCGGACAAGTCGACCAAGGCTGCACTTTGGTGAAGCCCTGGGTCTCTGGTAGGTAAAGTCTGCCCGACCGAGCGTCTATTCGATCGCAGTGCTGGGGTAGTAGTGGGGTGGAAGCCACCGGGGGCGAGGCTGCCCGACGTTGGCTCCTCGTGGGGTGGGCGTGGCCTGAGTGAAGGGCATAGCGCAATGATTCCTAATGCGGTCTGTCAAGTCGCGAGGGCACTGGGCGGGGTGAGCTCGTAGCACCGCCCGTCGCGTAAGAGTGCCCAGAGGACGTTCACACGGCGGCGGGCAAGGGCGAGGACGGCCTGGGTGTGGTGCTTGCCCTCGGCGCGTTTGCGGTCGTAGAACTGACGCGAGGCCTCGCAGTGCCGGATGCTGAACAACGCCGAGATGTAGAAGACGCGTTGGAGGCGGCGGTTGTATCGCTGCGGTCGCCGCAGGTTGCCACTGATCTTCCCGGAGTCGCGGGGCACCGGTGCGACGCCGCCGAAGCCGGCGAGACGGTCGGCGGTGCCGAAGGCCGTCATGTCGCCGCCGGTAGCGGCCAAAAACTCGGCGCCGAGGATGACGCCCAGGCCGGGCAGGCTGGTGATCACGTCGAAGGTGTGGTGGTCGCGAAACCGAGCCTCGATCGCCTTGTCCAGCTCAGCGACCAACTGGTTGAGGGCCATCACCTCTTTCGCCAGCGTGTGCACCAGCTGGGCGGTCAGCTTCTCCCCGGGCAGACTGGTGTGCTGACGCTCGGCGGCCTGCAGCGCGGTCTTGGCGAGCTGGTCAGCCCGGAGGACATGCCGGTTGCGCAGCCAGGTCTCCAGTTGCTTGGCGCCGATCCGGCGGATGGCGGCGGGCGTCTGGTAGCCGGTCAGCAGGACGAGCGGGCCGATGTTGGTGAGATCCAACGCCCGTTCCAGGCCAGGGAAAACGCCCGTGAGCTGGGCTCGAAGGCGATTGACAGTGCGGGTGCGGTCGGCGACCAGATCCGTGCGGCGCCCGGTGAGGATCTTGAGGTCGGTGACGGTGCCGTCGCTGGCGCGTAAGGGATGCAGATCTTGACGGATGCGGACCTGGTCGGCGATGACGGCAGCGTCTTTGGCATCGGTTTTACCCTCGCCGCGGTAGCTCTCGGACGCGCGGTGTACGGCCCGGCCGGAGATGTAGTGCACCGGCTGGTCGTGGTTGAGGAGGATCGTGATGGCCAGCGCGGCACCGCCGTCAGCCAGGTCGATGCCCCAGGTCACCGTCTCGCCGAAAGTTAGGACTTCGGCGAGGAGCTCAAGTAGTTCCGGCTCGTCATTGGCGACGCGTCGCGACAGCAGCCGCTGGCCGCTCTCGTCGATCGCGACGCAGTGGTGGTGGGTCTTCCCGGCGTCGATGCCGGCCCAGATCGCGGCCATGTGATGCCTCCGTGCGATGTACTCCTGGTGTCTGCCACGGACGACCTCGCTGTCGACTCCCTACATAGCGATCATTCGCAATTCCTAATTGGCAGCCGAGTCGTCGTGGGACATCGGGCGGCCAATCAGTGCAAGCCACCTGCGGCAGAGCCTTTTGAACCACACCCGATGTCCCTGGGCTGGTCAACCGTACGAAGGGTTCACCGCGTCCCGCAGGACAACGTAGGGAGCCTTTTCCAACCTGTTCGCCGCGAGCCTGGTGCTCGGCTGGTCATGCACCTTCGGTGTCAAGTCGCTCCGCGGACTGGAGCAGGTACTCGG
>NZ_JBEOYO010000109.1:0-9746 GCF_040297125.1 Streptomyces sp. NPDC001868 | reverse complement strand
GCAGCACCGGCGCCCTGCGCCGCTTGGCCGTGATGCGGGAGGAGGCCGGGGACCGGGAGGGCGCCGAAGCCCTGGCCCGGCAGGCCGCCGACGCCTTCGCCCTGCGCCGCTTGGCCGTGATGCGGGAGGGAGCCGGGGACCGGGAGGGCGCCGAAGCCCTGGCCCGGCAGGCCGCCGACGCCGGCGACACCGGTGCCCTGCGCCGCTTGGCCGTGATGCGGGAGGAGGCCGGGGAGCAGGAGGGCGCCGAAATCCTGGCCCGGCAGGCCGCCGACGCCGGCGACACCGGCACCCTGTTCAGCCTGGCGGTGATGCGGGAGGAGGCTGGGCACCGGGAGGGCGCCGAAACCGTCTACCGGCAGGTCGCCGATGCTGGCGACGCCACACTTTCGTTCTACAACCAGCTGGAAGAAACTTTCAAGAAGCGATGGCCATACGGCTTGGACCCGGACGGCACGCCCACGTCCCCATGGCAATGATCCACTCGTCGGTGGCCACGATGGAGCGTCTGCCCTCGTGATCGAGAACAGCCAGTGAGTCAACTGTGCTGCGGAAGCACGGTCCCAGTCTGTGACGGCCCGCCGGACACGCGGTCAGGAGCGGCCAGCCGGCGCTGGCGCCGCCGAGCAACCCTCACACGTGCCGCACCGGCCCGGCGGCCCCGGCCGCGGTCGCGGAAGAGGCCCAGCACCTGACGGCGGGCGGGGCGAGCACCTGCAACGGCGCCCGCCGCGGTGCTGAACCTGGCACAGCCTGTACGCGGTCAGGTACCAGGGGCGGCGGAACCGCCGAGCGCGCCCCCGAGAACGGGCCGCCGCCATGCGCGCCCGTCTGGCTGTCCTGATCCCCAAGGCCGAAGACCTGGGCGGAGATCGGCCAGCACCGCGCCGAGATCGTCGGCGTCATGGTCTCCGAGTCCCCGGCCACGACGACCCGGGCGCCGTCATGCGCCCCCTCAAGAAGCGCGACGAGATGTGGCTCGCCACCCGCGCCCTCCTGCAGCCCGGCTCCGCCTGCGCACTGATCGCAACGCCGCCGTCCAGGAGCCAGGCAGTTCGTCGGGTGCACCAGGGCGCGCGGCGAGCGTCTGGGTCGTTCCCCCGTAGGGGCCGCCGAGGAAGTCGACGTCGTCGGAGACGTAGTGGAGATAACGGGGTCGTCCATGGCGGTCAGCCCAGTGGTTCTGTAGGTGGGAGCGAGCAACGTTTGTCGACCGTTTTGGGCAGCACTTAGCGATCACAGGGCTCGGAAATGTCGATGAGAACTAGCAACGCTTTCGGCGCGCACGACGGCTGGAAGTAGGCTGCCCCGGGCTCGGCCTAGTCACAGGGACAGGCCCGCCTGGGGGTGGCGGGGCTGCAGCGGGTGGGTGAAGGGCTCGCCAGGCGCGGCGAGGTGATGCCGATGTGCCCGATCCGTCCGCTACTCGTATCCCATGACGGCCGCGCTCTCTTGCGGTTCCGGGCACTGAGCATCGCGCTGGCCGCGACCATTCTCACGCCCGCACCCATGGCCGCATCTATGTCGTCTGCGCCGTCACCAGCCAGTGATAGGGCATTTCTGATGGCTCTTGGATGAGCGGTTGCCGGTAGCCATCTGCGGTGGTCGGGGTCGGAGCCGGTCCGAAAACCCGGTCGTGCCCGTCTTCTTCGTCGGGCACGATCAAGTCATGGAGAAAGCGCACCTGCCGACCACCGAGGCCGCTGTCGTCGCGATACGCGAGATCGCGAAGGAATTCGCATTGTCAATGTCGGTCACCGACGGCATCGGCGCGGACCAGACGTCGCGCCGTACGTCAGCCGAACTCTTCACGGTGCTCGACTCCGACGGCTCGCTGCCGCACGAGGCGTTCGTGGAGCTGGGGGGATCGCCGTCGGTGAGTGTCCAGTTCTTCCCCGAGGATGACGCGAAGATCACCGTCGACGGTGTGGAGTTCCATGACGTGCCCCGCGACTCCGTTCCTGCGTTCCTCGGGTCCGTCTACGGCGGACTCGCCTCTACGAAGGGCCGGCTGTTCCCCCCCGGCCAGTGGCTCATCGTGCCGCTGCCCGGCGATGAGACATACAAGGAGCTGATCCTGGACTTCAACCTGACGCCCTGGCTGGCCCGCAGTGCGCGCGGCTAACGGTGTAATGCAAGGTCAGTCTGCCGGATCAGAACAGGTTGGGGAGGAGCACGAGATGAGCGCGGATGGTCTGGAGTCGGCCTCGAACCGAACCGTTTGCGGCCAGTTTCCGGAGCTCCCCCAGGATCGTCGCATCGAGGTCGAGCGGTTCCTCGCCAAGCGGCCCGAGCTCGTGCCGTATGCCAGCAACCTCCTGCAACGGCCCGACGTCGCGCCGCTCGCGGTCGATATGTTGCTGAAGTTCGAGGAGTTTGAGTCGGAGGAGCGGACACGGCACGAAACCGCTCCCAAGGCCCCAGGGGCTGCCGGCACTGACAGGCGTAATGCATGGCTGGACCATGTCGCTGCGTTGTCAAGCGGCGGTCTGCGACGCCTCGCTGTCGAACTGGACAGCGGGGTCGGCCAGCACCGTGACGTCGCAGATCAGTGACCGTTGGCTGTTGGAAGGCGAGCTGGCCAGAGCGACGGTTGCCGCCGCGTACAAGTCGACCTTGGACTTCGGTGGCGCCATCGCAGCCTCATCCCGCAGAGCACGTCCCAGCTCCCACCGCAACCTCCCACGCGTTGCCAGAACTCACAGACATCGCCCTCCGGCGAAACAAGGCGTTCTCGCCCCTGAGCGACAGGTGGTGTCGGATCCCGTCGACAAAACCACGCACCGGTAGCCGCACCACTGCGGGGGTGGATGCGCACTCGTGCGGTGGTGCGCATCCACCCGGTGCGCACCGACTTCATCCGTGCGCACCACGGTGCGCACCACCGTCCATCCGGTGCGCATCCACTCGGTGGGCGGTGCGCACCGGTGCGGCCAGCGGCGCGGGAGTGGTGCGCATCGGGTGGGGCCGGTGCGGTGGAGCGGGCCGGGTGGAGGGGGCCTTGGGCGAAACCGTGCGCGAAAGCTCAGTGACCCGTCTCTCTCACCATTCGACCAACTGGCTGGTGTACGCCCTGGGCCGGTGCTTTCTTCGATGCACGACGCGTTCTCTCTCAGGGAGCCCACCGAGGACCGTGGGCGGCGCGCAGGTGCTGCGGCCCCAAGGGTCGAATTCCCGGCCGGCCGCCGGGGCGTCGGGGCCACGAAGACGTCGATCGGTAGCTGCGAACTCTGGCTTCGACGCGTGAGTGCGACGGCCATCAACGGCAGCCAGCCCTCGGCTATCCGCCGTGCCTTCGAGCCTCGGCTACCCGTGCCTTGACAGCTGGGTCTCTAGCCACGTCAGGCGGGAGCTTGGTATCTGAGTCCAGGTAGGCGCGCAGCAGGTCCTGCACATTGAGCTGCACACCTCTTAGGTCCGCGCCTCTCAGGTCCGCGTACTGCAGGCTCGTGCCCCTGAGGTTCGTGCCCTTCAGGTCCGCGCCTGTTAGGTCCGCGCGCTGAAGGCTCGTGCCCTTCAGGTTCGCGCCTTTCAGGTCCGCGCGCTGAAGGTTCGTACGCTTCAGGTTCGCGCCTTTCAGGTCCGCATCGATCAGGCTTGCCTCCCTCAGATTTGCCAAGGACAGGTTCGTGCCGGTCAAGTTCGCGCGGTACAAGGATGCGTTGGTCAGGCTCGCACGGCTCAGGTTCGCACGGCTCAGGTTCGCGCGGTTCAAGGATGCGTTGGTCAGGCTCGCGGAGGTCAGGTTCGCACGGCTCAGGTTCGCGCCGGACAGCTCCGCGGCGTCTAACCGCGCGTTGTACAGGTCCGCGCCGGACAGGTCCGCGTTGGTCAGCCTCACGCCTGTCAATTTCGCTGTTAGCGTGTGATTCCATCCGTGGAGATTGATGCGGGGCAAGTGCGTGCCTTGTAGGTCGAGGATGAAGGGGGCGTCTGGGTTGGGATCCCGGTCGCTAAGGACCGACACGGCGGCGTGGACGTCGGCCGGTACGTCCTCCCCCTTCTTGGGGGGCTTGCTGGCGTGGGTGCGGACGTAGGTAGCGAGGACGTTGGCGACGGTGAGGTTGTCCCGTGGGGAGTCCTCCATGATGCGCTGAAGGGCGTAGATGCCGCCGAGACGGACGTCCATGGCGCCGTCGCCGAGATTCTCCACGGCTTTGGTGTACCGGTCGGTAATCTGCCCTTCCTGAGCGACGCCCAGCTCCTGGCTGCTGATCTTCAGCTGGTCACGAACTTGGTTGTTGGAGTACCAGATGCCGGCTACTGCGATGACGGACGAGAGGAGCACTCCGAGCACGACGGCGACCAGTTCGATGCGGCGGGCCCAGTCCAGGCCGTGGCTTGGCGGGGTGTCCGCAGGGGAGTTGTCCTCTGATTCATCTGGGGAGGCGCCTTGTGGGGCGGTCGGGGAGGTGACCTCTGAGTCGGCCGGGTGGGGGCCTTGTGGGTCGGCCGGTGTTTGCCTGGGCACAGCCGGACGAGCCGTCGTCGGCGCTGTCCGCGGCAGCGGTGCGGCAGGCAGGCGACGGATGGTGGTGGGAGAGGTGCGGCCCTGTGAGGCTCGTTCGCTGGCCCGGTGGAGTTGCTGTCTGCGTCGGTGGGACATGGGAGCCATTCGACCGCTGCCGTCGTGGTGGGCGCAGTGGTTCCGGCAGATGCACAACCTTTGATCCACCCAGCGGTGGTGCTCCACCATCCTGTCCGGCAGCAGCGCCCGCCTGTTTCTGATGGGACCGCACTGGTCCGGCAAGACTCACACCGCCCATGCCGCGCTGCGTCGCCTCCTGGCCACCGGATACGGCAGCGAGGGGATCACAGTTGCACCGGGCTCACGACCTGGCTGAGGCCTACGGACCGCACCTCGTGGAAAACCTGCTCCGCGCATGCTCTGAGCTGCTGACACGGACTTTCCTTCAAGCCCCGGTGGAGGCGGCGCGTTTCCCCTTGACGCGGGCCGTGGACCCTGTTGGCCAATTCCACTGAGTGGGTGTTGGGCGGCCATGTGTGGTCAAGGGGAAACGCAGGAGGTCAAGGGGAAACGCTGTCCGGAGAGTCTGCCCGGTGGTCCTTGGTCAAGGGGTTCGGTGCTGGTCGTAGGCGGCGGAAGGGGGAGATGCGGCTGCTGCCGCGCGGTGTCTCGGTGATCCAGGCGTCGATGCGCGAGAGGTTGAGGGCTGCTGCTGTGAACTGATGCTGAAGGTGTGTCTTGGCGGCGCCGTGGTAGCGAGAGCGTCGCAGTCCCATTTGCCGGACGCCCTGCGAGATCGTGCTCTCGATGCCCGCGCGGGTCTGGTAGCGCCGCCGCCACTCGTCGGTCTTCTGCTCTTCGCGTGCCTTGCGGAGCGCTTCGAGTTCTTCGCGGTTTCTGAAGGTCAGGCGTCTGCCGATCCTGCCGGTGCCGCGCGTGCACTGGGAGCGGACGGGGCAGGGTCCGCAGTCGTTGATGGAGAACCAGATCCGGATGACGGCGGCGCCGGTCTGGCTGGTGCTGTCGGACCACCCCTTGCTGCGCTTGCCGTTGGGACAGCTCACCTCTTGGGCCTGCCAGTCGATGGTGAAGTTCTCCTGCGTGAATCCGTCTCCGTCTTTGGCTTGCCAGGCTGCGGTGCCTTGAACCGGTCCGACGATCTCGATGTCGTAGTCGCGTTGGGCGGAGACAAGGACACGGGCCTCGGTGTAGCCGGAGTCGACGAAGTGTTCAGCCGGCAGCAGGTTCTGTTCGGCGAGGCCTTCGTGGATGGTGTCGGTCACCTGCACGTCGTGGACCGGTCGTGGTGAGTACGTGCGTGATCAGGTTGGGCTGGTCGACCTCGCACGTCTCGGTGATGTGAACCTTCCAGCCTTGCCAGTCGGTGTCTCGCTTGGATCCGGCGCGGGCGACGCTGTCGTAGGGCGAGACCACGCGTTGAGTAGCAGGTGGGATGTTCTTCGGGTGGCGCCAGCGGGCGGTTTCGTCCTCGATCTGGAACTCCTGGACCCAGGTTCGCCGGAGCATTTCCACTGCGGGAATCTGGCGGATCCATCCGGGGGAAGTCGGGTGGAATGCGGCCTGGAGCAGGCGCATGCCGTCGGCCCCGATCTCGTCGCCCCTCTCGATGCGCTCAGTCTTTGCCTGCGGAAGTCGGTAGTCCTCCACCCGGTAGGAGTAGCGCTTGAACCACTCATCGTCGGCCAGCTCGGCAAGCCACTGAGGTGCGGCTGCGGCCAGCGCATTCAAGGCCGCCCGCAGGGTCTCGCCGGCCAGTTCCAGACGGTTCAGTCCGCGGACCGCCGAAAGGACGTGCGTGCTGTCGGTGCGTTGGCGGCCCCGGGGCTTGAGTAGACCTGCTTCCGAGGCGGCAGCCAGCACGGCGTCCGTGATGCGGGTCTCCGCACTGCCCTCGATCAGCCGATCTCTGAACTCGCTCAGCACTGAATGGTCGAACCCTGGGTCCTCGAGCTCCAGGCCGAGGGCGTACTTCCAGTCGATGCGTGCTCTGGCAGCCAGGGCAGCCTGACGGT
The DNA here is from genome assembly GCF_040297125.1 of Streptomyces sp. NPDC001868. NCBI lineage: Bacteria > Bacillati > Actinomycetota > Actinomycetes > Kitasatosporales > Streptomycetaceae > Streptomyces > Streptomyces sp. NPDC001868. The sequence goes on along the minus strand of NZ_JBEOYO010000109.1, from coordinate 3,245 downwards.
CGGAAAGGCCCTCGGCGAATTGCAGGATCGACACCAGGGCGAGAACTGCCGGAGACAATGCCGGCCGACCCCGCTGAGGGAACAGGTCGGCGAAGTCCTCGTCCCAGAACAGCTCGCCCAGCGCATCCCGGACTCTGATCGCCAGGCTGCCCTGAGGTAAGGCGGCTTCGGCGATCCTCCGCGTCGTCTCCGGAACCCGGCCCGATCCGCTCGTACGCAGCGACACTGACGCCTCCCCGACGCTGTCCGTCCCCCGGCAATGACGCCGGACGCTCGGATCAACGACGCCGGACCGCGTACGACGACAGTGAAAGTGGCCAACAGGGTCACAGGCTGCTGCCAAGGCGAAACGCGGGTGGCGCACCTGGTCAAGGGGTCGGTCGACAGTGCGGGACACCGGGGCGCGCGCGAGAGTGTCGGCCATCGCCGGGTGGTGCGCACCGGTGCGGCCGGCAACGCGGGAGTGGTGCGCATCGAGTGGGCGGGTTCAGAGGCGGCACACCTGCTCAATTGAGGGCACCGTGGTCTGAGATGGCTGTGGGAATCACGCTCTCCGGCCCCCGGGACTCGCTCCGCCGACGATTGTCTTCCTTCTCTCTCCTAGGGTGTTCATCGGACGCCGAAGCCGCCGGGCCCGGCCGCCTAAGGGGGGCGCATGAGCACACCCGAGTACGAGTTTTGGAATGACCTTGCTGTCCGCCGTCCGGACGATGTCCGCATGATCTCTGGTGGACGGGTTCCGCTTTCCTGGCAGATGGAGAAGCGCGTCGCGCATGTCGACCGGCTGATGAACAGGACTCTGCCTGCGGATTTCCCGGACCCGGTCGAGCGTGGAGGCGCCGACGACGTGTTGGCCGTGCTCGCGTTGTCGGAGTCGATCCGGCGCGATCTCATTGCCCGCCGCGCGGGCGACATCCGTGAGGCTATCCTGCTCGGCGCCACCTGGTCCGAGGTCGCGGCCGCGATCGACACCACACCGGACGAGGCCCGCGCCATCCTGCGTGACTGGACGGAGCGTCAGCACGACCTCTATCAGATCGCTGCCGGGCAAGACGACACCCAGCGACTGGGCGTCGAGGAGAACCGCCACGCCGCGGTGCTCGCCCTGATCCAGCTGGCAGACGACCAGCGGACGGAGACCGGCACGCATGACTGATCGCCTGTACCTGCGCCGCTCCGCGGACAAGTAGACCGACGCCCGCCAGCCGCCCGCCTTGTCCAAAGCGGAATTGGCCAACAGTGTCCTGAGCTGAGGTCAAGGAGAAACGCACAGGGTGGATACACGGCCCCACTCCCGTCGGTGTCGTCCACTTCCACCCGGTGGGCTCCACTCAGTGGAGTGGATGCCGAGCGCGGTGGCGTCCACTCCCAGGCGGTGGACTCCACTCGGTGCAGTGGAGGCGGGGCATCGTCGGTGCGCACCACCGCACCGGGTGCGCGCCATCGGGTGCGTTCAGTGGCCGGCTTCCCGGCCGCGGTGCGGTCCGGGTTGCTGTGGGTGGTGCGCCTGCTGGTCGTCCTCGCGCACCGGGTGCGTCGTATCGGCGTCGTCGCGGCGCGCGTAGCGGTTCATCGTGGTGCGTGCCCGGTCGGCCGCCGCGGTGAATGCCTCCCCGAGGTGGCGCAGGCGTTCGGCGGTGAGATCGAGGGCTTCCACGTCCGTGCGGGATTCCCGCAGGGCCCGCAGCGCCGTCAGGTCCATCGCCTCGCGACGGCCGGGCTCCTGCTCCTGGTCGTCGTGCTCGGGGTCGGCTGGCTGGGGCGCGAGCAGCTGCTCGGGCATCGCCGCCTGCTGGTGGGCGACGACGTCGTACGCCCGGCCCCACACGGCAGTGGCGGTGGCGGTGCGCAGCTTCTCCCGCACCACCGCGCCGGCGAGGACGGCGCGCTCGTACTGAAGCGGGACGCGGGGGATCTCCCACTCCCCCGCATCCCGGCCCGGGGGCCGGGGTTCGGCCGGCTCGCCGGGATCGGCCGGTGGCTGCCGGTTCGGGTCGGGCGCGGGAGTGGGTGGGCGGCGGGCGGGGAGGTCGGACAGGCTCCACCGGGCGGTGTAGAGGCGGTAGCCGGACTCCAGGCCGCGTATGGTCTTCGGCTCGCTGATGTCCAGGCAGTGGGTGGAGATGGCGGCGGCCACGATTTGGTCGTCCAGGCCGGGGTCGCGGCGGCGGCCGCGCAGGACGAGAGCGAGGTGGCGGCAGGCTTCGGCGAGCAGGTGCCGGCGGTGGAAGCGGCCGCCTTCGTTCATCACGAACACGGTCGCGGTGACGTCGACGGCCGCCAAGGCGACGTCGACCACGGCGGCCACCCGGGCCCGGATCGCGGCAGCCGCGGCGCGGGCGTACTCGAGAAGGGAGTTGATGATGTCGACGGCCACCCCGGAGGTGCGGATCGCGCTCTCCTTCCACTCCTTGCGCAGCTGCGCGAGCGGCCGGGTCGTCCGCTTGGGCGGGCGGGTCTTGCGGGCGGCCATCCCGTTCAGCTTGGCGCGGGCCCGTTCGGAGACCACGGGCAGGTACTTCAGCTCGCCGTCGTCGTCGACGGCGGTGACGTACTCGTGCTCCAGGTCCTCGAGGCAGGCGGCGATCTGGTCGCTGCGCCGGGCGGTCCAGCGGATCAGCTCGTGCGGCACCCCGGCAATCTCCATCACGGGCCGACGCCCGACGGTGACGATGCGCGGCTCGGTCGCCAGCCCCAGCGCCTCGCAGACCTCAGCGGCCACGAACTCGTTGTAGAGCGCGGAGGCGGCCACGGTGTTCTCGTGCAAGGCCAGGGTGTGGATCGACCCCCACTTCCCGTCCAGACGCTGCCCCTTCACGGACAGAAGCAGATGGTCATGGAGCAGGGGCCGTCCGGAGCGAGCCTCGTAGTGGCGGAAGCGCGCGGCGACCAAACCGCCGGGCGGCCGCACCCGGTAGATGCCGTCCTTGCCGTACCGGATCACCGCCACCTCGTCCTCGAGCCACTCCAGCACCCGCTCGATCGCCCGCTCGTGCGCGGCCTCGATCACCCGCCGCGTCTCCTCGTCCCCCAACGCCCACAGGAGGTAGATCGTCGGCTGCGGCCGGAAGACGAAGTCGACACCCGTGACCATCACCCGCCGTCCGAGGGCGCCGGCCTTGAACGCCTTCTTCGGGGACTCGCCCTTGGCTAGTGTCCTGCGCCAGAGATCCGTCGGCAGAGGCGGGCCAGGGAGTCGAGGATTTCTTCGGCGGTCTTGGTCCAGATGAACGGCTTGGGGTCTT
>NZ_JBEOYO010000108.1:0-9757 GCF_040297125.1 Streptomyces sp. NPDC001868 | reverse complement strand
GCCGGGCCAGGGCTTCGGCGCCCTCCCGGTCCCCGGCCTCCTCCCGCATCACGGCCAAGCGGCGCAGGGCACCGGTGCTGCCGGCGTCGGCGGCCTGCCGGGCCAGGGCTTCGGCGCCCTCCCGGTCCCCGGCCTCCTCCCGCATCACGGCCAAGCGGAGCAGGGCGAAGGTGTCGCCAGTCTCGGCGGCCTGCCGGTAGACGGATTCAGCGCTCTCCCGGTCCCCGGTCTCCTCTCGCATTTCAGCCAGGCGGCGCAGGGCGAAGGGCCTGCCGGCGTCGGCGGCCTGCCGGGCCAGGGCTTCGGCGCCCTCCCGGTCCCCGGCCTCCCCGGCGGGTCGTGGCGGTCTTCGAGCGGAGGCTCGGCTCAGGCGCGGGCGGCCTGCCGGGCCAGGGCTTCGGCGCCCTCCCGGTCCCCGGCCTCCTCCCGCATCACGGCCAAGCGGAGCAAGGCGAAGGCGTCGCCGGTCTCGGCAGCCCGGTGGCGAAGGTGGTGGGCCCACTGCAAGCGATGCCGGACCTGGGCTGCGCGGGTGAGGTTGGCCAGATCGTCCGGATGGGTGAGGCAGGCGTGGGCGGCATACCAGAAGGAGGCGGGCGGACACAGCCGCCTACGGGTGGTGCGGCCGTGCTCTTCGAGGTAGTCGGCGAGCCGGAACACCGGTCCCACCTGCTGTGGGGAGGGCGGGGCTGAGGCTGTGGAGGGGGTGGGTGGGCGTCGTGGGGCTCGGGGGGTGGTGCGGCGCAGTGGGGCTTGTTTGCCGTGGACCTGTTTGGCGAGTTCGGCGAAGGCGGTTTCGGCCCAGTCGTCGGTGAGCTGGTCGTAGTCGGTCTGGCTGAGATAGTCGATCGCGGCGTCGGTGAGGAAGGCCTGCGGGAGGTGCAGGCCGACGCCGAGGCGGCGTGCGTCCATCGCTGTTTCCAGCAGAGCTTTGGCGGCCGGGCTTGCGTGCTGGTAGCGGGTGAGGAGTTCGGGGGCACCAGCCAGGTCCTGGGTGATGCGCCCGTCGGTGTGGGCGCGGGTGAGGGTGTCGGCCAGCAGCCGGTCACCGCCCTCGGCGAGGGCGGCTGCCGCGGCCAAGGCTGGGGCGTCGAAGGAATCCGGGATGGTCAGGGTGCGGCCGGCGAGCAGTTCCCTTACCCGGCTGTGCGGATCGTCCCCGCCCGGCGCGGGCAGGGTCGTGTATTGGTGGGCGTATTCGGGCCAGAGCGTGCCCAGCACGAGGACCGGCCCGCGCTCCGGGGTGACGAGCAGGTGGTGCACGGCCGCTGCGATCTGCTCACCGGCCGCCCGGTTCCCGAGGTAGTGCTGGGCCTCGTTCAGCCACACCACGGTGCGCGGCTGGACATGGTGTAGGTCCTCCAGGGCGGCCTCGGCCCGGGTCGGGTCGAAGGGATGCCAAAGCCGCCAACCCCGGTCCGCGAGCGGCTGGACGGCCTCCCAGCACGCCCGGGTCTTCCCGGTCGACGAGGTGCCCACCAGGACTACGATCCGGCTGCGGCCGACCGCCACATCCCGCACCGCCTCGGCCAGCACCTGGTCATGGTCGCGCCGCACATACCCGGACAGCACCCGTACCCCGGGCGCATCCGAGCCGTCAACGACCTTGCTGTGGCCGGCCGGATGGACCTCCAGATCGTGCGGCTCCCACTCCCCGATCAACCTGCCGGGCCCCGGCCGTTCACCGCCCCCTCCCCGGGCCGCGTCCCGCTGCAGCGCCAGTAACTCCTGGACCGGCAGATCGAGCGCGCGGGCCAGCGCCGCCACGGTCTGCGCCGAGGGCACCGGCCCGTCGGCCTGGAAGGCCTCCGACACGGTCGTTCGCCCCAGCCCCGCACGGCCAGCCAGCAGCGTCTTGTTCAGCCGCATGCGGGCCAGTCCGTCATCCAGTCTCCTGCGCAGTTCGGTGAGTGCCGGATTGTGGCCGTTCTGCTCGTCGCGCACGTGCTCGTCCCCGGGCCGTGATGTGTTCGCTGGTGTTCATCTTCGTCCCGGCGAACCCCGGCGCACACCACTTCTACGACCGTCGACCACGTCAACACCCCATCGTGTAACGGGAGTCTGTCGTGACCGTCGCCGTCGTCCTCCTCGCCACCGCAATCGTGATCGTCGTCGCGCTGCTGGCCGCCGCCGGCGCGGGCAAACTCGCCCGCATGGACGGCGCCACCTACCCCGCCGCCCTCACCCGCGCCGCCGTCACCTTCGCAGCGGTCATCACACTCGCCGCCACCGTAGCCAGCGTCTTCACCACCCTCCTGACCTGATGGTCCTGCGACGGCAGGCCACCTGCCCCGACCGCGCTCAACGACGTGCCAGACGTGCCTGAACATCGCAGACCTGCGCTGACCTGCACTGGGAGCCCAGGAGCACCAGATATAGGCCGCGGTGACCGGGACGACGATGCGTTCGGCGACGTCGACGAGCAGCTCGGGCATCCGCGGTTCGGCGCCGGCGAACTCGCGGGCGGCGTCGATGTCGTCGGCCTGGACGGCCCGGAGGTAGGCGAAGGCGCTGATCGCCGCGTCCGGAGTCATGGGCGCGAAGCGGGTCTGGGACATGGACAGCTCCTCACAGGACTGCGCGCCGTGTCGTTCACGGCGTCATGAGGCAGCTTCTGATGGTTCGCCTGTGGATAGATTCCGGCGCCGGGGCAGGGGGGAGAAATCACCTCCCGCCGCCTGCAAATTGATCACGATGCGGTCACGGCGGAGAGGTTCTTCAAGACCGGCGTCACACGAGAGCCGAAGACCGCACCTGTAGAAGGTGAATGGCGGGACAGGCCCGCCCCACCTTCCAGGAGCGCCCTGTGGCGAGCACCGCAGATGAGCCCGAGCAGGCTCCGGACACGGCTCCGGATACCCCCTCCGTGGACCCCTCCATCACCCCCTCCGCGCCCCGCCGTCAGGGTCCGGGCGTTCTAGCAGGTCAAGCCAGGCGGACAGGGGGTCGCCGCAGGTCCGACAACCCTCATGTCCAAAGGCGTCCTACTCACAGGAAGAACTCGACAGAGCCCAGGCGGAGGGAGCTGTTGCAAGCGCTGGGTATTTTCCAGAGGGCGACGCCCGACCAGTTGTGGAAGCTGACCCGTCCGGACAACCAGCATGACAAGCTCACGCGGGACAACCTCCTGGATCTGGAGGACCACCGCCTGGTGAGGATCGAATCGGTTCAGGACGACCAGCGGCAGGTATGGGTGCTCACCGAACGGGGACACCGCGAAGCGAAGCAGCTGCTGGAGCCGAAGAACATACGGGTCTCAGCGCTGCGCAAGGAGAAGTACCACCCGGACACCGGGGAACTGCTCGCGGGCAGCTACGACGACCACGCCGCGGCGGTCACCTCCACGGCCGCCGAACTGCACCGCGCAGGGATCGGGCACCGGCTCGGCTTCGCCACCGAGGTCCCGCACCGGCTCGCAGGCGGGTACGTCCAGCGGGCGGACCTGGTGGTGCGGGCGAAGGCGGGTGGAGTGCCGGTGATGCTGCTGGAGATCGACCGCCGCACCGAGGACGCCGACGACCTGGTGCACAAGCTGCGCCGGTACTGGGAGTGGGGCCGGCTGCTGGCACCGGACGCGGACAAGCACACCGTGGACCTGGTCCGCTCCCGGCCGGACGCGATCGCGAGCATCGACCACGAGCATCGGCTGTGGCGTCGGGTCTACCCGCCGACCGGCCGGGAGGGCCTGGTGCCGGTGGCGTTCGTGTTCGCCGACAGCACCAGGGCCAAGGTCGACAACACCGTGCAGGTCCTCGAGGAAGCGGGCCGTCGCTACTGGGCGCCGCGCCGGTACGAGAGCTACTACCGCGAGGCGATCACGGCGAAGGACTATAGCCAGTCCGTGCCGGTCCTCTTCACCACCCTGGAGCAGCTCCAAGAGCACGGCGCGGACGCGGCGGTGTGGCGGCGCCTGGGGCGCGCGGACGAACAGACCTTGACCGACGCGCTCGACAACCCTGGCGGCGAGAACCTCTACCGCGACCAGCTCGCCCGCGCCGACGCGGAGGACAAGCGGCGCCGTGCCGCTGAGCGGGAGGCGCGGCGGCCGGTGTGCAAGCGGTGCGGGCAGAAGTTCACCGACCAGCGCTGGGAGGAGACCACCGCGCGCGGTGGCGCGTGGACGGCCGGGGACGCGGCCGTGTGCGGCAGCTGCCACGCCGACGACGTCGCCCGGCAGAAGGCTGCTGCCCAAGCCGCCCGCCGTCAGACTGCCGCGCCGCCAGAGCCGGAGGACGACCACGACCAGGAGCCGGGCAAGCTCCGCGGTCTGTTCCGCCGCAGGAGCTGACCATGCACGACGACGCCGTCTCTCCCCGCCCGGATGCGGGGAGAGACGGCGTCGCCGACGGGTGGCCCGGTCAGCGCATGGCCGGGACCGGGCCGGTCAGTTGCTCAGTGCAGGCCTGGCCCGTCTGCTGTGGGAGCCGTCGTTCCAAGTTGGCTGCGACGTCGTGTAGTCCCTGCTCCGCCGGGTGCCTGCGGCAGACCGAAGCCCCGCTTCGGGCGTGGTGGCGGGCCGGCCGCGATTTCGGCTTCGGCCTGCTTCACCTGCCGTTCCAGCCGTGCTCGGTTCTCGTCCACCAGTTCGCTCACCTTGTCCAGCGCCTCGCGCTGCCACTGGGCACGGTTGCGCGCGGAGGCGGCTGCGCGTTCACGCATCGCGGCGTCGGTGCGCTCGGCTTCCTCACCCGTCGTTGCAAGGTCGGAGAAGAGACGGGCGCCCCAGATCACCAGCGGCGGCTCGGGGTCGGCGGTTGCTTCCACCAGCGCCCATACCTGTTCCTGGGCTCGGGCCGCCCGTTCTGCGGCGTCGACCAGTACGCGCAGCACATCCTCGTCCACGTCCGCGAAGCGCCGGCGGTCCGGAGCCGTGCCCTTCAGAGCCGCCAGCGCCGTCTCCAGCCGGTCCAGCAAGGTGTCGTCCATGCCCTCAGCATGTCGGCCCGCCTGTCCGCTGTCCGCCGTACGCCGGGACATCCCCGGGTGAATGCACGCGGCCCGTCCTGGGACGTCCCTGCATGCGCAGACGACGACGGCCCGCTCCGGGTGGGAGCGGGCCGCAAGCTGGTGGTGCCGGTCAGGCCGTGCGCTTGCGGTCGAGCAGCATCACGGCATACAGCGGGGAGTCCGGGAACGGCTGGCGTTCGCCGACCTTCTTGTACCCCAGCCCTCGTAGAGGGCTTGGAGCCGGGGCCGCTTGGTGTCCACCGTGAGCACGGCCAGGGCTTCTGGCCGGTCGGCGAGCAGCGCGGTGTGCAGCCGCTCCCCGAGTCCCTGCTTGCGCCATTTCGGCCTGAGCATCAGTTCCGAGACGGAGAACGTCGACGGGTCGGCCGGCTCTTCGGCCAGGTACTCACGCCACCATTCGCGGCCCGGCTCGCCCGGCGCCCCGTAGGTGAACCCGATGGGTTCACTGCCCTCGTACGCGACCACGCAGGCGAATCCTTCACGGCCTCCCCAGTGGTCCACGAACCAGGGGAAGCGCTGTACGAACTCTTCGTGCCGCCGCTCGAAGTAGGCATCGGCATGGACGTCGAGCAGGGTCTGCCGGATGTCGGGCAGGTCGTTGTGTCCATAGCGGCGCAGGTCGATGGCGGGTGCCGTGGTCACGCGGGGCTCCATTCGGATCGGTAACGGTCGGCCCACTCGCGCGCCACGGTGGTGGAGGGCGCGAGCGTGAGGAGATCACGGTAGAAGTCGCCCAGCAGGACGCGCAGTCGGCCGGGCAGGGGGCTGCCGGACATCAGAGTGAAGGCATCCTCGGTCGTGGCGCAGGCTTGTTCGGCGTCGCCCTGGTGGAGCTGGGCGATGGAGAGGTCCACGGTGGTCATGGCGCGGTTGCGCCGGTAGGGGGCCGGGATCGTGGACAGGGCGCGGTGCGAGGCGGCTTCCGCCTCCGCGCTCTGGCCGAGACGGCTGCGGACGATCCCGGTCAGGGCGTGCAGTTCTGCGGGCCCGTAGAAGGCGATCCAGGACGGGCGGGGGCGTGCCTCGGTTCGCGTCAGGGCCTCTTCGGCGTATCCGATCGAGCGGATGGCGGCCTGCCGGTCGCCCTGGTAGGCGTGCCCGATTGCGGCCCGGGCGTGCGCGAGAGATCCGAACAGCGGATCGCGGCGCGTGATCGCGCAGGACTGAGCCGCCTGTGCCGCTGCGACACCTTCGGCGTACTGACCGAGCTGGTACGCAAGGATCGAGGTGGAGTTCCACACCCGCATCAGTGCCACGGGGTCCTGCGACAGCCCGGCCAGTCTCAGCGCCTCGTTCACGTGGCTGCGGGCCCGATCGAAGTGGCGGGCGTCGATGCACGACCAGGCGGCGGCCGTGGTGTAGTCGGCGGCGACACCGAACAACCGCTGCCGGATCGTCTGCGAGGCGGACCGGGTCTGCAGGCCGACCGCCTCGGCTGCGCCAGCGAGCGCGGCGCGCTCGAGGGCGGCGTGTCCGCCGCGCTTCTGATCGAGCATGGTGAGCCGGTCCAGGCCGTCCCGCAGGCGGAGCACATCGGAGGTGCCCACGGTGGTGGGACGGGTGCCGGCGGCTGGCAGAACCCGTCTTTGAACCCGCCAAGCAGATCGCACACGGGGACCGCGACACCTGCCGTCCGCTTGCCCGTTCCTTCGATGCGGTGAACCACACCTCGACCCCGCGCGCAGAGCAGTCCGGGCCTGGGAAGCTTGCGGTGGGGGGTGAGGGCGCGGTGGTAGCCGCCGCTGTCCAACTCCCTTTTAGGCAGACCCGCGCGATGCGGGAGCTCAGCCGCCGAGCGCCACCGCCAAGCCGCGGCGACCGAACTGCTGCGTGCCTTGGTGGTGATGTCCCTCGCGGGCAGCGTCCGCGCTGTTCACCGGCGCCATGGGCGCGTTCAAGAAGCCACCCAGCCATCGCACCGTCGACTTCGACGCCCTGATCGAGACAGCCGAGATCATCCAGTTTGCAGCAGACACTGTGCGTTCAAGTGTCCGGCGGGAGCGGAGTACCCGTTTGTTGTCCGTGCGGAGACCTGTTGGGTAAAGGTATCCGAGGCGAGGGGAACCCAGCTCATGGTCACGGCCGTTCGGTATCCGTCTGCTGCCTGGCATGACGGCAGGCTCCACCCGGGCGGGGCGGCGTTACCCGTCGGCTCGGGCCGGGGGCTTCGGGGTATCGCGTGGTAGCGGCGGACCCGAGGCAGGCCGTCTATCGTGCCCAGCATCCCCGGCTGGCTGGATTTGTCAGCCGCCGGGTGGGGGACGAGGCGGCTGTGGCGGACATCTGCCAGCAGGTGTGGGTGGCGTACTTCCGGCGGTCCTGGCAGGGGTACGAGGACGAGGTCGCGCCGTTGTTCGTGATCGCCCGCAGGCGGGTGGCCGACTGGTATGCGCAGGCGGGGCGGGCAGCGGAACTCCCAGGCGACGCGTTCGTGTACGAGGCGCTGGATCAGTGGCCCGGCCGACACGATCAGGAGAGTGAGCGTGCCGATGTCCGGGTCGACGTGCAGCATGCCCTGGCGCGTCTGTCCGAGCGGCAACGGCAAGCGGTGACCCTGCGCTACATCGACGGCCTGGACCGGGGCAGTGCGGCCGCGTTAATGGGCATCGGCGTCGAAGGTCTGAAGAAACTCACCACCGCGGCGATACGGGAGCTTCGGTCCATGCCCGAACTCCAGGGCTATCTCCTCCCTCTCGAACAAGGGGCACACAAAGGGGCACACCGATGACGCACCACCAGGACCGGTCCGGCGACGAGACGCTCACGGGGCTGCTTGGCGAACTGGGCGCGCCCCGCCCGACCTTCACCGATGACGAACTGCTGTCCGGGTTCCGTGCAGTGGAGGAACAACTGCGTGCGCTCAGTGTCCCGGAGGGCGCGCTCGTCGACGCGGCCACGGACCGGGCCGTGATCGGCAGCGACGCCTACGCCCTGGGGATCGAGTTCCTGCGTCGGGAAGATTGGGGACAGGCGGCCCGCTGGCTGGAGATGGCTGCCCGGTCCGGCGTCGCCGACGCCGCCTACGAACTGCAGACCCTCGATCGCCGTCGGGCACTGAGTAATAATCTCGCCGGCGCGTCAGCTGTCGGCCCCGACACCTGGCAAGCCCCCGCAGCCCGGCTGGCCAGGCTGCGCCGGAGCTTCAGCCGCCTGCATGAAGCCGACAGTTTGGCTCACGCCCTCAAAGCCGTTGCCGATGGCGCAGTGAACGATCTCGACTACGGGGCTTCCTGCCTCAATCTGGTCCGCCCCGACGGCGATCTCGTCGTCGCTTCGGTGACCGGCAACGAGACCGCCGAAGCCTTCCTGGTCGGGCGCATCGGCCCGCGCGCGGCATGGGACGGCCGTCTGTCGATGGGCAAGCGCTGGGGCGATGTCGTCTACATCTCTCACGAAATCGGCTGGACCACCGACGGGGACGGTGTCCCGTCCTGGCGGGCGGAAGGAGGGCCGGATCCAGCACCGGGCAGGTGGCACAACGAGGACCGGCTCTTTGCCGAACTGCGCACGTCCGAGGGCGCACTGCTCGGCGTGCTGTCTGTGGATCTTCCGCGGGACGGGCTGCTGCCGGGAGTGTGGGAGCGTGAAGCACTTCAGCTCTACGCCCGCGAGGCCGCGCTCGCGATCACCACAGCACGTCTGCGGGCCGACGCCCAGCGCGCGCTGGTACGACTCGAACGCGAGCACACGCTACTGCGAGTGAGCGAGGACCGGCTCCGTCAGACCATGACGATCGCCCAGCGGCCCATGGCCTTGGCCAAGCTGCCACCGGGCCGGCCGAGCAGACTGCTCAAGGTCAACGATGCCCTGTGCCGGCTGCTGGACCGCAGCCCCAACGCGCTGCACGAGTTCTCCCTGGAGGACCTGGTTCATCCGGAAGACCTGACCGCCTGGCTGCGGATCTCACAGACCAGGGGCAGCTGCGCGGTCCGCCTGGCCCGCCGTGACGGCTCCTACTTGCCGACAACCATCAGTGCCATGCCTGTCGTCAGCGACTCCTCCAAGGGCTCGGACGGCCCGCGCTGCCTCATCACCCTGGACGACGGTCGTGCCGACCGGAGCCCCGGCGCACCGGTTCTGACCTGTGATCCGCTCACCGGTGCGGTAACCGGTGCGGGACTGCGTGCCGAACTGCAGCGGCTGTGTGATACACCCGCGAAGGACGGACGCGCTACCAGCGTGGCCGTGCTGTCGGTGGGGCTCGACGACTTCACCCTGATCAACACCACCCACGGACAGGGGGTGGGGGACGCTGTCCTGGTGGAGGTGGCCCGGCGGCTGACCGACCTGGCACGCCGCGGTGACGTGGTGGCCCGGCTGGGCGGCGACGAGTTCGCTCTCCTCGCCATCGGACGGACCTTCCAGCAGCTCGAAGAACTGGAACCGCGCATCCGGGCCTCCCTCACCCACCCGATCCGCATCAGCGGCACCACGGTCCAGATGTCCGCAAGCGTCGGGATCATGTGGGCCAGGAACGGGATGACCGCGGAGCAAATCATCGACACGGCCGACCAGGACATGCACCTCGCCAAAACCCTCCGAAAGATTGCACAGCTGTCGCACACCACGTAGCGGCGAGAGCGCACGACTCCGTCCTCGTCGGCGGAGGCAGACGGAGAATGCTCCGCATGTCTCCCCAGCCGGCCAGGACGCCCCACGCGAGGAGAACTCCGGAAAGGGGAGCCGGTTCTCCTCGTACCGGCGGGGGGGGGCTTCCCACCCGCCCGCCGCGGCCGTGCCGAAGCCCAGTCCGGCGAGCCGGGAACGCAGGACGTGCCGCTTCTGCCGC
>NZ_JBEOYO010000107.1:0-9982 GCF_040297125.1 Streptomyces sp. NPDC001868 | reverse complement strand
GAGTTGGACAGATCGATCCCCGATGGGTAGACAAGCACGTGAAGCTCCGGGCGGACAGGTTGATCTTGGTCGACAACCCATCTACCAGGAGCTTCGCCTTTTCCTCAACGCCGCTCTCAGCCGAGCCCGTGATCACGGCATGGAAGGCCCGGCATCCGTCGGTCAGCGGCCATCAGGGGAAGTACGCGATGCGGGAGATCGTGAACGCGATCCTCTACCAGAACCGCACGGGTTGTCCGTGGGAGTTCCTGCCCCACGACATACCCCGCCCGGAGCGGTGAAGTACTACTTCTACCTCTGGCGCGACGAGGGAACCGACTACGGGCCGGGACGCCGCGAAGAAGGTGCCGGGCGGGAAGAGATGCCTGGCCGTGGACGTGTTGGGCCTCGTCATCGACTGCGTCGTCCTGCCCGCCTCCGCCCACGCATACCGGGGCACCGCCGTACGGCGGACACCGACATGATTAGACGAGGGTTCCTTTCAGTGCCTGGGTGAGGAGCGAGCGGAGGGCTTGCGCGGTGACGGAGCGTGGGTTGGCGTAGGGCTGTGCCTGTGCCTGTGCGGTGATCTCGTCGAGGTCGCGCTCCGTGAGGCCGAGTTCGGCCAGTGAGCGTGGAGCGCCGAGTTCGGCGGATGTGTGCGCGAGGTGCTTCGGTACGTCGTCCGTGGCCAAGGCACGGCGCAAAGCCTGCTCGGCGGCCGGTGCGGCGGGGAGGTTGAAGGCGGTGACGTACGGGAGCAGGACCGTGTGGGTGGCGGCGTGGGGCAGGTCGAAGGTGCCCCCGAGGATGTGGCAGAGCTTGTGGTGCAGCGACATGGTGGTGGCGCCCAGACATGCCCCGCACAGCCACGCTCCGCGTAGCGCGTCGGTGCGGGCCGCCACATGGCCGGGGTCGGCGGCGATGGCGGGCAGGGCTGCGGCCAGTGAGCGCATCCCTTCCTCGGCCATCAGGGAGACGATCGGCGAGGCGTCGGGCGCGTACAGGGCCTCCACCGCATGGGCGATGGCGTTGAAGCCGCTGGTCACCGACACGTCCACGGGGAGGCCGACAGTGAGTTCGGGGTCGTAGACCACGCTGCGCGGCAGGACGGCCCGGTCGCGGCCGGTTTGTTTGCGTCCGCTCTCGGTGAGTCCCCAGACGGTGGTCATCTCGGAGCCGGCGTAGGTGGTGGGCACGCTGATCACGGGCAGGCCGGAGGTCAGGGCGATCGCCTTGCCCAGGCCGATGGTGGAGCCGCCACCGATGGCCAGACAGCCGTCCGCGCCGGCCTCGCGGGCGGCCGCGCGAGCCGCGTCAGCGACGTGGACCGGCACGTGCATCCTGGCTTCGGGGAAGAGACCCACGCATGCGTCGCCCAGCAGGGCGCCCGCGTGCTCGGCGAGAGAGCGCTGACCGGGCGTGGACAGCGCCAGCAGCCGGCGCAGTCCCAAACGGTCAGCTTCCTCGGGCAGTTGGCGCAGACTGCCGGGGCCGAAGACCACCCGCATGGGCAGAGCCTCGTAGGTGAAGGTCATCGCGTCGCCTTCGCCTCCGGCGCCAGCACGATGTCGAACCTGGCTTGGGTGAAGGGCGCGGTCACGCCGAAGCGCTCGGCGTCCTGCTCGTCGTGGGACTCGGCGAAGTCGGTGATCAGGCCCCGCTTGACCGCGAAGACGGCGTCCGAGTCGACGTAGGGGCTGCCTGCGACGAACGCGTGCGTGGTGATGGGCCGGTGGTGCTCGGCGCCGGCGATGAAGTGGATGTGGGCGGGCCGGTAGGGGTGCCTGCCGGTGGCTTCGAGGAGGCGGCCTACGGGGCCGTCGGTGGGGATCGGGTAGTGGGAGGGGACGACGGTGCGGAACCAGTAGCGGCCGTGCTCGTCCGTGCGGAAGAGGCCGCGCCCGTTGCCCGGGGGCTGCACGTCGGGCTGCTGCACGTCGTAGAAACCGTCCTTGGAGCACTGCCACACGTCGAGTTCCGCGCCCGGCAGCGGGGTTCCGTCGGCGGCGAGCACTCGGCCGAAGACCACGCAGGGACGGCCGGTGCCGAGGAGGTCGATGGAGTCGCCGAGTTCGCGGCGGGGCGACTCGGTCATGTGGAAGGGGCCGAGGACGGTGCTCTCGGTTCCCTCCTCGGCCCCGTTGATCGTCTCGACGAGCATGGAGATGCCCAGGATGTCGGAGAGCAGGACGAACTCCTGGCGGGTGTCGTCGCACTTCTGGCCGACGGCAGTGAGGAAGCCGATAGCGGCCTCCCACTCCTGGATCGTGGGTTCGATGTCGCGTACGAAGTCGTGGAGGTGGCGGGTCAGGCTCTCCATGATCTGCCGCAGCCGCTCGTCCTTGGTCTTCCGGAAGCTCTCCACCACCGCGTCGGTGGCGGTCTCGACGGTGAAGTCCACTGGTGGTCCTAACCTTTCGGGGTGCTCTGGCCGGTGAGGTGGTCGGTGAACCAGTCGCCGGTGAGCGCGTCGCGTTCGGCCGCGTGGTTGTAGAGGGTGTGCTCGCCGTCGGGCCAGATGCGGACGGTCGCGGCGGCGGGGTCGGCGGCGCGGAGGAACGGCTCCTGGTCCTCGTAGCGGGCCAGGGGGTCCTGGCCGCCGTGCAGCAGGAGCAGGGGGCAGGTGATGCGGTGCTTGTCCGGGTCGAAGCGCAGGGCGTCCATGACCTCGGTCACCCGGTCCGGGGCGTCGGTGCCGACGACGGCGGCCATCTGCTCGCGGGCGGTGCGGTATTCGGGGACCGTGGGCGCGGCCGGGGCGCCGTTGACGACCACCGCGCCGACGCGCGGGTCGGCGGCGGCCAGGTGGGCGGCGAACAGGCCGCCGAAGCTGATGCCCTGCACCCCGATCGCGCCGCCGAGGCGGGGATCGGCCTCGACCAGGTCGACGAAGCGGGCGAAGCCCTCCGTGACGCGCTCGTCGACGTACAGTCCGTGCCGCAGCCGCGACTCGCCCTGACCGGGACCTTCCGCTAGCAGGCAGGCCAGGCCGCGCGCGGTGTAGGCGTCGGCGACGGGCAAGTACGCGGCGCCCCAGCCGCTGAGCCCGCCCCAGACGATGACGGTGGCCGGGGCGGCGCCGGTCGGCGGCAGGCACAGCCATCCGCTGAGGACGCCGGCGCGGTGAGTGATCTCCACTCGCTCTACGCCGGGTGCGAGAGCGGCGGTCGCGGCGGTGTGCCGGGCGTACAGATCCCGCTTCTCCGCAGTGTCGCTCTGGTACGCCATCTGCGCGAACATCAGGGCCCCGGAGGCGAACCGGTATGCCTGCCGGGCGGTCGTGCGGTGGCCCGCGGCTTCCGACACCCGAGCGCGCTCCAGTTGTACGTCGGCGATCATCGTGGCGGCATCCTGCCAGGGGATTCCGGCGGTGGTGTCGGCGAGCAGCCGTCGGGCGTCGGCGGGATCCATGCCGCAGTCGGTGAGCCGGGTGAAGGGCATGGCCCGGTGCTGGGCGGCGACCAGCGGCGGCAGCACGGCCTCCGCTGCAGGATTTCCGGCAGTCATCCGGCTGCCCCTGCCGTTGCGGGCGCCCCGGACAGTGTGGCGTCGAGGTCGTCCACCAGCGCGCACAGGTCCGTACTGTCGACCGCCGTACCGAACAGCACGAAGTCGGGACGCGCCAAATACGCGACCGCGCCGAGCAGGTAGAGGTATTCCCGGTGCCGTCCGTCGAGGTCGTCGACGGTGTCGAGGGCGACCACGGCGCAGCCCAGGCGCTCCAGCCGGGCGAGCCGCTGCTGCCCGAGGGCGGCGGTGGGGTCCTCGGCCGTGACGAGGGTGAAGCCGTATCCGGTCAGGTCGTCGAGGCGTCCGGTGCGGCCGTCGGCCAGACGGACGCGGCCCTGCGGGGTGAGGGTGCCGATTGGTGTGCCGGCTTCCTTGCGCAGCACTCCGCCGCTCAGCGGCGGGAACGGGGGCGGCGGGGGTACCTTGCCGGCGAAGAACGCGGCGTCCCGGGCCGCCGCGGCCTCGGTGTCGTGGGTGTTGGCGACCTTTCCGAGGCCGATCGCCATGTGGGTGAGGGCGGTGACGTGCGGGCGGCGCTCGCTCTCGTAGGTGTCCAGCAGCGCCTCGGGCGCCAGGCCGCCGAGCACGAGGTGCAGTTTCCAGGCGAGGTTGGTGGCGTCACGGATGCCGCTGCACGCACCCTGGCCGAGGTAAGGGGGCATGGTGTGGGCGGCGTCGCCGGCCAGGAAGACCCTGCCGGTGCGCCAGCGGGTGGCGATGCGGGCCTCGAAGCCGTAGACGAGCTGGCGGGTGATCCGCACATCGTCCGGGCCCAGGTCGTGGTACTGCCGCAGCAGCCGCCAGGCGGCCTCCGGGGCGGTCATCTCCTCGCGGGTCTCGCCCGTCAGGACGGCGAACTCGAAGCGCTGGCGGGTTGTGCCGATGTTGATGGACATGTGCCCCCGCGCGGGATCGCAGTACTGGGTGCCGTAGGCGAACTCCGGGGGCTGGGGGCGCAACCACTCGGTGTCGATGTTGACCCAACTCTCGTTGAATCCGAAGTCCTCACGCTCCACTCCGAGCAGTTCCCGCACCCCGCTGCGGCTGCCGTCGGCGGCGATCACATAGCGGGCCCGGACCTCGTCGCGCGGACCGTCCGCACAGCTTGTCTCGGTGTTCCAGCCGCACAGGCGCAGGGTGACGCCGTCGTCGTCCTGGTCGAGGCCGGTGACCGCCCAGCCCTGGCGGACGTCGACCGTGCCGTAGCCGCGCAGCCGCTTGTCGATCGCCTGCTCCACGTCCGGCTGGTACATGGAGATGTGGTCCGGATATCCCATCGGGCCGTCGGGGGTCGCCGGGATGCGCACCAGCGTCTCGCCCTTGCCGTTGACCCACAGGTACTCGCACGGGGACGAGTCCCGCAGCGCCTCCTCGACATCGCCCGCCGCCTGGACGGTCCGTGCGGTCTCGTCATCGATGTGGGTGAGCCGGGGCAGCCCGTACAGGGCCGGCCAGCGTTCGCACACCACCACCCGGTGGCCGAGCCGGCCGAGTAGGGACGCCGCGGCGAGTCCGGTCGGGCCGTAACCGACGACGGCGATGTCATGGTGCTGAGCCATCGGACACCTCCAAAGACAGCCCCGCGCCGTTGCGAGGGACCGTGGTGGGAAGGAGAGAGGTGCGGCTCGACCGTGTGGTGCAGGCCGCAGTTCGTGTGAATTCAGATTCACACTTGGAGTGAAGCGAGATTCACACGACGGCAACATGGACGTCAAGACCCCGGTCGATAAACTGCGCAGATGACCGAGTCCCCCACCCGCAGGCCTGCCGCCCTCCGGGAAGGCAGTCGCCGTTCGCAGCAGGACCTCATGCAGGCCGGGTACGCGCTGCTCGAAGAGGGCGGAGTGGACGCACTGACCGTGGCCGCGGTCGCGGAGCGGGCCGGTATGGCGGTCGGCAGCATCTACCGCCGGTTCGGCGACAAGGAAGGACTTCTGCTGGCCATCCAGCACGCCTTCACCGAGAACCTCCAGGCCGAGATCAGCCAGCGCATGTCCCCGGAGCGGTTGCGCATCCTGCGCGATCCGGCCGTGGCGGTCGCCGAGGCGGTCGGCGCGATCACCGACGCCTTCCAGGCCTACGAGTCCCTGCTGCGCGTCTTCCTGCTGCTCGGCACCCGGCATGAAGCGGTACGGGTCGAGGGCTCACGCGTCAGCGTCGAGGGCAACCGCAACTTCGCCGAGGCACTACGTCACATCCCCGTCGCCCACCCGGATCCCGAGGCCGCGCTGGACTTCGCCTTCCGCTTGGTCTATGCCACGATCGCGCACCGCATCACGCAGGGCGAGTTCCTGGAGTCCGACCGCCCGCTGCCCTGGAGCGAGTTGCGCAGTCACCTCCAGACCGCGGTCATCTCCTACCTCCTCGCCACCCCGGACGGCCGCTGACCCCCTGGCTCGCCGTTGCGCAAGTGCGCGCACAGGGCTTGACGCGGCACGATCGGTTGTGAGCTCATGCTCACCACGTGCGTGAGTGCTGACTCACACATGGGTTCGCTTCTCTTCGCTTCCCACGCCCTCGTGCCGACAGCTCAGGTCCTCTTCCACCTCCGGAGCTCCGTCGTGGCCCGAGCAACTCGAAGGAGAGTTGTCGATGCATGCGACCTTGCCTCTGCCCACCTCCGACGTCGACCTGTTCGCCGACGCCGTGCTGCACGACCCCTACCCGGCGCTCCGCGACATCCGGGAAGCCGGCCCCGCGGTACGGCTGACCGCCTACGACGCCTGGGTCTTTCCCCGCTACGACCACGTCCGCGCGGCTCTGGCCGACCACGAACGCTTCTCGTCGGCGCACGGCGTCGGCTACGAGGACCAGTTCAACGCGCAGATGAAGGGCACCGTGCTGGACAGCGACCCGCCGGACCACACCCGGCTGCGGGCTCTGCTGTCCGACAAGCTCGCCCCCAAGGCCCTGGCGGGGCTCCGTACCCGGATCGCCGCCCTCGCGGACGTCCTTGTCGCCGACGCCGTGGCCAAGGGCGGCTTCGACGCCGTAGCCGATCTTGCCGCGGTGTTCCCGGTGACCGTGGTCGCCGACCTGGTCGGGTTCACCGAGGAAGCACGGGGCCCACTGCTGTCGTTCGCGGACGCGGCGTTCAACACCTTCGGCCCGTTCAACGCCCGCGCCCAGGCGTCCATCCCCTTCATCGGCCAGATGTTCGGGTACCTCAACACGGTGATGGTGCCGGAGAACCTCCGCCCGGACGGCTGGGCCGCCGCCATCCACCAGGCCGCGGACCGGGGGAGATCGAGGCCGCCTCCGTGGTGCCCCTGCTGTCCGCGTACGTGATCGCCAGCATGGACACCACCATCAACGCGATCGGCAACACGGCCCTCCTCTTCGCCCGGCACCCGCAGGCCTACCAGGAAGTCCGCGCCGAACCGGCGCTCATCGGCCCGGCGTTCGATCAGTCACTGCGACTGGAGCCCCCCGCACCGGGCTTCTTCCGGCGCACCACCCAGCCGGTGGACATCGACAGCATCACCATCCCGGCCGACACCAAGGTCCTGCTGTCCTTCGTCTCCGCCAACCGGGACGAACGCAAGTGGGAACGCCCCGAGGAGTTCCTCGTCCGCCGCAACCCGGTCGACCACGTCGCCCTCGGCTACGGCGTGCACGGCTGCGCCGGCCAGGGCCTGGCCCGGCTGGAGGCGCACGCGGTGCTCGGCGCGCTGGTACGGCGGGTGTCGTCGATCGAGCTTGCGGGGCGAGCCGGTCCGCAAGCTCAACAACGTCATCCGGGGCATGGCTTCGCTGCCCGTCACGGTACGCACAGAAAGGCAGTAAGTGAGATGTCCAGGATCGTGGTGGACTTCGACCGTTGCGAGGGCCACGGACTGTGTGAACAGACCGCGCCCGAGGTCTTCCGGCTCGACGACGAGGGCGAGCTGCGGCTGACTCACGAGGAGGTGGCCCCGGAGGACGAAAGGGCCGTCGCCGCCGCCGTGCGGGTGTGCCCCGTCGCGGCGCTGAAGGTCCGGCCGTGAAGCGGATCGTTGTCGCCGGCGGGTCCATCGCCGCGCTGACGGCGGCGGAGAGCCTGCGGGCCGAGGGCTTCGACGGACAGGTGATCGTCCTGTCCGAAGAACCCCACCAGCCCTACTCCCGCGTCCCGCTGTCCAAGGGCGTCCTTGCCGGCCGGGACCCCGCGACATCCGCCCTGCTTCCCGCGCCGGGCGAGGACATCGAGTTCCGTACCGGGGCGCGTGCCGTACGGCTGGACACCCGCGGCCGTGCGGTCACGCTGGCCGACGGCACCAAGGTGCCGTACGACGGGCTGGTCGTCGCCACCGGAGCAAGGGCACGCCGCCTGACCGGCGGCGCCGACCTGGTGGTGCGCACCCTGGACGACGCCGAGGCCCTCGCCTCCCGGCTGGCCACCGCCCGCAGCGCGATCGTGCTGGGCGGCGGCTTCCTCGGCATGGAGGTCGCCACGACCTGCCGCGCACTCGGCCTGGAGGTCACCGTGGTCGACCTCGTCCCGCCGCTGCTCAGGCTGCTCGGGCCGTGGCTGGCCGATCTCGCCGTCGCGGCCGCCCGGGACCACGGCATCCGTGTCCGAGTCGCGCCGGACGGCGTCACCGTGATGGGCGAGCACCGCGTGCGCTGCGGCGAGTCGGTCCTGGAGGCCGACGTGATCGTGTGCGCGGTGGGCGACGTACCGAACACCGAATGGCTCAGGGACTCCGGCCTTCCCCTGGACGCCGACGGCGGCCTGATCGCCGACGCGTGCTGCCGCGTCGCTCACCCCGGTAGAGGCCGTCATCCACTCCTTCCAGCTGATCCTGGCCGGCACGGACACCACCGCCAGTCTGATCACCAACCTGCTCCACGAGCTGCTCGTCGACCGCACCCGCTGGGAACGCCTCCTCGCCGACCGGTCGCTCGTTCCCGCGGCGATCGAGGAGTCACTGCGCCACGACGCGCCCCTGCAGTACGTGTTGCGTACGGTCACGGGGGAAAGCGAGATCTCCGGCTGTCCCGTGAAGCCCGGCGACCGCCTCGCCGTCAGCCTCCAGTCCGCCAACTGGGACGAACGGGCCTGGGGCGCCGACGCCGCGGACTACTCGCTCGACCGGCCCATGGGACAGGCCACCACGATGACCTTCGGCTACGGCATCCACACCTGCCTCGGCGCACCACTGGCCCGACTGCAGACCCGCGTCGTCCTGGAGCAGTTGCTGGACCGCTTCCCCGACCTGCGTCTCGCTCCCGGCTACCACCGCGAGCCGCCTCCGGGCCTGGTCATGATCCGCCGCCCGGCCCGACTCGACGTCGTGCTCTGACGTTCGGCAGCCGAGTGTCCCTCCCGGACGCCGACCACCACGAAGGCAGGCATCGCCGCTACGGTCCGCCCTCGGACCGTCGAGGCCGAGCCAGCTGCTGAAGGGCGTGCCCGCCTTCGAAACCCAAGGAATCGCCCAGACCCCATGCTCCGCGACCGGGTCGCTCGGACAACCGGTCGGAACACTGCAATCACTACCACCCCTCGCGTGAAGCCCCGGCCCTCTGGTGAGGGCACGGCAAGCGGGCGAACTGTCAGGTGGCGGTCAGCGTGCACGCGGTCACCGATGTTGCCTCCGTCCCGCTTCAGTGGCGGCTGTTCCTGCCCAAGGAGTGGGACAGCGACGCCGGCGCCGCTGCCAGGTGCCCGATGAGGCCGGGCACCGGGAGAAGTGGCGCCTGGCGCTGGACACCCTCGACGAGCTGGCCGGGTGGGGGCTGGTGCCGCCGGTGGTGGTGGCCGACGCCGGCTACGGGCAGAACGCCGACTTCCGTGACGGCCTGAGCGAGCGGGGCATCGGCTATGTCGTGGCGGTCCGTTCGGACGTGACCGTGCACCCCCATGACGCGCGGCCGACCGCCCCGGCGTGGTCCGGGAACGGCCGCAGGCCGCAGCCCCGCTACCGGGACAAGCCGTCCTCCGTGTCCGTTCTGGCACTGGTCACGGACGGCAGGCGTTCACCGAGGTCACCTGGCGGGAAGGCTCCCGCGGGCCGATGCACTCGCGCTTTCTGGCGCTGCGGGTGCGGCCGGCCGGTGTCCGCTCCCGTCGCCTGGCCCAGGCCGCCGCCACCGTGCAGGAAGGCTGCTGGGACGGCGTCCTGCCCGAAGTCACCCTGCTGATCGAGTGGCCCGAAGGCGCCGAAGCACCCACCGACTACTGGCTGTCCAGCCTGCCCGCCGACACCCCGCTCACCGAACTGGTCCGTCTGGCCAAGATCCGCCGGCGCATCGAGCACGACTACCGGGAACTCAAGCACGGCCTCGGCCTGGACCACTTCGAGGGACGTTCCTGGACCGGGTGGCATCACCACGTCACCCTGGTCACCGCCGCCCACGCCTTCCTCACCGAACAGCGCCTGGCCCCAAAAGCCGATACAGCGGGCTCACCCTCTACCAGATCCTCGACACCATCCAGGACCTGCTGAACTGCTGGACCGGCACCTGCACCACCTGCCACCGCCCCCTGCCAAGAACATCCACCACC
>NZ_JBEOYO010000106.1:0-10940 GCF_040297125.1 Streptomyces sp. NPDC001868 | reverse complement strand
CAGGGGCTGCGCCCCGTGCTTTTTCAACGGCCCGCAGGGGCCGTTGCTTCTAGGGGCGCGGGGAACTGCGCGAGAAGCCCCACGCACCCGCACCCACCCCACAACCTCAATCACCCCCACCCCCAAACAACCCACCCACCCCAACAGGTAACCCACCTCCCCCAACCCCTCGGGGTCGAAGGGGCGGCGCCCCTGGGGATGGGAATGGGTAGGGGCGGCGGGGGCGGGAAAATCGCTGTCGGACTGGAGCGGCATCATGGGCGTATGCGTGCCGCCCGCCTGATCAAGATGGTGCTGTTGCTCCAGTCCCGCCCCTCCATGACCGCCGCAGAACTCGCCCAGGAGCTGGAGGTCTCCGAGCGAACCGTCACCCGGGACGCCCAGGCCCTGTCGGAGGCGGGGGTACCGGTGTACGCGGACCGTGGCCGAGCCGGCGGCTATCGGCTGATCGGCGGA
This sequence comes from Streptomyces sp. NPDC001868, assembly GCF_040297125.1. Classification (NCBI taxonomy): domain Bacteria; kingdom Bacillati; phylum Actinomycetota; class Actinomycetes; order Kitasatosporales; family Streptomycetaceae; genus Streptomyces; species Streptomyces sp. NPDC001868. The sequence continues at coordinate 10,484 of NZ_JBEOYO010000106.1, read as the reverse complement.
TACCGGACGCGACTGACAGGCCTCGCCCGGAGCGAGGCCGAGGCCCTGTTCCTCAGCGGCGTACCGGGAGCCCTGCGGGAGATGGGGTTGGAGGACGCGGCCTCGGCGGCCCGGCTGAAGGTCTCGGCCGCCCTGCTGCCCTCCCTCCGCGACGCCTCCCGTACGGCCTCCCAGCGGTTCCACCTCGACGCCCCGAGCTGGTTCAAGGAGCCGAAGACCCCCGAGCTGCTGCCCACCGTGGCGGACGCCGTGTGGGACGACCGCCGGATCGTGGCCCGGTACCGCAGGGGCGACACCGAGGTCGAGCGGGAGCTGGAGCCGTACGGTCTCGTCCTCAAGGCCGGCGTCTGGTACCTGTGCGCCCGCGTCCCGGCCGAGAACTCCGGGAACTCCGGGAACTCCGGCACCGACATCGGCACCGGCACCGGCACCTTCCGGACGTACCGCATCGACCGCTTCCTCACCGTCGAGGCCGCCCAGGGCCTCAAGGCCGTCGGCACCGCCGACGCCCACGGCGACCGCTTCACCCGCGACGAGGAGTTCGATCTGCCGGCCTACTGGGACGCGCAGGCGGAGCGGTTCGCCCGGTCGATCCTGCGCGCCGAGGTCGTCGTACGGCTCTCGGCGGAGGGGGTGCGGAGGCTGCCGTACGTCGTGGATCCGGTCTCGGCGCGGGACGCGCTGGCGGTGGCGGCCGAGGCCCCCGACGAGCACGGCCGGACCACCGTCACGCTGCGCGTCGAGTCGGAGGAGGTGGCGTACACCCAGCTCACGGCGCTGGGGGCGGAGGCCGAGGTGCTGGCCCCCGGGAGCCTGCGGGCGCGCTTCGCGGACGACGCGCGCCGGCTCGCGGGGCTGTACGCGACCGTATGAGGTCCCGGAGAGCGCCGTACCGGACATAACAATCCAACGTTCTCCACGTGCGTCCCACCCGCCAAGGCCCGATGCTGGACCAGTGATGGACGAGACGGAGTTCTGGGAGTTGGTGGACACGGCCCGCGAGGACGCCGAGGGCGATCCCGAGGACCAGGCCGACCTGCTCGTGGAACGGCTCGGCCGGCTGGACCCGGAGGCGGTGCTGGACTTCGCGCGGCACTTCGAGTCCCGTTACAACCGCGCGTACACCTGGGACCTTTGGGGCGCCGCCTGGGTGCTCCTGGACGGTGCCAGTGACGACGCGTTCGACTTCTTCCGGTGCTGGCTGATCGGCCAGGGCCGGGAGGTCTTCGAGGGCGCGGTGCACGACCCCGACGCGCTCGCCGATCTGCTGGACGACTTCGACGAGGAGATCGACGGGGACGCGGAGGAGCTGGGTTACGCCGCGGACGAGGCGTACGAGCAGCTCACCGGCGCCGTCGCCCCGGACCTCGGCATCCCGCCCCCGCCCGGCGAACCCGAGGGCACCCCGCTCGACTTCGAGAACGAGTCCGCGCTCGCGGAGCGCTGCCCGAAGCTCTGGGAACGTTTCAGGCCCTGAGCCCTCGGCTGGACGCGCGCGGCACGTACGCGTACTGCTCGGTGGGGTAAGGCTGGGCGTGCGGGCGTCGTTCCTCGCCGGGAGCCGGGTGTTCGGGGGCCGAGGCTCCGTGCAGGGGCGCGGAGTTGGCGCGGTCCAGCGCGGACGCGGTGACGGCGGACGGGCCGAGGACGACGACGGCGGTCGCGCAGGCCACCGTCCAGGGGCTGCGCAGCGCCGAGAACCAGGACTTCCTCGGCTCGCGGGACGCGTTCGTCGTGTTCGTGGTGTTCGTCGTGTTCGTCGTACGGCTGCTGATCATTTTCCCCACCTCCGGTCGGCTTGACGACCACGAAGGTAGGGCGCCGATCTTGGAGAAGTCTGTGAGGCCGCGGCGCGCTGTCTGTGAACCTCATGAGATCCGGTCTCATGATCCGGCTCAACGGCGGCCCTGGAGGCGTGCCGCCAGCTCTCTGATGGCGGGCAGGCGTTCCGCGAGGGCCGCGCCCGGGCAACTGGTCATGAAGCCGTCGCTGTGGCCCGCGAGGGTGGGCAGCAGGGCGCTGGTGCCGGAGGCGTAGCGGCTGAGGCTGTTGCTGGAGGTGAGCCGGACGCTGCCGCGGGGGTCGGTGTCGGAGAGGCCGAGTTTCCAGGCGGCGAGGGCGGCGATCGCGTCGGTCATGGCCCGCGGGACGGGCACACCGGCGGTGAAGGTGCCGAGGGCGGCGATCCCGGTGGTGCGGTGGTTGAAGCCCTGGGTGTGGGCGCCGGTGACGGGGCGGTCGACGCCGCCCGCGCGGCCCTCGTAGATGGTGCCGCAGCGGTCGACGAGGAAGTTGTAGCCGATGTCGTCCCAGTCCTTGGCTCCGGTCTGGCCTGCGTACAGGTGGCGGATGATGCGGGGCGCGTCGGCGCAGTCGTAGCCGTTGGGCGAGTCGGTGTGGTGGACGAAGACGGCGGCGACCTCGTCGTCGTAGCGGGCGGGCGGCTGGCTGGGCACCTTCTTCTCCAGCTCCAGCCAGCGGGCCCGGGGCACGATGGGCGGCCGGGGCGCCCGGTGCGGCGGCGCGGGCCGGGCCGCGTCGGCTCCGCCCGCGCGGTGTCCCGTACGGTCCACGCCGATCGCGCAGATCACCAGCGCGAGGACGGCGGCCAACCCCGGCAGACAGGCGAGGAGCAGGAGGACGGGCCGGGGCGGGTTCACACGCGCCCAGGCCAGGCGCAGCCGGTCGCGGGTCCGGCGCATTCGGTCGTGGGACAGGCTCATCCGGTCGTGGGACAGGCGCATTCGGTCGTGGGTCCGGCGTAGATGCTCGCTGCACCGGCGCGGATGCTCCCTGGACCGGCGTGGATGCTCGCGGACCGGGTCCGGGGCGCGCGGGGTCCGTACACGGCGGCGCCACCCGCGGCGCGGTCGTCGTATTCGCGCCCCCCGTGACATCCGGAACACACGCATGTCCCCAGAGTCACCCGGTTGCGCGTCGGCCGCGATGTGGAGTGGGCCACCCGGTGGAAGCGGAAGGAACCAACGCCGTGCTCCGGGACGTTTTTACGGTTCCGGGCGGCTGTGCGCGGTGGTGGCCGGTTCGCGCGGGCCACCGGGTCGCCGTGCGGGCGTAACTGATCACTGCGCGCGCCCCGCGCGTACTACAGGGTCCCTAGAGAGAGGCGGCTGGAGTGGACGTGCTCGACATCCTGCTGATGCTGGTGATCCTGGCCTACGCGGCGTCGGGTTACCGTCGCGGCCTGGTCGCGGGATGTGTGTCCCTCGCCGGTTTCGTGGGCGGCGCGGCGATAGGTGTCTGGGTGCTGCCCTGGATGATGGAGCTGGTCGAGGCGGGGACCCCGGGGGCGACGGTCACGGCGGTGCTGACCGTGCTGGTGCCGGGGGTGATCGGGCACGAACTGGCGGGGCGGCTGGCGCTGCGGCTGCGCCGGGAGATCGACCGCAGTCCGCTGCGGGTGGCCGACGGCATCGGCGGGGCGGCGGCCAACACGGTCGCCGTGCTGATCGTGGCGTGGGTGGCGGCGAGCGTCCTCGCGGCGTCCTCGTCGGCGGTGGTGACCAACTCGATCCGTAACTCCGCGCTGCTGGGCGCCGTGCAGAACACCATGCCGGACACCACTCCGGCCTGGTTCTCCGACGCCACGTCCGCGCTCACGGAGGCGGGTTTCCCGCAGGTCTTCAACCCGTTCGAGAACGAGGCGACGGCCGAGGTAGCCAAGCCGTCCGGCGACAGCGTCACCGCGTCCGCGACCGCCGCCGCCAAGCGGAGCACGGTGAAGATCGAGGGCGTCGCGGGCACCCAGGGCCGCGAGGGCAGCGGCTTCGTGTACGCCACCGAGCATGTGATGACCAACGCCCATGTGGTGGCGGGCATCGACGACCCGAGCGTGCGGGTGGGCGGCGTGGGCAAGGCGTACGAGGCGAAGGTCGTGCTCTTCGACCCCGACAAGGACGTGGCGGTGCTCTACGTCCCGGGTCTCAGGGCCCCGCTGCTGCGTTTCGACGACAGCGCCAAGCGGGGTGACGCGGCGGTGGTGGCCGGTTATCCGGAGGACGGCGGCCTGGACCTCCAGGCGGCCACGGTCGCCAGCCGGATCGACGCGACCGGCCGGAACATCTACAACACGGATTCGGTCACCCGCGACATCTACTCGATCCGCTCCACCGTCCGCCCCGGCAACTCCGGCGGACCGCTCCTCACCACCGAGGGCCAGGTCTTCGGTGTCGTCTTCGCGCGCTCCACCTCGGACGCGGAGACGGGTTACGTCCTCACCGTGGACGAGGTCGTCTCCGACGCGGAGCGCGCGGCGAACGCGACGGCGGCGGTGGACACGGGCGACCTGGTGACTTCATGAGCTTGTGAGCTTGTGAGCTTGTGAGCTTGTGAGCTTGTGAGCTCGTGAGGGCTGTCGGCTGGCGAGTGCTCAGAGCCGGCAGCCCATCAGCACGTCGTCCACGTACGCCCCGTCGAGCAGGAACTCCTCCGGCAGGACGCCCTCCACCACGAAGCCCTCGGACTCGTAGAGCTTCCTGGCCGCGGTGTTGTGGCCGAGGACGCGCAGGGTGAGGCGGCGGGCTCCTCGGCGGCGTGCCTCGTCCCGTGCGGCGCGCAGCAGCGCCCGTGCGACGCCCGCGCCGCGTGCCTGCTCGGCGACGGCGAGGCCCTGGATCTGGCGGACGTGCGTGTGGCAGGCGAGCGCGGAGGGCCGGGCGATCCGGACGTAGCCGACGACGGTGCCGCCGAGTTCGGCGACGAGGTGGTCGTGGGGGCCGTACCGCTCGTTGAAGAACGGCTGGTACGGCCGGGTGGGGCGTTCCTGGACGGAGTGCAGCGTGGACCAGGTGTCGCGGTCGAGCCGGCCGAGTGTGTCCTCGTCGGCGGGGGTCGCGGCGCGTATGTGCGGAACCGGCATGGCGGCCACTGTACGGCGGCCACGCGGCGGTCGGGGGCGGGTCATGCGCCCCCGGGGCCTCCGTTCTGCCCGGCGCCGGGCAGGATGGGGGCATGACCGTTGAATCGTCCCTCGCGCCCGGTTCCCGTATCGCGATCGCCGGGGCGTCCGGCCTGATCGGTTCGGCGCTGGCCCGCTCCCTCACCGACGACGGCTACGAGGTGCTCCGGCTCGTGCGGCGGGCACCCCGGGCGCGGGGCGAGGTGCGCTGGGACCCGGACGCGGGACGGGTCGACATGGCGGGCCTCGCGGGGTGCGCGGCCGTCGTCAACCTCGCCGGCGCGGGGGTCGCGTCCCGGCGCTGGACGGACGCGTACAAGGCGAGGATCCGCGACAGCCGGGTGCTCGGCACCCGGACGCTCGCCGAGGCCGCCGCGTCCCTCGACATCCCGCCCAGCGTGTTCGTCAACGGCAGCGCGATCGGCTTCTACGGCTACACGGGCGACCGGGTCGTGGACGAGTCGGCGGAGCCGGGCTCTGAGTTCCTGTCCGCGTTGTGCGTGGAGTGGGAGGGGGCGACCGGGGCCGCGCGGGAGGCCGGAATCCGTACCGCGTTCGCCCGTACGGGGCTGGTGGTGGCCCGGGGCGGAGGTGCGTGGGGGCCGCTGTTCCCGCTGTTCAAGGCGGGGGTCGGCGGGCGGATGGGGGACGGGCGCCAGTACTGGAGCTTCATCTCCCTGCACGACGAGGTCGCCGCCCTGCGTCATCTCCTCTTCACGCCGTCGCTGTCCGGGCCGTTCAACCTGACGGCGCCAGCCCCGCTGACCAATCGTGAGATCACGGCGGCGATGGGGCGCGTGCTGCACCGGCCCACGCTCTTCACCGTGCCCGCGCCCGTACTCCGGCTCGCCCTCGGGGGCGTCGCCGGCGACGTCCTCGGCAGCACGCGGGCCGTTCCGGCGCGGTTGCTGGAGTCCGGGTTCACGTTCACGTATCCGGAGATCGACGACGCGATTCGGGTGGCGGCGGGGGGTTGAGGGGGCGGGGGTTCGTCGCCGGGTGCGGGTCCGGTGGGGGCTGGTCGCGCAGTTCCCCGCGCCCCTGAGAAGCAGGGGCTGCGCCCCGTGCTTTTCAGGCCCGCCAGGGCCTGCATCTTCAGGGGCGCGGGGAACTGCGCGAGAAGCCCCCACCGGGCCCGCGGTCGCCCACGAACCCGCACCCCCCGAACGCCCGGCGCACACCCACCCCGCCCATGCCTCCGTGCGAGGTCACACGCTCCTTCCCCCGAACCGTCCCCCGCCTTCACTCTCGTGCCGAACTCAGGTATTTCAGATGGGTGTTGGGGGCATAAAGCCCCCGCAGCCGCGCGACCTCGGGAGGGGCACGTGCTTGAGTCGGTGCACCAGTCGGCGTACCAGGCGGACACGGAGACCGTGGACGTCATCGTCGTAGGAGCCGGTGTGGCCGGCCTCGCTGCGGCCGGACATCTGACCAGGGCGGGTCTGAGGACCACCGTCCTGGAGGCCGCCCCCGCCGTCGGCGGCCGGATGTCCACGGAGAAGATCGACGGCTTCCGCCTCGACCGGACGACGCAGTTGCTCTCCACGTCGTACCCGGAACTGCGCCGCACTCCGGGCTTGGCCGGCCTGCCCCTGCGGCCGTTCGCCCCCGGCGTCCTGCTGCATGCCGACGGCCGTCATCAGCGGGCCGGCGCCACCCCTGTCCTGCGGAGCGCGAGGGGCGCACTCACCGCCGCACGCGCCCTCGCAAGCGCCCCCAGGCTCCCCCGCAACCAGGGCCGTCCCCAGGTCCGTTCCACGGGTACCCGGCCCGGCCGGCTGGGCGCGCCCGCCGACCAGTCCCGGCTGGCCATGGCCCTGGCCCGGCTCGCCGCGACCGCGCCCGAGCGGCTCCTCGCCCGGGCGGAGGTCCCGGCCGCCCAGGCGCTGGCTGCCCGGGGTTTCCCTCCCCGGACGATCGACGGTTTCGTACGCCCGCTGCTGGCCGCACTGCTCGCGGACCCGGCGCTGAGGACGTCCAGCCGCTGTGCCGATCTGGCCCTGCACACCTTCGCGACGGGCCGGCTGTGCATCCCGGAGGGCGGCGCCGACACCCTTCCCGAGCTGCTCGCGGCGGCGCTGCCGCCGGGCTCGGTCCGCACCGGGGTCGAGGTCACCGCGATCAGCACGACCTCGGTGACGACGGCGCACCACGGTGAACTCGCCTGCCGGGCCGTGGTGCTGGCCACGGACGCCCGGTCCGCCGCCGAACTGCTGCCGGGGCTGCGGGTGCCGGAGTTCCACCCGGTGACGGTGCTGCACCACGCCACGGACGAACCCCCGCTGGGCGAACCGGCGTTGCTCCTGGACGCCGACCGCAGCGGGCCCGTCTCGCACACGGCGGTGATCAGCCAGGTCGACCCGAGCCGGGCCCCGGCGGGCCGCGCCCTGATCACCTCCACGGTCCTCGGCACTCCCCCGGACCCCGCGCATCTCGACGCCACGGTCCGCGCCCAACTGGCCCGCCTCTACCGCACGTCGACGACCCGCTGGGAACTCCTCGCCGCGCACCACGTCCCCGAGGCCGTCCCCGCGATGCCCGCGCCGCACGATCTGCGCCGCCCGGTACGTCTGCTGGCCGGCCTCTACGTCTGCGGCGACCACCGCGACACCAGCACCGTCCAGGGCGCCCTGCACTCCGCCCGCCGGGCCGCCCACGCCGTCCTGACCGACCTGGACGCCCGCCCGACGTTCCTGGAGGAGCCGTTGGACGCGGCCGCGTGAGACTCCGTGAACGACACGGGGGCGCCCGGTTCACCACCGGGCGCCCCTGTGTCGAGCCGCACGCCTATCCGAGCGCCGCCACCTTGTCCCGGTACCCCCTCACCGGTGCCGCGTCCCGGTACGGCTCCAGTCGCCGTTCGAAGTCGCGGACGTACTCCACGGCCCGTACGGACCGCATCTCGGCGGCCTGCCCGGCGGCCTCCGCGCCCAACTGGCAGGCCTGGTCCAGCTCCCCGAGCCCGAGCCGGGCCGAGGCGAGGACGACGCGGCAGAACAGGCGGCTTCGGGCGTAGGCGGGTGCCCGCAACTGCAGGGAACGTTCGGCGTGCTGGGCCGCGGCCCGGTACTGCTGGAGGTCGCGGTGGCTGTGGCCGAACTCGTCGGCGAGCTGGGCCTCGTCGAAGAACCGCGCCCAGTACGGGACTTCGTCCCCGGGGCGGGCCGTCTCCAGGGCACGCTCGGCCCGGACCAGCGCGGCCGTGGAGGCCCGCACCTCGCCGAGCACCGCGTGCCCGCGCGCCTCGACGGAGTGCAGCAGCGACTGCACCACCGGCGGCACGGCCGACCCGACGCCCTGCTGGGCGACGCGCGCGAGCTGCACGGCCTCCCGTCCGTGCCCCAGATAGACCGCCTGCCGGCTCATCGTGACGAGCACATACGCCCCGTACGCCCGGTCCCCCGCCGCCTGCGCCAGCCTGAGCGCCTGCACGAAGTACCGCTGGGCGAGGCCGTGCGCGCCGATGTCGTACGAGGTCCAGCCGGCCAGCCGGGTGAGGTCGGCGGCGGCCGCGAACAGCCGTCGGCCGATCTGCTCGCCGTAGGCGCCGCGCAGCATGGGCTCGGCCTCGTGCTCCAGGTAGCGCACGAGGGCCTGGCGGGCGTGGCCGCCGCCGTACGCGTCGTCGAGGGCGCGGAACAGCTCCCCCACCGAGCGGAGGGCGGCGATGTCCCCGCCGGTGACCTTCTGGCCGGGGCCGCGCTCGGTCTGGCTGCGCTGCCGGGGGACGACCGGGCGGCCCTGCGGGGGAACCCGGGTGGCGCCCGGATCACCCCGGCCCACCCGGTCGTCGGCCCGGCCGATCAGCCAGTCCCGGCTGGGGACGACCAGCCCGGCCGGGGTGAACGCGATCTTGCGAAGCTCGGCGTGGCTGCCGGAGTCCTTGCGCCACAGCCCGCCGACGATGTCGATGGCCTCCTCGGGGGTCGCGGCGAACTCCAGGCCCGCGTAGACCGGGGCGCAGGCGTCCAGTCCGAGGTCCTGGGCGGTGAGCCGGCGGCCGAGGCGGCGGGTGAACACCTCGGCGATGAGTGCGGGTGTCGTCCCCCGGGGCTGCTGGCCTCGCAGCCAGCGGGTGACGGACGTCTTGTCGTATCTGAGGTCGAGGCCGTGTTCGAGACCGAGCTGGTCCACACGGCGCGCTAGTCCCGCGTTCGAGAACCCCGCTTCTGCGATGAGGGCGGCGAGCTGGCGGTTGGGGGTGCGCTGCGCGGGTCGTTCCGTCATCTGCGGTGCGGTCTCCTGCCTTCCGGGTGTCGGCGGGGTTTCCCGGATTGCCTGGTGAGAAGCCTTTTGCGGCCTTGTGAACGGCGCGAATGTAGCGGAGAGTAAGCGTCTGATCGCACACTTCCGCGTCCATTCATCCGATCGTGTGAGGATTTGCCGCACGGCTGACGTGGTCGGCCTCCGACACGCGCCGGCCGGGCCCCTCGTACGCCCGGCGGCCACGGCGTACGACGGGCGTCGGGCCGCACCCCCGCGCCTCGCACGACGGCCGCCGGACACCACTCGAACACCGCCCGGTCCTACGGTCGTACAGTGGCTTGGGCGCGTCACGCGCCTGACAGAGCCATGAAGGCCGACAGGGCCGACAGGGCCATCAGAGCTATAGGGCTATCGCGATGCCGCCGCCCGGCGGCACCGCCGAGGGAGGCGCTTGCCGTGAGCGGGTTGCGGTTCGTCCACATGGGGTTCGGCACGGAGGCCGTCGAGTACCAGGAGGCGTGGGACGAGCAGCGCCGGGTGCACGCGGCGCGCTTCGCCGACGAGGCCCCCGACACCGTGCTGCTCCTGGAGCACCCGCCGGTCTACACGGCGGGTCGGCGCACGGCCGACAACGAGCGCCCCCTCGACGGCACGCCCGTCATCGACGTCGACCGCGGCGGCAAGATCACCTGGCACGGTCCGGGTCAGCTGGTGGGCTACCCGATCCAGAAGCTCCCCCGCCCGGTGGACGTGGTCGCCCACGTCCGGCGGCTCGAAGAGGCCCTGATCCGTACGTGCGCGGAGTTCGGCGTCGCGACCACCCGCGTCGAGGGCCGCAGCGGGGTCTGGGTGCTCGGCGATCCGGTCGAGCGGCGGCTCGGCGGGCTCTCCCTGGACCTCGACCCCCGCATGACCGACGACGAGTTCGATCCACGGCTGAACGGGCCGGAGTACGCGCCGTCCAACGCCGGGCAGCGGCGCGAGGACCGCAAGATCGCGGCGATCGGGATCCGGGTGGCGAAGGGGGTCACGATGCATGGCTTCGCGCTCAATGTGAACCCGGACAACAAGTGGTTCGACCGGATCATCCCCTGCGGCATCCGTGACGCCGGGGTCGCCTCCCTGGCGGGCGAGCTGGGCCGTGACGTCTCCATCGCCGAGGTGCTGCCGGTGGCCGAGAGGCATCTGCGGGAGGTACTGGAGAACGCGGACCTGAAGCCGCGGGAGGTCGAACGGGCGTCGGCGTAGTCCGCGTCAGGGGGTGGGGGGTTCGGTGCGTCGGCGGGTGCGGGTGCGTGGGGGCTGGTCGCGCAGTTCCCCGCGCCCCTGAAAGGGCCGCAGGCCCTCTAGGGGCGCGGGGAAC
>NZ_JBEOYO010000105.1:0-10952 GCF_040297125.1 Streptomyces sp. NPDC001868 | reverse complement strand
GAACGGGGCTATCCAGGAGGGCTCCGACGCCGTGATCACACCAGCCACGACAAGATCATCTCACCCGCGACCAGCAGTTACGGGACAACGCTTAGTACCGGACGCCCACCTATCCGCTTTTTTTGGGGGACCGCGGAAGGCCAGCGCGTTGGTTCTGGGCCGACGTACAGTGCGCCCAGACGTCCGCGCCGCCCCACGCCATTCGATCAGCGCGGACGCAGTCATCGTCGACCTCCTCCAGGCCCGCGAGGCGCAAGAACACGACGATGCCCAGCAGCCCGTAAGGCATCCCCACGCATCGGCCGTCGACACGGACGCGGCCCACCGTCCTACCTGCAGCTCCAGCGCGGCTCGGTACGGCAAAGGCTTCTGCCTTCACGTAGATGGCCTTACGGGCACGCTTCCGCTACTGACCACGGCAACGTCCTGGTTCAGCCCGGCTGAGGGCCACACTTCAAGTTTCGCTGCGCGGGCCAGCCGCCCATGAACCCAGATGAACGACGTTCACGGTGCAAGGCGCCGAGCCTGACAAGCGACACTACGATCGATGGCACGAATCGGACCGTGAACTCGGCGAAGGGGCCGCCTGTCACCAGGGCAGTCTCGCCCCGCTTGTCGCTTCCAAAGCCTGAGCGCGGTCGCACGGCTCATGTCACTATGCCGTCTGTGACGGACGACACCCTTATGAGGGGCCGGGCGCTTGCCGCCGCCTTCGGCAACGACTTACTCACGGACTACGCACCCGACGCGCTTGGCGCCGGCGACGTCCGCCAACAACTTGCCTGCGGGCTGTTGCCCACCGACGATGGGTCACTCGAAGTCGGCGAGATGCGCGTTCCGCTCGCCCGACGCCTAGAATCCATACCGGTCGCATCTTGTGCTGTGCGAGCCCGCATGTTTCTCCTCTGCGAGCAGGCGTTAAGCGTCCACACGCCACGCCCCGAGGTGTTCAGCTACCGCTCGCTGGGCTGGCGGTACCGGCCCGCCTACCAGGCGCGGCAGCATCATCTGAGGGCACTCGCCACCCGACACGACCTGCCACTGGTTTTGGTCCTTGATGTCCAACGCTTCGGCCAATCCCTGCCCATGGAAGCCCTGTTACACACGCCGTGGATGACCAAGCCCCTCGCCGAGGCACTCACTGCCCTCCGCGCAGTCACCGGCCGCTGCTTGCTGCCCGGGCACCGTTGGTCCAACAGGCTTGCTACGGCAGCGCTCGCCCCACTGGACGAGACGATGGCCGCACTCGCACCGGGGCGCTGGGCCCGCTGGGGAGACGACATCCACGTCTTTACACGTGACCAGTACGAGGCACATGACATCCGCGCCGCTGCAGTGGCGTCCCTCGACCGGCTCGGGCTGTGTCTATCACCTGAGAAGAGCGCCGTCACAGCCGCCTCCTCTGTACTCACCGGACCCGCGCGTGTCCTCACCGGTCGCCCAGAAGAAGTGTGGCGGACTGGTTTGGCAAGGGGCGATGTCACCGCTCTGAGATACGCGTTGTCTCGTACTCCACCGGACACAACGGTTAGCCTGACCCTCGTCGACGCCGTCCGCGAGCGACCAGTTCTTCTCCCCCGTGCCGCCCACTACCTCGATCATGCCGTGTACACCCCCGCCGGACAGGCCGCCACAAAGAGACTGCTGCAGACGACGGAGGCAGACATGTTCACGGCGGCACGCCTACTGGCTCTCGCAGGACGACACCCGGAGCTCGTCGGCGAAGTACCCGATGAACTATTGGCGGTGGCAGGTCGGTCCGGGTTTACTCCTTTGCGTGAGATGGCCTTTCGGGTCAGCGTGTTGCGCGACCATCAGCACATGTGCCCACCGACGTTGCGCATGGAGAACTGGCGTTGTGTCAGCGGTTTCGCGCGGCGTCAACGGCCGCAGGTCAGTACGCTGTTGTGAATGGACACACCAAGGCTGTGTACGGCCATGGCCAGCTCCCAACCCGGAAACGACTGGCGCTCCCGGTCCCTCGCGGACCAGCAATACGTGGAGGCCGTAGCGATCACGCTGCACAGCTTCCGGGAGGCGCTCGACCCAAGCACCTGGTACCTCAAAGGCTCTGCGGCACTGACCGCCTGGATCGGTCCGGCGTCCCGGCTCCCGAACGACGTCGACCTGGTCCTTCCAATCGATGTTGGCCGACGGTTGCTGGCGTCGAATGCGCTGCCGCTGGGCCCGAGAGGCGAATCGCTGCGGGTGGTGCGCCATGAGCCGGTTGTCTTCAGCTCTGCAGCAGCTCCCACAGTGTACCGAGCATTGGTAGATATCCGCGGGCCTGAGCGGCTGCCGGCCGTCCCTCTAGGGCTACTGCTCGTACCGGAAGCCGATGCCAGGAACGACGAGCGCGTTACACTACTCGACTTTCCCGGTCCGACGGGAGCTGTCACCGTACGGTCGGTCACCGGGTATCGATTTTTGGCGCAGAAGCTGATGCGCTACACCCACCAACGCAGCAGCGGCCGTATTAACACGCACTGGTGGGATCTGAGCGACATGCTCCTCGCTGTGTCCCATCCCGCTTTCCCTGCCCTGCAATTGGCGAGGCTGTACCAGAGTGTGATCACCGAGATAGCGGACCACGGTGTCACATTTCCCACCGCGCTCCCTGGCCCGCCTGCCGAATGGCTGGATTTCTGGGACACCGCGACCTTCTTACAGCGGCTACCGTTCGGGCGGCTGTCCGAGGCTGCGGATCGGTTGGGGTGCTTCTGGGATCCCGTGCTGAAGCATCTTGAAGAAAGTAGCGGAAATCCAGTTGACACAGTGTGGATGCCGGACAAATGGGGGTGGGTAGTTCTCTGACGATCTTCGTCCGTGGCTGCTTCCGTCTTTGGCGGGCTGATGGAGTGTCCCAGGCCGATGCATATCGCCCATCGAACGGCACACCGGCCGGGCTGCGCCTCACAGGTTCAGGAAGTCCGAGCGGGCGCAGGGCGGCACGTGCTCTGCCCACCAGTCACGCCACCGCCGAGCATGCTGAAGGTGGTGATGACCCGGCTGTCCCGTTCCCGTTTGCCTAAGAGTGATGAGGAAGTCCCACGCGTACGCAGCACCCTCGGCATCGAGCAGTTTGCCGAACTCATGTAGCTCCCCACAGGGATGACCAGAACCCTTCAGCGTCTTAGTCACGTGCAGACTGAAGTGAGAACGTGCACGCGCTATACCAAGACCTTCAGCTGTCACATGGGCCACGCCGGCACCGCTGTGCATGCCTCCCTGGGTCCGTCGGTTGGCGGCCTTGACCGCTTTGCGAGCGGTCGCCACATCCGGCACCAGGCCACTCAGTCCATCACCCAAAGTTGCGTGCAGTAGGCCGGTCGGCCGAACAGCGTTACTTAGGGCGCGTAGATGTGCCAGCAGCTCGGACTCACGCGTTAGACGGAGACGGTACGCCTCTCTCAGCACTGTGGCCGCGTTCAGCTGGTCGGCGAGCCACGCCTCCGCCAGCGGAAGGAGTTGGCGCGCGTTGCCTTCTGTGAGGCGTGCCCCATCGATACGGCGCATGGTTCCCCACTCAATATCATGCACGTCACTGACCATGTAACAGCCTGTGGGTGTAGGGCCCGCAACGGTCCCACCCGCCGTCCAGCCGTCGGCCGATGGCACGCCGGGCAGTCGCGGATCGTCACCAAGCGCGGCGCCAAGTACGCCATCTGCCCCACCCAGCGGCCGCACCAGCACCCCGGCCAGCAGCGACGCAATCTCGGCCCTACCCAGCGTGCGCGTAACCCCGCCGATCACTGGGCTTGCCTGAGTCTCCCGGATTTCCGGCCTGTCCCTCCTCATCCGAGCGGCCATCGACACCTCGTAACAAGCAAACAGCAGAGAATCACGCCGCTGTGCGACGTCCCCGCCCAGTGCCACCCTGTCCCACGACCACCCGTGTCGGGCTCCGTCGGCAATGCGCATCGGCGGAGGCTCTGTGGCGTCGGGAGACGTCAGAACCAGGTCCTTGCCGTAATAGGAGGCCAACCATCGGTTGCCGTGCGGTCCGCTCCCGAGAGCAGCCAGGCTTTCCCGCACCCTCCGCAGTCCGGTGTCGTGATCCCCGGATTCCTCCACGCTGGCCCTGAGCGCACTAGTCACCACCGTCATGATGACCCCGGCCTTGCCCTCATGGGCGATCCGGCCGAGGACGTCTCCGGCGTCCGCACAGCCCGCCGGAAATCCCGGTGCATGCCGCGGCGGCCAGACGAACGCTGCATTCATCGCCGTCTCCTGCGGTGTCGGAATAGAGTGATGAACAGGCTGCGCAAGCCAGGAAAGGTACCCATGAGGAACACCGTGATCAGACAGGTAACGCTCAACGTCCGTAACAGCGAGGCCGCGCCCGACTGCGGGAGCCCCTGCCAGATCGCCAAGCCGGTCGCCAGCGGAACGCCGACGGCAGCCAACAGGCCAAGGATGGCATTGGTTGTCTCGGTCTCAGCTGCCTGTACTTGCCGGGATAATTCTCCCAAGTCAGTGGCCAGGCTATGCAAGGCGTCGGTCAAACCAGTTCCCCGCTGGTAATTGCGGGTGATCGCCGTGCACACTGCCTGCCGTCCGAAATCCGCAGCCCAGTAGCTGCGGCGGAAGATGAGCAGATCCCGCTCCAACTGACCCACTTTTCGGCGGCGCGGCTCGCGCTCCCCTATGCGGACCACTTCCCGCCCGAAGGCGTCGAGGACAATCTGCTGTAGACGAGCCAGTGCCAGCGCGTCGCTCTGCAAGGTCGCCAAATGGAAGCTGGAGGCGTCGTAGTACTGGTAGTTCCGGGGTTGTGCTGGATTGGGGTCAGCCGCAGTCCCTACGACGGATAACCCACGGGCACCAGCGACCCCTCGGACGGCAGTGGGAAGCCGCAAATTTAGCTCTCGCAGTTCCTCCCCGGCTTCGAGAGGGGGTGGGTACTCCGTCGCGTACAGCATGTTCCAAAGCCACTGCTCTGCTGCGCCGAGGTCTGCGGCGGGTGCGCCATCGTGGAGGCGGGGCAGCTCATTCCTTGGAGTGATCAGCACGCCATGCAGCATCTCGCGCTCCGTCTCGGCTACGCGGCACCCGTATGGCAACTGCTCCGCGACCCAGCGTCGTTGGGCGCCTTCTTGGTGGTACGCGTCGATATTGGCACAGAGCTGCAAAGCTTTGGGCAGGTCCGCAGGCCTGACTGCGGGGAGCGTACCGTGGAGCAGGGCCACTCCGTTCGCCCCTGCGGGCGCTTCCATGTCCACGAGCGCGGCGTTCGTCAAAGCATTGAGCCTGATGAGTTCAACGGCGTTGAGCTGAAATCCGGCCGGGGAAACCACATCGCCCTCACGCTGCCAGTGCCACCGCACTGTGGGTTCCCACAGCAGCGGGAGGAGCTGCGGATTAGTGTACGAGACGCGTCTAGCGGTGTTCGACACGACTTCGTTATGGCGTCCCACCCGCCAGCGCCGTTCGAGGGGTCCCGGCGTGAACGCTGTGCCCGGTGCGCGCTCCATGTCTACGGCTACAACCAAAACCGCATCCCGGCGGTACATCGTGTCCGGATTGTCGGCCGGGCTACCTGTGGGGCGTCCTGCAGACGGGCCACTCATCCCAATGCCTGCAGCGCATCGCGCAGGTGCCGCCGCCTCTCGGCAGTGTCCAATCGCGACCATCGCTGCGCGACGGACGGTGGCATCGCTTCATCCACCAGCACACGGGCACACGGCCGCTGAGGAAGCCCCCTGGCAACGAAGGTCATCGCCCCAGCCAAGGCGTGAGCCCGATGAAAGACGAATGCCTCCATGTCGTAGCGCTGTGCCGTAGAAACGACATATGTGCGTCGGCCGTTGACTACGGCCCTCTCATGGTGAGTGGTGTCGAAACGGTGTGAATTACCGTCGGTGTAATAGCGCGCCACGAGAAAGGAATCCATAAAACTCCCCTTCTCTTCCTCGATCACAGCTAAGCCAGACGTAACTGTCACGTCCATCACGGTGTGCGACAGTTCGCCACGCAACACGGCGGAGGTATATGACCAACGGTGATCATGAATGTCGGCATCGACGCTCTCCGCCCGCCATACATGCAGGAACAGTCTGGTGCGGCCGTCACCTGTCCGAGCGAGAGGCAGCTTGACGAACCCATTGGGATGAACGATGGCCTGCGGCTCGGAGGGCGGGAGGAGGCCACAGTCAAAACGCTGCTCTAGAGCTGCCTGCAGCGCCGTCCCGATCAGTTCCTCAGAGGCAGACGGCACACCGGGTCTTGAGACAGTTTCCGGCGGAAGGTTCTCCCCAGCCCTCGCAGCTGCTGCCATCTCCGCCACCACGCCCCCCTGTTTGAGTGATTGCCTCTACATGGCAAAGCAAGCCAGAGCATCGCACCCGCAGTGTCGAACCAGCATCCAGGTGTGCCCAGTTGTAGCGGTAGAGTTGGCTGGCCAAAGTCAGCTCGGCTTGCTGAACGACGTTCAACTCGCCACGGTCGGGTACGGCCTCGATGGACCAGGGGCCGCATTCCTGAGCAGCGTGGCGGAAGTGATGCCGCGCAGTGGCGTCCTCATCGAGTGATTGGCAGGACGCCATGATCTCTGCTGCGATGCTCGCCAGGTCTGCCACGAGGCCATGATGCCAGCGAGCGCATCTGGTTGCGCCGTTCCGGCCTCCACAGTGACATCAACGGCGCTGGGCGTCAGCATTCTCAGGCTTGCTGGCATGGCCTGGTGGCTCCTCGGCGCTGCCGAGGAGCCACCGAACGCCTAGGCCGAGGGTCGGCCCCCTAGCTCGGTACGGCGCAGCCAGTGGGCAAAGCGCCGTCACGCCCATCTTGGCCAGCTTTGGCCTGGCCTGAGCCGAGGCGCCCCCTGGGGGTTGTGCCGCGATCGCGGTCCTCTGGCCGCACACGCACCCGTGACAATCGCATCGCCCCCTGCCCTCAGCGTGGAGTCGGCGTCAGAGGCGATCACGGGCTGAAGGAAGGCTCAGCCATCCAGGTCTTCATAGATGTCCGTGTCGGGATGATGCCAAGGCAGTTCATTGTAGGAGGCGACCTGTTGAGCGATATGGACCTTGGCGGTGGCCAAGAGTTTGTTCGCCTCGTGTACGACGCCGCCGTGAGTCCGGCTTCGTCCGTCATGCACGGTGTCCCACTTGCTCTTCTTGCTTTGGCGGGTTGTGGGGCCCTGCTCATTGCCGCCGAACCCAGTCAGCGTGTGGTTCCAGACCGGCTGGTAACCGACACGTAGGCCGTTCTCTCCCAAGTTGGCGTGCACGTCCGGCAGCAACAGTGCCCGGAACCGGAACTCCTCCAGCGGTAGTTTGGCCTCCTCTATCGATCGCCGGTGTTTCCTGAGCCTGTCGTAGACGGGGCATCGTGCCGAAGTCTTGGTACCGATGGCGCTGTTGCTCGACCGCCCCTGCCCCACATAGACGGGGATCTGAAGGTTGTTCAACGGCAAGTAGAGAGACACCTCCCCGCCACGGTAGTACAGGGCGTATAGCCCCGCCCCAGCGAATCGAGGGATCTCGTGGAGCATGGAGACCAACGGCTGACGCTCGAATGACTCACAGATGGTGTGGGAGATCTGCTCAGTCGACAGGGGGTCAAACGACTTCGGGGTGTATGCGGCGGTCATGACTTCCTGGCTCGTGGTCGGCAGAAGGTCCCGCGAAGGGAACGGAGGAGGTAGGCCCTGTGGGTGGAGTCTGTTCTGTCAGGCTCAGGCGTCCGAGGCTGGGTCGATGACCTGGCCGGCCCGGTAGTAACGCATACCGCTGGGGTAGTCCTCGGTCTTGCCGTACATGATCACGTATCCGGGAAGGGCGGTGACCTGCCAGGGAGCGGGGACGTGCTCGGAGATGACGCGTAGCGCCTCGTCGGCGGTGAGGGGCCCTGCGGGGAGCCGGACGGCGATGTCGTCGAACGCCTTGGTGGACTCGTAACGGAACACGTAGGGGAGGAGGACCTTGGCGATCGTGAGCAGCTTCGCCAGTGTCAATTCAGCCTCGCTCGCGCCGTCGACGGACACGAGGTCCGGGAGGGCGTATTCCAGGTCGATCGGGTACTGGCGGTCGAAGTGTTTTTCCTCGACCACGGTGGTGTCCCGCCGCTTGCCGGGGTCGTTGTTGCCGAAACCGTTGTAGTTCCAGGGCACCTCGCCTTGCCCCCGGTGCTTGTTGATCAGGAGACGTTCGGGGGCGACCGCGCCGAAGTCCTCGTCGACGTACAAGCAGGTAAAGGACATCTCCTCAATGGATATGTTCCTTCGTCCCGAGATCTTCCGGAAGTGCTTTTCGATGCGCTGGGGCAGCGACTTGTCCGCCTTGCCGACGTAGACGAGCTCTTCGCCCTTGTACATCTGGTACACGCCGGGCAGGGGGCGGAGCCTCAGGATGTTTCCCCTAGTCAAAGGCGCGGGGGTCAGTTCCTCCAGCGCGGCCGCGAGCTGGTCGCCGAGTGCTTTGGTGATGCTCAACTTGAACTCGGCGTGGTTCTCCAGCGACACGACCAGGGCCTCCTGCGCATGCGACGAGTGATCGTCGTCACTCTATCTGGTGAACTTGCTGATCACGGTGCCGGTTTTCCGAGAAGGGCTCACTTGATCGACAACTCCGCGGTATGGTTTTCCCATGTCTGAGCTGCGAGAGAAGCATCCCGAGGTGGGTACCTGTGTCGAGCTGTTCGCCGGTGGCGGTGGCCTCGCCATGGGAGTCCACAACGCCGGCTTCCGACCGCTGCTCGTGAACGAGTACGCCAAGCGGGCCATCGAAACCCTCCAGACGAACGAGATGCCGGGCGGCGGGAAGTGGCCACTAAAGCCGGGTGATGTCCGCCTGCTGCAGAACGACTTCAAGGAACTAGAAGGCCAGGTCGACGTCCTCGCCGGCGGCCCACCCTGCCAGCCGTTCAGCCTGGGCGGCGTCGCCAAGGGGACCGAGGACGAACGGAACATGTTCCCGCAGATGTTCCGCGCCATTCAAGAGATGCGGCCGAAGGCCGTCATCTGCGAGAACGTCCGAGGTCTGCTCCGGAAGTCCTTCAACCCCTACTTCCAGTACATCCTCAACGAGATGAGGCTCCCCTTCGTCGAGCGTGAGGAGGGTGCGACGTGGGAGGAGCACAACGAGGTTCTGGAGAAGCTGCTCGCCAACGACTCGGTTCCTGACTCCGAGCGCTACGTCGTGAAGCACCACCCCGTGAACGCCGCTGACTTCGGTGTCCCACAGATCCGGCAGCGGGTCGTGATTGTGGCCTTTCGCGCCGACCTTGGGCTGACCGAGGACAAATGGGATCGCTTCGCACCGAAGGACACACATTCCGACGAGGCGCTGATCCACTCCATGCGCGAGGGCGGAGAGTACTGGGCCCGCCATCGGGAGGTCTCTGGAGCAGCGAAGGCCCGTGCCATCGCGAACCTGCCGAAGCTCAACTACAACAACGCGAAGACCAAAGAGAAGCTCGCCCTTCAGCCGTGGCGGACACTCCGGGACGCGATCCACGGTATTGACGAGTTTGATGGCCACTCCCTGCCGCCCGTCAGCGAGGAGGCGGTCAACAATAAGGAACAGGTGGGGGTGATCTCCGACCACTTTGGGTGGCCAGGCGCCCGCGTCTACACGGGGCACACCCCCAACCTCCTTGACCGGCCCGCCAAGACAGTCAAGGCTGGCGTGCACGGCGTCCCCGGCGGCGAGTCCGTGATGATGATGGACGACCCCACGTTCGATGGGAGCGGCTATCGGTACATGACGGTCCGCGAGACCGCGCGCGTCATGACCTTTCCCGACGAGTGGACGCTCGCTGGCCCGCGCGGCGAGAAAATGCGGCAGCTCGGGAACGCTGTGCCAGTAAAGCTGGGCAAGGTGTTCGCGGATGCAGTCGCAGCCGCCTTGAACTCGGTCGGTGCCCTGGAGAAGCCGTGACACACGAGGCAGCCGGCACGCAGCGGGGCTGGAACGATCGACTGCCGCCAGCGAAAGCGTACAAACCGCGGTTGGGTCTGTCTCGGGACAAGCGGACAGCGGAACAGGATAAAGCGGCAGGCGGACGTTACCGTCGTGCAGTTCCGCTCGGGAAAGGCCAATACGCGCGGGCGTCAATCACTCTCCGGCTTTATCGACGTACGCGGCGTATCCGAGCGTATCTACGCTGGTCGGTCAGTGGCGACACCGAAGAGCGCTACGTCTGCGATGTCGCCGAAGCCACACGCGCCGCCAATCTTGCCCATGCCTGGAGCAAGGCCCGTGAGGCTGGACTCGCCGTCGATGAGCCACTGCCTGAAAGCTCCACCGCTACCTCGATGTCTGTCCGCGTAGTCATGACAGCAAACAAGGGATCGGACACCAAGCCCGAGCTCCTGCTCCGGTCGGCCCTGCACCGCGAGGGTCTTCGCTACCGGGTCGGTATTCGTCCGATCCCGGAATTGAGGCGTACCGCAGACGTTGTCTTCACGAAGGCCAAGGTGGCTGTCTTCGTCGATGGCTGCTTCTGGCACGGCTGTCCGGAGCACTACCGGCCGTCGAAACAGAACGGTGAGGCATGGAGCAAAAAGATCAAGGACAATCGAGACCGCGACGCAGCCACAACGAGCGCGCTCAAGGATCAGGGCTGGATAGTGCTCCGCTTCTGGGAGCACGCGGATCTAGAGCTAGCCGCTCGGGAAATCAAGGCGGCAGTTGAGCGTCGTAAAGTCGTATTCTGACATCCCTGGACTCCTCACAGATATTGCGCTGAACTACCTGTAAGTCAGGGGTGAATTCGTCCCCAGGTCTGGGCGTATGCGTCGGCGAGGCCACAAACAGCATCCCGGTTCCGAAGTCACTATTAAAGCGGGTGTCGCAGCTTCGGATCATGCCGGAGGCATGGCGAGAAGGAGCCGACTCAGGAGAGGGCCCACCCTGGCTAAGCGTTGTCCCGTAACTGCTGGTCGCGGGTGAGATGATCTTGTCGTGGCTGGTGTGATCACGGCGTCGGAGCCCTCCTGGATAGCCCCG
>NZ_JBEOYO010000104.1:0-11042 GCF_040297125.1 Streptomyces sp. NPDC001868 | reverse complement strand
CAGTTCCCCGCGCCCCTGAAAAGCAGGGGCTGCGCCCCGTGCTTTTCAGGCCCGCGAGGGCCGTAGGCCCTCCAGGGGCGCGGGGAACTGCGCGAGAAGCCCCACCGGGCCGCACCGACACCGCACCCAACCAACCCATCCCCACCTCCACGGAAAGAGGTCCCGCAGCGTATGGAACTGTTCGACACCGCCACCGTGCTCACCCGTGTTCTCACCTCGGGTGTGGTGATGAGCATCGAGAAGAGTGACCGGGAGCTGCCCGGTCTGGAACGGCTGCTGACGAAGAAGACGCGGCGGAGCAAAGCCGTGCTGCTCAACAGCCGTACCGGGGCGATCCACGCCGCGCTGGCCGGTCAGGGGATCGGCCACGGGGACGCCATCGCCCTGGCGGAGCCGGACGCGGAGACCGCCGCGTTCCTGGCCTGGCTGGGCGTGCACGTCACGACGTACGACGGACCGGCCGCGTACGACTGTCTCGCGCTGGACCCGGCGAACGCCGACCGGCTCGGCGAGCTGGCCGCGGGGGCCACCGCGCCGGCGCTGGTCGTCGACCTGACGGGCCTCGGCTTCGGCCCGGCCGCCGCCGTGCTCACCGACGACCCGAAGCTCTGGGCCCGCGCCGAACGGCTCAAGATCTTCGGCGCCTACGACCTGCGCACGATGTGGACGCAGGAGGAGGCCGACGCCGACCTCGTACCCGGCGTGCAGTTCAACTACCGGCTCAGCCCGCTGGTCGCCGCCTGTGTGCGGATGGCCCTGACCCAGGCGGCACAGACCCAGGCGACACAGCAGCGCCCCGCCGTGACCTCCGGAGCGAACCAGTCATGATCACCGACTTTCCGAACTCGCCGCTGCCGCTGCCGAATCCGGCGGACCTCGACGACGAACTCGCCGCCCTGGGTGGAGGGGAGATCATCCCCAGGGCCATGCGCCGCACGCTCTTCCCCGTCATCACCAAGGAAGACGTCTTCAACCTGATGCTCGCCCAGCGGCAGACGCCCGAGAAGGTCGTCGCCGACTTCGCCGAGGCCTACCGGGCGTACGTGGGCGCGAAGTTCGCGCTGCCCACGGCCAGCGGTACGTCCAGTCTGCACATGGCGCTCGTGGGCGCCGGGGTGCGGCCCGGTGACGAGGTCGTCGTGCCGGCGTTCACGTTCATCGCCACCGCGCAGGCCGTCGTCGCCGCCCACGCGATCCCCGTGTTCGTCGATGTCGACCCGGTCACGTACTGCATGGACCCGGCCGCCGCGGCGGCCGCGATCACCGAGCGGACCCGGGCGCTCATGCCGGTCCATGTGCACGGGCTGCCCGCCGACGTTCCCGCGCTGCGCGCCCTCGCCGACCGGCACGGCATCGCCCTCGTCGAGGACGCCTCCCACGCCCACTCCGCGAAGATCGGCGACCGCGTCGCCGGGTCGCTCGGGGACGCGGCCGGGCAGAGCCTGATGGCCGACAAGAACTTCCCGCTGGGCGGGGAGGGCGGTGTCGCCTTCTTCGCGACCGAGGAGGCGTACGAGAGGGCCGCCGGGTATCTCCGGCGGCACGGCATCGACTACGGCATGTCCTGGGTCGCCGCCGCCTTCGGCAGCAGCCAGCTCAAGCGGCTGCCGTACTACGACGAGATCCGGGCCCGCAACGCCGTGCTGCTCGGCGAGGCCCTCCACGAGACCGGGCTGTTCACACCGCCGCACGTGCCGGACGGGCACGTCCACGCGTACAACATGTACCGGATCGGTCTGCACCCCGAGGCTGTCGGCCTCGGCGATCTGCCCGTGTACGCCGTCAAGGAGGCCGTGCACGAGCTGCTGGTCGCGGAGGGGGTGCCGGCGCGCGAGTGGCAGAACACGCCCATCCCGTGCCATCTGCCCTTCCAGCACCGGGACGGGTTCGGGAACGGCTATCCGTTCAGCCTCAACCCGGGCGCCGTGCGCGACCACCGGCCGGAGGACTTCCCGGTCACCCTCGGCATGCTCGACTCCACCCTCGTGCTCTGCCGCGAGCTGCGCTCCCCGGTCGAGTACGAGCGGATCCTGCGCTACGCCGACGCCTTCCGCAAGGTCGCCCGCCGCCCCGACGCCGTCCGCAAGCTCGTCGAGGAGCGCGACTACGTGCGGCCGTACGAGAAGGCGGCCCGCCTTGGCTGACATCGGACGCACACACGACATCGGCCGCGCCCAAGACACCGGCCGTACGCACGACACCGCACGCCCGCACGACACGATCCGCGTCGCCGTCATCGGTGCCAGCGGATACACCGGTGGCGAGGTCATCCGGCTGCTCCTTGAGCACCCGCACGTCGAACTCGCCTTCCTGTCCGCCGAGCGGGCCGCCGGTGCCGCCATCGGCAGTGTGCACCCGTGGCTGCGCAACCATCCGAAGGCGGGCGGGCTGAAGTTCCGGCCGCTGGCCGAGCTGGCGGAGATCGACCCCGTCGACGTCGCCTTCGGCTGTCTGCCCACCGGCGCGCTGCCCGAGCGGCTGCCGCTGATCGCCTCGCAGGCCAAGCGGGTGCTGAACCTGGGCGGCGACTTCCGGCTGCGGGCCGAGGACGAGGTGCGCACGCACTACCCGAGGACCGCCGAGCATCCGCCGCTGGAGGACTTCGCGTACTACGTACCGGAGTTGAGCACCGAGGTGCCGGACGGACGGTTCGTGAACCTGCCCGGCTGCATGGCCGTCACCACGATCTACGCCCTGTACCCGCTGTTCGCCGGCGCCGAGCCCCTCGCGGCCGACAAGGTCGTCGTCGACGCCAAGACCGGCTCCACCGGCGGCGGACGCGGTGGCAACGAGCCGCCCGCCGAGCGCACCGGCAACTTCCGGGTGCACAAGCTGTACGGGCACCGGCACGCGCCCGAGGTCCGGCAGGCCATCGCCGACTTCACCGGCGCGGCCGTGGACCTCCGCTTCTCCACCCACAGCCTGGACGTGGCCCGGGGCATTTTGGTCACCGCGTACGCCGAACTCCGGGACGGCGTCACCTCGTTGGACGTCAAGCGGGCCTACGCCAAGGCGTATGTCGGCAAGCCGTTCGTCCGGGTCCGCCCGGCGCCCAGGGCTCCGCAGGACTTCCCGATGCTCAAGGCGGTCGTCGGCTCGAACGTCGCCGAGGTCGCCATCGCGGTCCAGGGCGGCCAGGTCGTCGCCGTCGCCGCCCTCGACAACCTCATCAAGGGCGCGGCGGGACAGGCCGTCCAGGCGATGAACCTGATCAGCGGCTTCCCGGAGACGGCCGGCCTGCCCACCACGGCGGTGTCGCCATGACGACGCAACTGGAACGGCCGGTCGCGGCGGCCGTGGCCCCGGCCCCGACAGCACGCGAGACAGCCCGGCCCGGCAGCAGGTCCACCCGCCCCCTCTACGTCGTCAAGGCCGGCAGCGCCACCCTCGACCGCGGCGCCATCCACAAGGAGCTCGCGGACCTGGTGGCCCGGGGCGCCCGCGTGCTGCTCGTCGCGGGCGGGGCCACCGGGATCGAGCGGCACTACGCGGCGATCGGGCGCCCGATGCCCCACCTGCGCCTGGCCAACGGGGACTCGGTGCGGTACTGCCCGCCGGACGAGATGACCCATCTGGTCGACGCCTACGAGCGGGTGACCCTGCCCGCCGTGGAGCGGGAGCTGCGGGCGCTCGGGCTGAGTGTGTTCACCTCCGTCGCCGCGCGCGGCGGACTCGTGACCGGCCGGGCCAACCGGCCGCTGAAGGCGGTGTCCGGCGAGGGGCGCACCCTCGTCGTACGCGACCACCGGGCCGGTGTGCCCACCGAGGTCGACGTCGACGGACTGACCGCGCTCCTCGAGGCGTACGACGTGGTCTGTCTGTCGCCGCCGGTCGCCGACCCGGCCGGCGGTGCCCCGCTGAACGTGGACGCCGACGTCCTCGCCGCCGTCCTGACCGGCGCGCTCGGCGCCGACCATCTGCGGCTGGTCACAGGCACCGCCGGACTGCTGACCGACCCGGCCGTCCCCGATTCGACGCTGTACGACGCCTATCCGGGCGAGGGCGCGAAGTACGCGGGCGGCAGGATGCGGCAGAAGGTACGGGCCGCCGAGATCGCCATGAAGGACAGCGGCGCCGATGTCGCCATCACCGGTCCGCACACGATGAGCGAGCCGTCCGGCTGGACCCGGTTCTGGCGTACGAAGGAGCCGGCGGCCGATCTCGGGCTGCTCACCCGGATCTCCTGTGTGCCGTCCGTGTCGCGGGACGAGGCCGAACTCGCCTCCTACCTGGCCGAATGGTGCCGGGAGCGGGGCATCGACGCCCATGTCGACGAGGCGGGCAACCTCGTCGCCACGCGCGGCGACGGTCCCCGGCGGCTGCTGCTCCTCGGCCATCTCGACACGGTCCCGCACCACTGGCCGGCCGAGTGGCGCGACGGCGAACTGTGGGCGCGCGGCAGCGTGGACGCCAAGGGCAGCCTCGCCAACTTCCTTGAGGTGCTCGCCCACGCGGACATCCCCGAGGACGGCCACCTGCGTGTGGTCGGCGCGGTCGAGGAGGAGATCTCGTCCTCCAAGGGCGCCTTCCACGTCCGTGACCGGTACCCGGCCGACGCCGTCGTCATCGGCGAGCCCAGCGGCTCGGGGACCCTGACCCTCGGCTACTTCGGGCTGTTCAAGCTCCGGGTGACCGCCTCCGTGCCCAGCGGCCACTCCGCCGGGATGGACGCGGTGTCCGCGCCGGACCACCTGATCGACGTCCTCGGCCGGATCCGGACGGCGGTGCTCGCCGAGGCGCCGGACGCGCTCAGCGCGGTCATCGACATCCGCGTGGAGAACGGACGGGAGCGCTCCACCGCCACCGGGATCCTCAACTTCCGGGTGCCGCCCAAGGCGGAGGTCGCCGCGCTCACGGCCGCCGCGCTCGGCCAGGTCCGCGAGGACGTGCGCGTCGAGGTGCTACGGGCCACCCCCGGGCACGCCGGTGGCCGCTCCAGTGCCCTGGTCAAGGTCTTCACCCGGGCCTTCGCCCAGGCCGGGATCAGGCCCCGCTTCGTGGTGAAGAAGGGCACGTCCGACATGAACACGCTGGCCACCACCTGGCACGACGTCCCGATGGTGGCGTACGGGCCCGGCGACTCCGCGCTCGACCACACCGACGAGGAACGCATCGACCCCATGGAGTACCGCACCGCCCGCTCCCTGCTCGCCGACGCCGTCCACCGGTGGTTCGCCCTGCCCGAGGGGAGCCGGCGATGACCACGGCCGTACTCGAAGAGCCCCGGCTCGGGGACGACGACCCGGCCGGCCCGGTCGCCCCGGCCGACCTGGTGGCCACCCTCGCCGAACGGGCCGTCCGCGCCCGCCGGCTGGTGGTCGACATGGCGGCGAGCCCGCGCGGCTGCCACCTCGGCGGCAGCCTCTCCGTCCTCGACATCCTGATCGCCGCGTTGCACCGCGCCGCCGCCGGCGGCGGCACGGAGGTCGTCCTCAGCAAGGGCCACGCCGCCGCCGGGCTCTACGCGGCCCTGCACGTCAGCGGTGTCCTGCCGGAGAACCCGGCCCCGCTGTACGGCCTCGCCGGCCACCCCTACACCGGTCATCCCGGCCCCAAGGTGCCCGGCGTCCGCTTCCCCACCGGCAGCCTCGGCCACGGCGTCCCGTACGCCGCCGGCTGGGCGCTCTCGCAGCGGCTGCGGGGGCGGCACGGGCTCGGTGTCGCGGTCGCCGGGGACGGCGAGCTGCAGGAGGGCCTGGTCTGGGAGACCTGCCAGGTCGCCGCAGCACAGGAGTTGGGCAACTTCGTCCTCGTGGTCGACCGCAACGGCGGCCAGAACGACGGCATGGTCGCCGACATCTCGCCGCTGCCCCGGCTCGCCGAGCGGTTCGCGGCGTTCGGCTTCGACGTCACGGAGGTGGACGGCCACGACCTGGCGGCCCTGACCGAGGCGCTGGCCGAGGACCGCTCGACCGCCCGCCGCCCCCTCGCGGTCCTCGCCGACACCGTCAAGGGCAAGGGCGTACGAGCCGTCGAGGGCAAGGCCGCGAGCCACTACGTGACCATCGACGAGGCGCGCGCCGCCAAGTGGAAGCGAGCGATCCGATGAGTCTCACCGACGAGCGCCGGCCCGCCCCGGCGGGCCCCGCGCCCCTCACCGACCAGCGACCGGTGACCCTCTCCGGCCGTGACGCCTACCGGGACGAGCTGACCCGGCTCGCCGCCTCGGACGACACGATCGTCTGCCTGGAGGCGGACCTGGGCGGCAAGGGACACCCCTTCCAGGCCGCCCACCCGGAGCGTTTCCTCAACCTCGGGATCGCCGAGGGGGCCATGGTGGACATGGCGGCCGGGCTCGCGGCGGGCGGGCACAAGCCGTTCGTCAGCACCTTCGCCCCGTTCGCCGCGCTGCGCGCCGCCGAGAGCCTGAAGCTGACCCTCGGCTATCTGGCCGCCGGGGTCACGGTCGTCGCGCCGTACGCCGGTGTCTCCGGCGCCTGGTTCGGGACCACCCACCACTGCCTGGAGGACCTGGCGATCCTGCGCGGCGTGCCGGGCGTGACCATCGCGGCCCCGTACGGCGACGCCGAGATGCGCGCGGTCGTCCGGGAGGCGGTCCGCTCCGGGCGCCCGCACTACATCCGCACGGGACGCAACGCGAAGTACGACTCCCTGCCGGTGCCGGGTGACGAACTCCCTCTCGTCAACTGGGAGTTCAAGGCCACCGACCCCGCCGCCGTCTGCCTCGTCTCCGTCGGCGAGGAGGGCACCCGGCTCGCCCTGGCCGCCCGGCGGGCCGTGCCCGGCACCGCCCACGCGCACCTCGTGTATCTCGACCACGAGAACCTCACCCCCGCCGCGGCCGAACTCGCCCGCCACCACTCCCGGTTCGTGGTGGTCGAGGAGCACCGGGGCCAGGGCGGCATCGCGGAGGCGCTCGCGCTGCTGCTGCCAGCCTGCCGGGTCACGTCCGTGAGCGCCGACCGGAGCTGGCCCTCGCAGGGCGGCGACCACGAGGAGGTCATGGCCGCGCTGGGCCTGGACCTTCCCGCCGTACTGGACGCACTGGGCCGCGCGGCGACGACATAGCCGTCCGCCGCGCCGAGCCTCGACGACATAACCGTCCGCAGCCCGCCCACCCCACGAACTCACCGCACCCACAAGCGAATTCAAGGAGTCCCCATGCACATCCTCATGATCGAATGCAACCCGAACGGCATGGCCGGTATCGCCAACGCGCTCGACCTCGGCCACGACGTCACCCTCGTCTCGGTCGACCCCGGCTTCTACCTCGCCGTCTCCCCGCTCACCGAGGCCGCCTACGCGCACCCCAACTGCCATGTCATCAAGAGCGAGAAGGCCTTCTCCATCGAGGAGCTGACGGCGCTGGCCCGCGAGGTGCACGCCGAGCGCCCGGTGCACGGGGTGACCACGTACAGCGAGTACCACACCGTCCACACCGCGGCCGTCGCCGAGGCGCTGGGCCTGCCCGGGATGAGCGTCGACGGCGCCCGCAACGCCCGCCACAAGCACCTCACCCGCCTCACGCTGGACGGCAGGGGCATCCGGCAGCCGCGCTTCGCGCATGTCTCCGACCCGACGAAGGTCGAGGCGGCCGTCCGCGAGATCGGCTTCCCGTGCGTGGTGAAGCCGTCCGACGGCACCGCCAGCCTGCACGTCCTGCACCTCAAGGACGAGGACGACCTCACGGCCTACCTCGCCGAGCTGGCCGAGGTCGTCGACTACGGGCGCGGCGTCGTCCGCATCCCGGACATCCTGATCGAGGAGTTCGTCACCGGTGAGCTGATCTCGGTGGAGTCCTGCGTGCTCGGCGAGGGCGAGATCGTCAACCTCGGGCTGACCGACCGTCCGCTCAGCGGCTTCCCGCACTTCATCGAGATGGGCGCCACCTACTTCACCGGACACCCGCTCCAGGACGAGCTGTTCGCGATGACCACGAAGGTCCTGAACGAACTGGGCGTCGACTTCGGCTTCATCCACACCGAGTTCCTGCTCGGCCCGGACGGCCCGGTGCTCTGCGAGGTCAACGGCCGGCTCATCGGCGGCATCGTGCCGAGCCTGATGCAGATCAGCTCCGGCGTCGACGCCTACCTGGAGGTCATCCGCCAGGCCCTCGGCGAGCGCCCCGAACTGCCCTTCCCGGGCGAGACGATCGCGGGCGGCCACTGGTTCGGCTCCCCGGTCGCCGGCACGGTCGAGTCCATCGGCTTCGACGGCCTCACCGACCTCCCCGGCTTCCACAGCGCCCTCGCCTACAAGAAGCCCGGCGTCGAGGTCAGCCGTCTCTCCAAGAGCAACTTCGACTGGATCGGCCACATCATCTTCACCGGCGCCGACCGCGACGAGGTCAACAAGCGCAACGAGGAGGCCCTGGACGCCATCGACCTGCGGCTGAAGGTCGAGGTGGCCCGATGACCCCCGCCCCGCCGAGCGGCGGGCAGCAGCTGTGGGGGGTGGCGGTCCCCGCCCTCGACCCCGAGGCGCTCTACGACGTCACGACGGAGAACGGCGTCTTCACCGCGTTCACGCCCACCGGCCCCCGGCAGGGCGGCGAGCACGAGCTGTGGCCCGGCTACACCGAGACCCACGCCCATGTCGCGCTCCCCGCCAACTGGGACGACACGGTCGAGGACCCCCGGATCGTGGCCCTCCAGTACCTCTACCACGGGGTCACCCACGTCGTGGACATGTTCGGTTTCCCGCTGGCCGCCGACGCCTGGGCGGCCGGCCGGGAGGCCTCCCCGTGGCCGTACCCGGAGATCGCGCACTGCGGCTACGCGGTGACGGCGACGACCGACACGGCGGGCCGCACCGGACACGGCGTCGAGTTCCCGGCGCCGGTCCACATGCTCGCCGTCGAGTCCGACCTCGACCACGCCCTGCGCGCCAATGCCGAACGCGGCGGCACCTTCCTGAAGGTGATGTTCACGGACGGCACGGAACAGCCGGGCAGCCCGGTCCGCTTCTCCCGTCTGTCGGAACACGTCCTGCGCTTCACCGCCCGCATCGCGGCCGAGCGCGGTGTCACGGCGGTCATCGACTGCAACACCCTCCAGGAGACCCGCTGGGCGTACGCGTGCGGCTTCCGGCTCTTCGCCCACACCGTGCGCGACCGCACCCTCGACGCGATCGACTGGAAGGAGTTCGAGGGGGCCCGGTTCGTGTCGACCCTCGCCGGACTCCGCCCCATGATCATGACGGGGGAGGAGTTCCTCACCGAGTACGCCCGCGAGGGCTTCGCCGAGACCCAGGACGTCCGCAACCTCGACTTCGTCCGGGGCATCGAGAAGCCGTACGGCATCGAGTACGGCGTCCAGGAGACCCGCACCGCCGCCCTCGCCGACATGCGCCGCAACGCCCTGGCCGCGCTGAACCGCGGCGACCTCCTCGTCGGCACCGACTCGGGCAACACCGGCGCCTACCACGGCTACTCCCTGCTCAGTGAGCTGGACCTGCTGCGCGGCGACGACACCACCCTGGACGGCCCCCTGCGCCACCAGGCCACGGTCGGCGGCCGCCGCTACTTCGACGAGCTGACCGGCGACCCGACGGGCACGCACCCCCTGCGGGTCGGCGCCCCCGCCACCTACAACCTCCTGCACGCCTCCGCCCCCGACCGCCCGCTGTCGGCACTGCCCGTCACGACGGTCGTCCGGGGCACGGAGATCGACCGCCCGGCGCTCGCCCGCGAGATCGCGGCCCTGCGCGCCACCCGGGCCGCTCCGACCGACCCGAAGGGACTGGTCGCGTGACCATCGAACGCAGGCGGGCGCTGATCGGCGTGAACGCCGGCATCTTCCTCGCCCACATCGGGAACTTCATCTGGTTCCCCGTCCTCGTCGCCTCCCTCGGCGGCACCGACAGCGGCTTCTGGGCCGGCGTCGTGATGTGCATGACGTACGTCGGCCGTCTCGCCGCCACCTTCTTCTACGAGGGGGTCGCGGCCCGGATCGGCATCCGGGGCGCGGTGTTCGCGGGCACCGCGACGGAGGCGGTCGCCCTGGGCCTCATGGGCTTCGGCAGCGGAGTCGTCGTCTACAGCGTGCTGGCCCTCTTCATCGGCCTCGGCTCCGGCACGGCCTTCCCCGGCCTGAAGAACATCCTGGTCTCGTACCCGGACGACGAGCGCCCCAAGGCCTTCTCGACCTTCCAGATGTCGGCCCAGGTGGGTCTCTTCGGCGGTGCGCTGGCGGGCGGTCTGCTGGCGGACGTGGACCTGCGCACGCTCTTCTCGGTCGTCTTCGCGATCTTCATCGGCTTCTGCCTGGCCGCGTCCGCTTTCATCCCGAGGGACGGCTTCGGGGAGGCGCCCGCCGCCGTCAAGGAGCACAAGCCCCTGCTGAGCACGGCCGTCTTCAAGGGCATCGAGGTCCGTGGCGCCACTCGCTACTTCCTCCTCTCCGCCGTCTTCTGGTTCCTCTCGATCGGCTTCATGGTCGGTATTCCGCTGCACATGGAGGAGTACGTGTCCGGGTGGGCCCCGTCGGCGCCCTTCTGGATCACGGGGCTGACCGTGCTGGTGCTGCAGTACCCGCTGTTCAAGTTCCTGATCAAGCATCTGCGGCCGGGCGCGGTGATGGCGCTGGGGCTGGCGGGCATGGTCGTGGCGTTCACGGCGTTCGGTGCGGGGCGCTCCGCGGTGTGGGTGGTCGTCGGCTGCCTCACCGTCGTCCTCGGTGAGATCCTCTTCGTCCCCTCCTTCGACATCTGGGTCGCCCGCAAGGTGCCCGCCGACCGGCTCGCCAAGGCCATGGGGGCGATGCACTTCTTCCGCAGCGCCGGCAACATGATCGGCTCCCTCCTCGCCGGCATCCTCTTCGACCTGTCCCTCTCCTGGGACGTGCCCGGCGGGAACTGGTACGTCGCCGCGCTGATCGCCGCCGGGTGCGCGTTCGTGTGCCTGTTCAGCAAGGACGAGGTGGAGACGCCTGCGACCCCGGCGGAGCCGGAGCGGGCGGAGACCCCGGCGTAGTTCCTCACAGCGCGGGTCCGGTGGGGGCTGGCCGCGCAGTTCCCCCTGCTTCCGATGGAAACAACGACTGGAATCAGGACAGAATTCCCAACCCGTCCCACTATTTTTC
>NZ_JBEOYO010000103.1:0-11359 GCF_040297125.1 Streptomyces sp. NPDC001868 | reverse complement strand
CGATGGGGGCCTCGCGCCCCTTCTGGGGCGCGGGGAACTGCGCGAGAAGCCCCACCGGACCCGCGGATGGGGGTCAAGGGGGCGCAGCCCCTTGAGGATGGGACGGGTAGGGGCGGCGGGGGCGAGGAAAGGCCGGTCCCCGCCCCGCCGGGCTCGTCAGGACTCCGCCAGCCACTCCCTCAGCTCGTCCTTCAACGACCGCTGAAAGGTCGTCAACAACGCCTGCACGACCAGGGGTTGCATATGCGCAGACAGCGACTTCACGGCCTGCGGATCGCGCTCCACCACCGCGTCACGGAACACCCGAGACAACTCGTGCGCCGCCGCCCGCGAGTACTCGATCAGCACGGTCCGCGCGGCAAGGATCGACTCCTCGGACAGGGGCACGTCGAGCAGCTCAACACCAAGCCGCAGCAGCCCGGGATCCACCCGAACACCCTCACCGTCCCGCTCGACCACCCCCATCGCGACGAGCCGCTCCACCCCCTCCTCACCCAGCCGCCGCCCCGCCCGCCGGTCCAGCTCCTCCCACGTGACCGTCTCCACCGCGTCCGGCGCCCAGGAGGCCACCACCGCCCGCTGGAGCGCGAGATCACGCGGGGTGAGGTCCGGCGGCAGCTGCCGCAGATACCGTTCGATGGCCGCGAGGGTCATGCCCTGCCGCTGGAGTTCCTCGATCAGCGCGAGCCGCGCGAGATGATCCCGCCCGTAGTGCCCGACCCGGCGCGGACCGATCACCGGCGGCGGCAGCAGCCCCCGGGTGCCGTAGAAACGGACCGTACGCACCGTGACCCCCGCCCGCGCGGCCAACTCGTCGACGGTGAGAACGATCTCCTCGGAGCCGGAGCCGGAGCCGGAGCCGGAGCCGGAGCCGGAGCCGGAGCTCTCTCCGATGTCGGTCGTCATGTCCAGCAGTATCGCTGTCTCACCAGTGCTGTGACACCTCGGACGCCGCCGATTGTCAGTCCCGCCCCGTACGGTGGCGTCATGTCGGGGATCACTTACGTCCGGGGGGACGCCACCGTGCCGCTGGGCAAGGGCGTCAAGGTCATCGCCCATGTCTGCAACGACATGGGCGGCTGGGGCAAGGGCTTCGTCCTCGCCCTGTCCCGTCGCTGGCCGGAGCCGGAGGCCTCCTACCGCGCCTGGCACCGCGACCGGGCGAACAACGACTTCGGTCTCGGCGCCGCCCGGTTCGTCCAGGCCGGCCCCTACACCTGGGTCGCCAACCTGATAGGCCAGCACGGCACCCGCACCGGCAGCAAGGGCGTACCCGTCCGCTACGAGGCCATCGACACGGCCCTCGGCCTGCTCGCCGACAAGGCCCTGGAGCTGGAGGCCTCGGTCCACATGCCCCGCATCGGCTGCGGGCTCGCGGGCGGGAAGTGGTCCCGCGTGGAGCCCCTGATCACTGACCGACTGGTCCGGCGCGGGATACCGGTGACGGTGTACGACCACGGGGACTGATCCCGCCCGGGACGCGGTACCTGCCGGGTGTCAGCGGGTAGGGCACCGGTATGGATCTCCTTCCGATGGACATCGGCCCGTTGAACCCCGTCGTGGGCGAACTCGTCGTCGCGGCAGCGCTGTTCGCCCTCGTGTTCCTCTTTCTCGCCCGGCTCGTGCCCCGGATCCAGCGCGTCCTGGACGCACGGGAGGCCGCGACCAAGGGCACCGAGGCACAGGCCGAAGCCCTGCGGGAGGAGGCCCGGATCAAGCGGGCCGAGGTGTCGGCGGCCCTGGCCGAGGCGCGCCACGAGGCCGCTCGCATCCGCCAGCGCGCCTTCGAGGAGGGCACCGCCCTGATCGCCGAGGCCCGCGCCGAAGGCCACCGCGAGTACACCACCCTCCTCACCGAAGGCCACGCCCACCTCACCGCCGCCCGCACCAGAGCCGAGGCCGAACTCCACACCCACGCAGCGGAACTGGCCTCGACCCTGGCCACCAAGATCCTCGGCGAACCGATCGAGACAGGAGTCCACCCACACCCGTGAAAGGGGGCGCAGCCCTCCTCCCAGGGGCGCGGGGAACTGCGCGACAAGCCACGACGACCCCGCAGCCGACAACCGAACCGAACCCCCCGAGCTCTCAGTGCCCGTCCCCGTCCCCGTCCCTATGCCCATGCTCATGAACGGAGTTCGTCGCCGCGATCTTCTTCCACGACTTGGGCGCCTTGGGAGCAACGCCGGCCGCAGCCGACGCCTCCGACCCGGCCACGCCCGCACTCGGCTTCACCGGCTGATACAGCCACGTATCGAACAACGCCCCCAACGACTCCCCGGCCACCCCCTCCGCATACGCCACGAAGTCACCGACCGTCGCGTTCCCGTGCGCGTACTCCGCCGGCCACCCCTTCAGGATCTCGAAGAACGCCTCGTCCCCGATCTCCTCGCGCAACGCCTGCAGCGCCAGCGCCCCCCGGTCGTACACGGCCAGATGGAACTGGTTCTCCGGCCCGGGGTCACCCGGCTCGACCGTCCAGAACGGATCGTCGGCCGGATGGGACGCGTACACATAGTCCGCGATCTCCCGCGCCGTCCCCTCGTTCTCGTGCTCGGACCACAGCCACTGCGCGTACCGCGCGAAGCCCTCGTTGATCCAGATGTCCTTCCACCCGGCGACGGAGACGAGGTCGCCGTACCACTGGTGGGCCAGCTCATGGACGACGACGGACACGTTCGACCCGTTCGCGAACTGCCGGGGGCTGTAGAACGGCCGGGTCTGTGTCTCCAGCGCGTACCCGACCTGCGGGGTGTTGGGCACATAGCCACCCAGCGCGTTGTACGGGTACGGCCCGAAGAACTCCGTCAGCCAGTCCGCGATCTCGCCCGTGCGTTCGACGCTGGCGCGTGCCGCCCCGTAGCTGTCGCCGATGTCCTTGCTGTAGGCGTTGACGATCGGGATGCCGTTCTCGGTCCGCCCGGTGGTGACGTCGAACTTCCCGACCGCGAGGGTGGCGAGATAGGTGGCCTGCGGCTTGTTGGACCGCCAGTTGTAGCGGGTCCAGCCCGTGCGCGAACTCGTCGACTGGAGTGTGCCGTTGGAGAGGGCCTGCGAGCCGTCCGGCACGAGCACGGACACGTCGTACGTGGCCTTGTCGAGCGGATGGTCGTTGCTGGGGAACCACCACCAGGCCGCCTCGGGCTCGCCCGCCGCGACACCGCCGTCGGGTGTGCGCAGCCAGCTAGTGAAGCCGTACGCCTCCTTCGACGACGGGACCCCGGTGTAGCGGACGACGACGGTGACCTCCGTGCCCTTGGGCAGCGGGTTCCTCGGCGTGATCTCCAGCTCGTGCTCACCGGAGGTGGCGAAGGCCGCCTTGGCGCCGTTGACCCGGACCTCGCTCACATCGAGCAGGAAGTCCAGATTGAAGCGGGACAGGTCCTCGGTGGTCCGGGCGAGCAGGGTCGCCGTGCCCTCCAGCCGGTCCGTCTCCGGCTGGTACTTGAGCCGGAGGTCGTAGTGCGAGACGTCGTAGCCGCCGTTGCCGTAGGCCGGGTAGTAGGGATCGCCGATCCCCGGCGCGCCGGGCTCGTAGTCCGCCGCCGACGCCGGGACCGCCAGCAGCAGGGAGGCCACGAACGCGCCCGGGGCGATGAGTCTGCGGTGCACGAATCACTCCAAGTCGTGGGGGGGAGCGCTTGCGCGTCGGTGGGGAACGCTTCCGCGCGAATCTGTTCGGAGCCTATTCACTCCCTGTGGACCCGGCCGTGTCCATGGCCGCCCCTGTCACACGATCGCCATTCGGCCGACATGAGCGACCCCGCCCCACGCTCCTTTCAAGCCACACCGTGGCCGAAGCCCCACGAGCCCCGAAAGGGCCTCTTTTGCACGGGAGTTGACGGCAGTACCGTCCGCGCATGCCGATACCTGCGCGACGCATGCGCTTCACGACCTGGAGATCGCTCGCGACGGCGGCCACGGCCGCCGCCCTCACGGCCACGTTCCTCACCCCGGCGGTCGCCGGCACCCCGACCCCCCGGAAGAGCGAACCGGTCTACTCGTACGACAACGCCATCCGCGAGTCCGTCTGGGTGGACACCGGGCTCGACGGCGACCGCGACGGAAAGCCGGACCGTGTCGCCGTCGACATCGTCCGCCCGAGTGAACCCGCCGGGCGGGGCCGCAAGATCCCTGTGATCATGGACGCCAGCCCGTACTACTCCTGCTGTGGACGCGGCAACGAGAGCCAGCGCAAGACGTACGACGCCGCCGGGAACGTCGTCCAGATGCCGCTGTTCTACGACAACTACTTCGTGCCCCGCGGCTACGCCTTCGTCGCCGTCGACCTCGCCGGAACCAACCGCTCCGACGGCTGTGTGGACGTCGGCGGCCGCTCCGACATCCAGTCCGCCAAGGCGGTCGTCGACTGGCTCAACGGCCGGGGCAGGGCGTACACCACCCGCACGGGCACCACGAAGACCAGGGCCGGCTGGTCCAACGGCAGGACCGGCATGATCGGCAAGAGCTACGACGGCACGGTCGCCAACGGGGTGGCCGCCACCGGTGTCGAGGGCCTGGAGACCATCGTCCCGATCGGCGCGATCTCCTCCTGGTACGACTACTACTTCGCCAAGGGCGCCCCCCTCTACAACTCCGGCCCCGACTGGCTCTCCAACTATGTCGAGAGCCCCGACGCCCGCGCCAAGTGCGGGGCCGTCCAGCGGGAACTGGTCGACGGCGCCCCGCGCACCGGCGACTGGACCTCGCTGTGGACCGAACGGAACTACGTCAAGGATGTCCGGAAGATCGACGCCAGCGTCTTCGTCATCCACGGCCAGCAGGACCTGAACGTCCGTCCCGGGCACTTCGGCCAGTGGTGGGACGCCCTCGCGAAGCACGGCGTCGAGCGCAAGATCTGGCTCTCCCAGGTCGGCCACGTCGACCCCTTCGACTTCCGCCGCGCGGAATGGGTGGACACCCTGCACCGCTGGTTCGACCACGAACTCCTCGGCTACGACAACGGCGTCGACGACGAACCCATGGCCGACATCGAACGCCACCCGAACCGGTGGGAGACGTCGAAGAGCTGGCCGCCGCGCACCACGAAGGCCACAACCCTCCGCCCGGCCGAGGGCGGCGAGGCGGGCGTGGGCACGCTGGGTCTCCGCAAGCGGACCGGCACCGAGACCTTCACCGACAACCCGGCGCTGAACGAGACCGACTGGGCCGCGTACGTCGACCGCTCCACCCCGGAGAAGACGGGCTTCGTCACCCCGCCGCTCACCGAGGACCTGCGGCTGTCCGGCTCCTCGAAGGTGACCGTCACCGCCACGCCCACCACCTCCACCGCCCACCTCTCGGCGGTCCTCGTGGACCTCGGCCCTGACACCATCCGCGACCACTCCGCCCCCGGCGAGGGCATCACCACCCTCACCGAGCGCAGCTGCTGGGGCCCGAGCACCACCGGAGACAGCTCCTGCTTCCGGGAGACCCGGGCCAGGACCGCCGACGTCGACTACACGATCTTCAGCCGCGGCTGGGCCGACCTCGGCAACCACTCCTCCGCCACCGGAGCGCCGCTCACCCCCGGCACCCCGTACACGATCACCCTCGACCTGCACGCGAGCGACCACGTCGTCCCGGCGGGCCACCGGCTCGCGCTGATCGTCGCGGGCACCGACGAGGGCCTCATCGACCCGCCGTCGACGACCCCCACGCTGACCATCGACCTCAAGCGCACCTCCGCGAAGGTCCCGCTGGTCGGCGGTGCCGAGGCGTTCAGGAAGGCGACCTCGGGGAGCACCGGCGCCCCGGCGGCCTCCGTCCTCGACGGCGTACGCGACCCGGGCCGGGCCGCCCGCGTCCCGGGCGGTGCCGAGTGAGGGCCCGTATCGCGGCACTGATCGCCACCGCGCTCGCCGCACCCCTGCTGTCGACACCCGCGTACGCGACGGACACCACCCCGCCGCGCACCGGATTCGAGCAGTCCGGCGGCGCCCGCTGGACCAGCCACCCGGAGGAGCGGGACTTCCTCGCCGCCGTGGACCGGGCGAGCGACCGTGTGTCGACGACCCGGATCGGCACGACGAAACAGGACCGCCCGCTCCAGCTCGTCCGTATCGGCACCCGCCCCACCACACGCACCGTCCTGCTCATCTGCAGCCAGCACGGCGACGAGCCCTCCGGCCGCGACGCCTGCCTGACCACCATCCGCGACCTGGCCTTCGCCGAGGACGAGCGGACCAGGCGGCTGCTGAGGAACACGACCGTGCTCGTCGTGCCCACCGCCAACCCCGACGGCCGGGCCGCCGACACCCGGGGCAACAGCGACGGCGTCGACATCAACCGCGACCACCTCGCCCTGCGGACGGCCGAGGCGCGGGCGCTCGCCGCCGTCGTCCGCGACCGCAAGCCCGACGTGGTCTACGACCTGCACGAATACGGCGCCACACCCCAGTACTACGACAAGGACCTCTTCGACCTCTGGCCGCGCAACCTCAACACCGACGCGGCCGTCCACGCCGAGGCCCGCACCCTGTCCCTGGACCACGTACGCCCGGCCGCCGGGGCCGCCGGTTACTCGACCGGCACCTACGGCA
Organism: Streptomyces sp. NPDC001868; assembly: GCF_040297125.1. Lineage (NCBI taxonomy): Bacteria > Bacillati > Actinomycetota > Actinomycetes > Kitasatosporales > Streptomycetaceae > Streptomyces > Streptomyces sp. NPDC001868. The sequence goes on along the minus strand of NZ_JBEOYO010000103.1, from coordinate 4,817 downwards.
TCTGGACCGACCCGGTCACCGGCGATCCCATCCGCCAGGTCGCGGGCGACGGCCAGGAACGCATCCTGCGCAACATGTCCGGAATCAAGCACTCTGTCGGGCTGCTGATCGAGAGCAGGGTGGAACCCATCACGGCCGGCACACCGGAACCGGCCAACAATCTGCGCCGGGTGAACTCGCAGCTCGCCGCACTGAAAGGCCTGTTCGGCTTCGCCGGCGAACGCGGCAGGCAGGTCGACCGGGTGACCGGCGCGGCCCGTCTCGCCGGCCTCCGCGACACCGGCCCGGTCTATGTGGGCGGCGCCGACAACGACCCGGCCGAGCCCGCCGAGGTGATCCAGGACCCGCCCTGCGGCTACCGGCTCACCGCACAGCAGTACGAGGAGTTCGCGGACGAGCTGGCCCTGCACGGCGTCCGCGTACGCCCCGGGAGCGACGACAGCGGCGGTGACGGTGACGGCGTTCTCGTCCCGCTGCGCCAGCAACTGCGCGCACTCGTCCCGCTGCTGCTCGACGAGCGGGCGCCGTACCGCCTGACGGTGGGGGAGCCCGACACCACCTGTTGAACAAGTAAGGGGCGAAGTCACATGTGGTAGGGGTTCCTGGGCAGGAGAAGGTCAGTTCCAGCCACTCGCCGAAAGGTTCCACCTGTGACGCACGATCATCGCCCCACCCACCTCGGGGGAGGCGCGCTTCCAGGGTCGGAGGCGGGTCTCCCCGGCGGCGGGCGGCCCCGGACGGACCGCGTCGTGTTCGGCGTGACGGCGGCGCTCACCCTGGCCTTCGTGCTCTGGGGTGCCATCTGGACCGACTCGCTCGAAACCGCCTCCGGCAAGATGCTGAACGGCCTGATCCACAACGGTGGCTGGGCGTTCATGCTGGCCGCCTCCTGTTTCGTCGTCTTCGCCCTGTGGCTGGCGGTCAGCCGCTACGGCCGTATCCACCTCGGCGTCGAGGGCGAGAAGCCCGAGTTCCGCACGGTCTCCTGGGTCGCCATGATGTTCAGCGCCGGCATGGGCATCGGCCTGATGTTCTACGGCGTGAGCGAGCCCCTCGCCCACTACACCTCGCCCCCGCCGGGCACGGACCCCTCGGGCTCCGGCGAGCGCATGGAAACGGCGATGGCGACCACGCTGTTCCACTGGACGCTGCACCCCTGGGCGATCTACGCGGTCGTCGGCCTCGCCATCGCCTACAGCACGTTCCGCAAGCAGCGCCGGCAGACCATCAGCGCCGTCTTCACCCCGCTGATCGGCGAGAAACACGCCAACGGGGCCGGGGGCCGGGTCATCGACATCCTCGCGATCGTCGCCACGATCTTCGGCTCGGCGGCCTCCCTCGGTCTCGGCGCCCTCCAGATCGGCTCCGGTTTCAAGGAGCTGGACTGGATGGACAAGGTGAGCACCGGCCTGCTCGTCGGCATCATCGCCGTCCTGACCCTGGCCTTCGTCGCCTCCGCCGTGTCCGGTGTGGAGAAGGGCATCCAGTGGCTGTCCAACACCAACATGGTGCTGGCCCTGGTGCTCGCGCTCTTCGTCTTCGTCGCGGGGCCGACGATCCTCCTCCTCGACCTCGTGCCCACCTCGGTCTTCTCCTACCTCGGCGAGCTGCCCCAGCTCGCGGGCCGCACGGAGGCCTCCGGCGGCGAGGGCGTGGCCGACTGGCTCGGCAGCTGGACCGTCTTCTACTGGGCGTGGTGGATCTCCTGGACGCCCTTCGTCGGCATGTTCATCGCCCGCATCAGCCGGGGCCGCACCATTCGTCAGTTCGTCGGCGGCGTCATCCTCGTCCCCAGCTCGGTCAGCCTCGTCTGGTTCGCGATCTTCGGCGGTACGGCGATGAAGCTCCAGGAGCAGGGCCGGCTCGGTGAGGAGGCCACGCCGGAGGGCCAACTCTTCGCCGTCCTCAACGAGTTCCCCCTCGCCACGGTGTCCAGTCTGCTGGTGATGATCCTCGTCGGCATCTTCTTCGTCTCCGGCGCCGACGCCGCGTCCATCGTCATGGGCACGCTCTCCCAGCGCGGTGCCCATGAACCCGGTCGCTTCGTCGTCGTCTTCTGGGGCGTCGTCACCGGAGCCGTCGCCGCGATCATGCTCCTCGTCGGCAGCGGGCAGGGCGATGCGCTCACGGGTCTGCAGAACCTCACGATCCTGGCCGCCGCGCCCTTCGTCCTCGTCATGATCGGGATGTGCGTCGCCCTGATCCGCGATCTGCGGCGCGATCCGGTCATAGTCCGCGAGGAAATGGCCTCCGAAGCGGTCGAACTCGCCGTCATCGAGGGTCACAAGCGGTACGACGGCGAATTCGAGATCAGGGTCGGCCCCGGCCAGGGAACAGAAACCGAAGGCGACCCCATCGGCCACCGCCCCGACTGACCTTGGCGCGCACCTCCGGGGCGCCAGGGGGTGCGTTGGCAGGTGCGGGTCCGGCGGGGGCCGACCGCGCAGTTCCCCGCGCCCCTTGAAAGACGGGTTGCCGGTCGGCTATCGGCCCGGTGGGGCTTCTCGCGCAGTTCCCCGCGCCCCTGAAAAGCCGGGGCTACGCCCGCGCTTTTCAGGACTGCGGGGCCGTGGTCCTTTCAGGCCCGCAGGGGCCTGAATCTTTTAGGGGCGCGGGGAACTGCGCGACCAGCCCCCACCGAACCCGCACCCGACCGACAACCCACCCCCCAAACAGCACGCTCACACCACGGCCAACCGCGCAGCGCCCCCCGCACACCCCCAAGCGACCGTAACCCCCGCCCCACCATGCCCATAGTTGTGCACCAACACCCGCCCACCCGGCAGAAGTTCCCGCTCCAGACGCACCACAGGCCGCCCCGGCCGCAACCCCACCCGGTGCTCAATGACCCGCGCTGCCGCGATCTCGGGCCGAACCGCCGCACACCGCCGCACGATCTCCTCCGCGATCACCGGATCCGGCGTCAGGGACCACGCGTCCTCCTCCGCCGTACCGCCCAGGATCAACCCCCCGGGCTGCGGTATGAAGTACGTACTCTTGGACTCGGAGTGATCCACCGACGTGAGCCAGGTGCTGACCCCCGGGTTCTCCACGACGACCAACTGCCCCCGCACCGGCCGTACGGAGGGATCCGGCACCAACTCCCGCGCACCGAGCCCCGCGCAGTTGACGACGACGGCCGCGTCGACCGCCGCGAGGTCGGTCACCGTACGCGCCTCCACCACCCCACCCGCCGCGACGAACCGCTCGCGCAGCCACCGCAGATGGACCGGCATGTCGATCACCGGCAGCCGCGCCCACAGTCCGACACCCGGATGCTCCTCGGCCGTCGCCACCCGCAGCCCGGCCACCTGTGAGGCCCACGCACCGAGCCCGTCCAACGCCGTCTCGCCGTGTACGCCCTCGACCATGCGTACGCCTGTCTCGTCCGGCCGGGCCGCCAACTCCTCGTACACGGCCAGCGTGTCGAGCGCCCACTCGCCGACGAGTTCCTCCGGCTCGATCCGGTACGGCCACCACAGTCCGCCCGCGACGGCGGAGGTCGTGCGCTCCGCGGGCTCCCGTGCCCAGATCCGAACCCGTCTGCCGCTCTCCGCCAGAACGACGGCCGTCGTGAGACCGACGACTCCGCCACCGACCACGATCACATCGCTGTTCGATTCATTGGTCACGGGGGGACGTTAACGGAATATGTCATGCCGTGCTCACAAGTCTGCCTTTGTGGGGATACTCACACCATGTCTGCCGAATACGCGACCTTCGGCCTGGCACCGGCGATGCGAGCCGGTGGCGTCCTCGCCAACGGTGACTACCAAGTGCACCGGGACTTCGTGGACTTCATCGTCGACGGACGCCCGCTGCTGTACCGGCTCTCCGACCTCGATGCCGTCTCCCCACTCGCCTCCGACGTCCCGCCCTCGATCTTCACCGCCCAGGTGCGCAGCCTGCTCCTGGAAGCCGAAGCACCACTCACACGCGGCCGTTACGTCATCTACGGCTGCCCCGAATGCGCCGACCTCGCCTGTGGAGCCGTGACCGCGGTGATAGAGCGGGACGGCGAGGACTACGTGTGGCGGGACTTCGCCTGGCAGACGGAGGAGGAGGCCGACCTCAGACTGAACGGCTACACGGGCATCGGTCCTTTCCGGTTCCAGGGCCCCGAGTACCGCAGCGCCCTGCAGTCCCTGCTGCGCGAGTCCGCCACCGAGCCGTCGGCCCGCCGCCGGGTCCTCCTCATCGGTGCCCGGGTCGCCGTGCTCGCCAAACTCGCCGCCGCCCTGCGCGCCATCGGAATCGGCGCCGACATAGCGCAGGACGCCACCGGCGTGTCAGCCGAGGAGCTGCGCACCTACGGTGCCGTGGCCTTCGGCCAGGCCGTCGGCGAGGCGGACCGCGACGCGGTACGGCGGGCCTTCGACCGCGCGGGGATACAGATCGCGTACGTCGACGGGCTCGCCCCGATCATCCCGCTCCTCGTCGCCCAGATCGAACACGCCCTCGACCGCAGCCCGGCGGAACAGCGCCGCCTCACCCGTCTCGTCGCCGCCGGAGGCCAGGCCGGCATCGAGATCACCTCCACCTGCCGCGTGGAGCTGACCGCCTACCGCCTCGACCGCCTGTACCGCCCCCACACCTACCGCTTCTTCGACGGGATCCTCCCGGCCGGCCAACACCGCATCGGCCTGGACCCGAAGGCCGTGAAGGGAGAATCGTTCATCGTGGCCCGCACCTCGGGAACGGTCCTGGTGGAACCGATGGCCGGGTGAGGCGTGAGGGGCGAGTGGGCTTCTCGCGCAGTTCCCCGCGCCCCTCTCAGGGGCGCGGGGAACTGCGCGAACGGGGCCCGGGGCAGAGCC
>NZ_JBEOYO010000102.1:0-11595 GCF_040297125.1 Streptomyces sp. NPDC001868 | reverse complement strand
ACGTCGGCCTGCTCGATGACCAGAAGTCGATCACTCGGGAAGGTACGCCCTTCGCGTCCAACCCGAGGCCGATCCACAGGTCATGAGCATTGCTCTCGAAGCCCCGGGGAGCGTGCGATGGACGTACCTTCCCGAAGATCTCCAAGTCCTCGAGTAGGTACCCGCGTTGCAGCGCGGGCTCGGGAAGGCACGCCCCGTGCTGAGCGTAGTAAACGAAGATGGCAGCACCGCCTCCGGCGCCCTCATCGACGAGATCGTCCGCGAGGGTGCCCGCCGGATGCTAGCCGCCGCTCTGGAAGCGGAGGTCGACCAGTACATAGCCGAGTTGGCCGGCCTGCGGGACGGGACCGGACACCGGCTGGTGGTGCGCAACGGCCGTCACCGGCCGCGGACGCTGGTCACGGCCGCCGGGCCGGTGGAGGTGACCGCGCCACGGGTGAACGACAAGCGGGTCGATCCGGCCACGGGCGAACGTAAGCGGTTCTCCTCGAAGATCCTTCCGCCGTGGTGCCGCAAGTCGCCGAAGATCTCCGAGGTACTGCCACTCTTGTATCTGCACGGTCTGTCGTCGGGGGACTTCGTACCCGCGTTGGAGCAGTTCCTCGGCGGCTCGGCCGGGCTGTCTCCGGCCACCGTCACCCGGCTGACCCGGCAGTGGAGCGACGATCACGCCGCGTTCCAGGCCCGCGACCTGTCGCAGGCCGACTACGTGTACGTGTGGGCCGACGGCGTGCATCCCAAGGTCCGTCTCGGCCAGGCCCACAGCTGCGTGCTGGTGCTGATGGGAGTGCGGCTGGACGGCACCAAGGAACTGATCGCCCTGAGCGAGGGGCTGCGCGAGTCGGCCGAGTCCTGGGCCGATCTGCTGCGCGACTGCCGCCGCCGCGGCATGCGCGACCCCGAACTGGTCGTCGGCGACGGCGCGATGGGTCTGTGGAGAGCTCTGGCCGAGGTCTTCCCCGCCGCCCGCCATCAAAGGTGCTGGGTTCATAAGGCCCGGAATGTCACGAACGCCCTGCCGAAGTCCGCACAGCCAGGCGCGACGAAGGCGATGCAGGAGATCTACAACGCCGAGGACCGCCGACACGCCGAGCAGGCGATCGAGGCGTTCGCCAAGACCTACGGCGCAAAGTTCCCCAAGGCCGTCGCGAAGATCACCGACGACCGCGAGGAGCTGCTGGCCTTCTACGACTTCCCCGCCGAACACTGGATCCATCTGCGAACGACAAACCCCATCGAATCAACCTTCTCGACGGTCAAGCTCCGGACCAAGGTCACTCGCGGCGCTGGCAGCCCGGCCGCCGCCCTCGCGATGGTGTTCAAGCTCGTCGAGTCCGCTCAGGAACGCTGGCGGGCCATCACCGGGGCGCACCTCGTGGCCGTGGTCCGCTCCGGCGCCCGGTTCGAAAACGGCGTCCTGATCGAGCGGAAGGAGGTCACTGCAGCCTGGTCAGGCATGCGATCGTCATCCGACAGGCCCCGCTTGACTCCTCTCGGCTTGACGCATGCCGATATGGGCATATGATCGCTGCCATGGCACGAGCGGCGACGACATCGGACGTCTTCAACGCGATCGCCGAGCCGCAGCGCCGGGACATACTGGCGCTGCTGCGGGCGGGTGAGCGGCCGGTGACCGACCTGGCCCAGGAGCTGGGGATGAGCCAGCCGCGGGCGTCCAAACACCTGCGGGTGCTCCGGGAGGTCGGGCTGGTGCGGGACCGCAAGGCAGGCAAGCAGCGCCTCTACGGCCTGGACGCCCGCGGGCTGCGGCCGGTCCACGAGTGGGTCGGCGGATTCGAGCGGTTCTGGAACGAGAGTTTCGACCGGCTGGACACCTACGTGCAGGACCTCAAGCAGACACGGCAGGAGGAATGACCGATGGCAGGGGCAAGGCAAGAAACGCGGGCGGAGCCGACGACGGCCGACCGGGAGATCGTGATCTCCCGGGTCATCGACGCCCCGCGGGAGCTGGTGTTCGAGGCGTTCACCGAGGTCCGGCATCTGTCGCGATGGTGGGGCCCGGAGGGGTTCACCACCACCACGCGGTCCTTCGAGTTCCGCGAGGGCGGGGAGTGGGACTTCGTGCTGCACGGGCCGGACGGGACCGACTACTCCGAGTGGATCCGCTGGCTGCGGATCACCGCGCCGGAGCGGATCGCGCTGCTGCACGGTGAGTCCCGCGACGACCCGAACGCCTTCGAGTCGGTCCTGACCTTCGCACCGGACGGCGCGGCGACCCGGCTCGTGATGCGCACCGTGTTCCCCACCAAGGAACTGCGCGACGAGGCGGTCGAGAAGTACCACGCGATCGAGGGCGGCCAGCAGACCCTGAGCAACCTGGCGGCCTACGTCACCGACCTCGCGCGGAAGGGGGCGGAGGACTGATGTCCGGGAAGGTGTTCTTCAGCGTGTCGATGTCGCTGGACGGGTTCATCGCACCCGAGTCCCTCGGGGACTTGATGGGGCAGCAGTGGATGGAACTGCAGCAGTGGATCTTCCCGCAGCGGTTCTTCCGGGAGAACCTGAAGTTGGGCGAGGGCGGCGAGGAGGGGCGCGACAACGACATCGTGCGGGAGACGTTCGAGCGCACCGGCGCGAGCGTCATGGGCAAGCGCATGTTCGACGCCGGCGAGCAGATGTGGCCGGAGGAGGCGCCGTTCCACACGCCGGTCTTCGTCGTAACGCACGAGAAGCGTGACCCCTGGGAGCGACCGGGCGGGACCACCTTCCGCTTCGTCAACGACGGCATCGAGACCGCGCTCGACCAGGCCCGCGAGGCCGCCGGCGACCGCGACGTCCGCATCGCGGGCGGCGGTGCGACGATCCTGGAGTACGTGAACGCCGGCCTGGTCGAAGAGTTCTCGATCGCGCTGTCGCCCGTGCTGTTCGGCTCCGGAATCCGCCTGTTCGAGGGCGTGGACGCGTCCAGGGTCGCGCTGGAGCCGGTCCGTTCGGAGCCGTCGTCGCGGGTGACGCACCTGACCTACGCCGTGCACCCACGGTAGCCGCGCCACCACTCCACCCCAGCTACCCGAGCACCCGCGGCGCACACCCTTGAATCAGCAGGCCACCACGGCCAACTGCGAATAGTCGCATTACCTGATCCACAACTATTGACTATTGCTTACGACCGGGCACCATGCTCCCGGTCTCGCCGAGGGCTCGTGAACCCGGCTCGCAAGGGGCTTTGCGGCACTTCGTCACACGCACCCCAAGCACGCCGATCCACCCGACAAAGATCGATAACTTCGGTCACCCGTCGCCTTACCGCACTGCCAGGCACTCGCTTCACGGTACACACATCTTCGGTCAGTCCGAACCCACACAAGCGAGCACCAGCGGCTACCATGCTCCCTCCCGGGCGAGGTTCACGTACGCGCAGCGCCTTTGTGGCAGCATCGCACTCGGCAAAGACATGCAAATGTGAAGCTTCCCCTTGATGTTGGACACCTGGAGACTGGGACATGAGGTTCCAGAGGAAGTAGTGCCAGGTGGGAAGCAAGAGCAACCGCAGCAGGCGGTACTCGGAGGAGTTCAAGCATCAGGCCGCCCTGGCCAGGGAAGCAGCGATGGTGGCGGCTCCACTGGAGTACGTCCATGGCCGGCAGCGGGGCGTCGGCGAGCTGCAGGAAGAAGATCTTCTCGCCGGGGGTGTCCTCGATGCCTTTGGGGTCCGAGCCCCGGGAGAGGATGTGGAAGCTGTCCAGGCAGACGCCGAGCGCGGGGGTGGTCGGCCTGTTCGACGATGTGCCATGCATGGTCGTACGTACTGACGTGCCGTCCCCATGCGAGCGCCTCGTAGGCGACTCTGATGCCGTGTGAGGTCGCCAGTTCTGCGAGGCGTCGCAACTGCCGGGCGGCCAGAGCATCGTCGTCCACGGCGTGCGAGGAGACGCTGGAGCACACCAGGAGCATGTCTGCTCCCAGCCTGCGCATCACGTCGAACTTGCGCTCCGCCCGGCGTAGCGTGCCGGCGAACTGCTCCTCGGGGACGGCCTCTACATCCCGCATCGGTTGGTAGAGGTCGATGGTGAGGCCGAGGTCGGCGGCGCGGGAGCGGATCCCCTCGGGCGACAGGGGGCTGGTGAGGAGGTCGTTCTCGAAGAGCTCGACGCCGTCGAAACCGGCTCGGGCGGCGGCGGTCAGCTTCTCGGTGAGGGTGCCGCTGAGGCACACGGTGGCGATCGCTTTACGCATGCCCGTTCCCCTCGGCGTCATGGATGCTGATCCAGGTCTTCCCCGCGCGTTCGGCGGCGTCGGTGAACGCCTCCTGGGCTTCGTGCAGCGGGAATCGGGCCTCGATGACGGCTCCGGGCCGGGCCTGGGACAGCTCGGCGATCGAGGTGCAGAAGTCGCCAGGGTGGTCGTAGATCATCGAGCCGCGGATCACCAACTGTCGGCGGACCACGTCGTCGGTAGTGAACGGCAGACGGTCGGAGTTGAGGCCGATCAGGACCACGGTGGCGCCGGGGGCGGCGCGGACCACGGCCGGGTGCAGGGCCGGCGCGTGGCCGGAGGTTTCGAAGACGTACGTGAAGCCGGTACGGCCGTCGTCGGGTACGGCGCCCAACTGCTCGGCGCGAGCGAGTCGTTGCGGGTGAGGTTCGGTGACGACCGGCTGGATACCCAGGCGGGACAGGATGAGGCAGACGAGCAGTCCCTGGGCCCCGGCACCGACGACCAGACAGCGGTCGGCGGCCGTGACGCCACTACGCCGTACGGCGGCCCGCGCCACGGTGTACGGCTCGGTGGCGGCGAGATCGGCGCCGGTGGCCCCATCGGGGACGGGATGGGCGAAATGCGCGGGAACGGCCACGCGTTCGGCCAGCACGCCCGGGGCGTTCAGGCCCACGATGACACGGTGCGGGCAGGCCGAGGTGAGGCCGGTGAGGCAGTCCGCGCACTTCAGGCAGGCGTAGTTGGGCTCGATGACCACGCGCTGGCCGACGGAGCGGTCCCGTACGTCGCTGCCGACGGCGGCGACGCGTCCGAAACCCTCATGCCCCAGAGCCCAGGGGGTCTCGGGCGGCAGACGCCTGCCGTGGAAGACGGCGAGGTCACTGCCGCAGAGGCCCACACCGTCCATCCGCACCACGACATCGCGCGGACCGCAGACGGGCTCCGGCCAGTCGTCGACGATTTCGATCCTGCCCGGCCCTATGAGGACGGCTGCTTTCACCAGAACTCCAAGCGGTCCACTAGATGGATCCATCTATCCACTCTGCGGTCAGAATAGAGCTCGCAGGGGCCCTCAACAAGACATGGGCTCTTGGTAAGAGGCATGCGTGGCCGAGGCGGTACGGCGGCCGCTGTACTCAGAGGTGCGGAGTACAACGGCCGGAACGCGCTGCTGACCCGAGCGGGCATCCGCGGCGCGACCGCCAGGCGGTCAGACGGTCGCGCCGTCAGCTGCTGCGGCCCGCCGGCCACCCTCCGACGCCCCGGCCGCGCTCCCGTCGCCTTCCTCGACGCCCCGCATCCGCAGCGCGACGAGGAAGGAGATCGCGCAGCCGAGGGCGATGTAGGCCGCGACCAGGTTCCAGCTTCCGCCTGCCCAGAGCACCAGGGAACTGGCGATCAGCGGGGTGAAGCCGCCACCGACGGCGCTGGCGAGCTGGTAGCCGACGCCGGCGCCGCTGTAGCGGTACTCGGGGCCGAACATGTCGGTGAACAGGGACTGCTGGACGGAAACGGCCATGTCGTGGGCGACGTTCACGAGCAGCACGGCACAGGCGATGATCAGGATCAGCGAGCCGGACTCCATGGCCCAGAAGTACGGCACCGCGCTCGCGGCACCGACGAGGGCGCCCCAACAGTAGATCCGGCGGCGCCCGAACCTGTCAGCGAGGTAGGCGAAGGCGGGGATGGTGAGGATCGCGAGTCCGCCGACGGCCAGGTTGACGTTGAGCAGGCTGTCGCGGTCCAGGCCGAGTTCGCCGGTCCCGTAGGCGAGGCCGAAGGTCGTCACGCCGTAGAAGGTGAGCAGTTCGGCGAAGCGCAGGCCGATGATGGCGAAGAAGCCCTTCGGGTTGGACTTCACTGCCGCGACGAGCGGCACCCGCGGCTTGGCGTCCGCGCCCTTCGCGGCGACCTCCTTGGTGAAGACCTCGGACTCCTCGACCCTGGCCCGGATGACCAGGCCGACGATCACCAGGAAGGCACTGATCAGGAACGGGATCCGCCAGCCCCAGGCGCGGAAAGCCGCGTCCGAGGTGGCACCCGACATGACCTTGGTGATCAAAGTGGCGAGCAGCAGACCGACCGAGGCGCCGACCTGGACGCCGCTGCTGTAGAGGGAGCGCCACTTGCGCGGGGCGTTCTCGACCGCCATCAGCGCGGCGCCGCCCCACTCGCCGCCGACCGCGAAGCCCTGTGCGGCCCGCAGGACGACCAGCAGGACGGGGGCCCAGATCCCGGCCTGCGCGTAGGTGGGCAGTACGCCGATCAGTGTGCTGGCCACACCCATGATCAGCATGGTGAGGACGAGCATCCGCTTGCGGCCGAGCCGGTCGCCGAAGTGGCCGAAGACGATGCCGCCGAGCGGGCGGAAGAGGAAGCCGACGCCGAAGGTGGCCCAGGCCGCAAGGGTGCCGACGGCCGGCGAGGCGCCGGGGAAGAACAGGTCGCCGAAGAGGAGTCCGGCGACGATGCCGTAGAGGAAGAAGTCGTACCAGTCGACGACCGCTCCCATGAAGCTCGCGATCGCCGCTCTCTTCGCCACGCCGGGGGCTCCGGTACCGCCGGCCGTGGCCGGGTGCTGCGTGCTGCTCATCTCACACACTCCATTGGATGCTGCTGATTGCTGCAGCTCTTCCGGCCCGGCCGTGCCGCACGAGCGGTACGCGGAAGGCGGGGCGGGGACGGGCGGCTGCGGTGGGGACAGACGCTGTGGCGACGGTGGCGCTCCCGGGTGTGGAGCGGGCCGTCGCCGGCGGGCAGGGCCATCGCCACAGCGGTGGGGGCGGCGACCCTCAGACTCAAGGTCCACTCAATGGACCAAGTGGACCGGTTGGCGGAAACATACGCGGAGAGGTGACGCCCATCAAGAGTTACTGCAAGATTTCTATGGCGTTACGGTTCCAATGGTCCGCCTAGCGGACTACCCTCAAGGGAGGGCGCGCGGCGGATACCGTGTGGCCGGGCAGACGCGACTTGCACCAGGGAGGGATCCGCGTGGACGACATGGCCACCCAGGCCGAGGCGGCACGAGAACCGCACGGCAGCGGCGTTCGCAGCGTGCGGCGCGCACTGGACATCCTCAACCTGCTGAGCGAGGACCGGCCCGTCATCACCCTGCGCGAGATCACCGACGCCACCGGCCTGGCCAAGACAACAGCACTGCGTCTGGTCCAGACCCTGGAAGAGAGCGGCCTGCTGTGGTCGGACCCCTCCGGCTACACCGCGGGCCCCGGCCTGTGGCGCTGGGCCTATCTGGCCCGCAGTCAGTGGGAGGTGCCGCGCGAGACCCGCAAGGTCATGCGCGACCTCGCCGACCGGCTCGGCGAGACGGTCAACCTCTTCGTCGCCCGCGACCTCAACCGCGTCTGCGTCGCCCACGAGGAGAGCCCGCACCCCCTGCGCCATGTCGTCGACGTCGGGGACGAACAGCCCCTGTGGGCCGGCGCCTCCTCCAAGATCCTCCTCCGGGACGTCACCGAGACCCAGCTGCGCCGTGTCGCCTCCGCCTCCCCACAGGGCGAGGAGTACGCCGACCGGTTGCGCACCGGGGTGCGGGAGGCGACACAGCGCGGCTACGCGGTCAGCAGCAGCGAGTGGGACGAGGGCCTGACAGCTGTCGCCGTTCCGGTCACCAGTCGTTCGGGCACAGTCATCGCCTCCCTCTCGCTCAGCGGCCCCAGCCAGCGCTTCCCCTACGAGGCCGTCGAGCGTTTCGCCGCCGACCTCACGGACGCGGCCGCCCTCATCTCCGCCCAGGGGTTCAGCCACCCGCTCAGCCACGGCCGCTGACCCGGCCGCCGGTCGGCGCGCGTGCGGGCCTCCTGGCCGACATCGGCCACGATGCAGCGGCGGCATTCCCCGCCGTAGCCGCCCTGGGGCGAGAACACCGCCGAGCGGCTACCGGGTTGCTCAGCACGGCACCCGGACGTCGAGGGAGTACAAGCGGACCAGTCTTCATCGGGGCGGGACACGTGCCGTCATCTCTCGTCGGCATTCCCGGGCCGGTTGATCGCCAACTGCCTCCGCAACCCGCCAACAAACGCTGTTCCTGGAGATGAACGAAGCCACACCACGAGATCGCGAAGTCAGAACGGAAGGCGTCCGTACAGACGCTCGGGTGTGCGAGACCGGTCCAGCGCCGTCAGCCGAGGACGTCGAGCAACTCGCGCTCGCGCTGCGCGCTGAGGCCTGCGTGCCTTTCCCGGTCCAGCCCCTGCTCGCGTTCCCAGCGCAGCGTGTCGGCCAGCATCTCCGCCCGGGGCCGATGACGCAGCCCCGCGGCGCGCGCCGAGGACCCGTCCCGGGCCGACCACCCTTCCCAGCCCGGCTCAACCAGCCACATCGCCAGCGATTCGGACCCCATGTACTGGGCCACGCCGTTGGCGAGCAGCCACGCCGATTCGGCGGCGACCACCGGACCGGTGTGCCCGCCGACGGCGCGGGACAGCTCGATCCACTCTTCGAACGGAACGACCGGGCCGACGGCATTGTATGTGCCGGTGGTTCCCTGCTCCGCGGCGTCGAGCAGCCAGGAGGTGAGGTCCCGCACGTCGACCACCTGCGTGGGCATGGCCGGTGTGTCGGGGATCAGCATCGGCCCTCGCGGATCGCGTGCGGCGCGGGCGACCCAGTAGCCGGAGCGCCCGCTGTGATCGCCCGGGCCGCCGACGAGTCCGGCTCGTGCGATGAGGAGGCGGTCGCCCACAGCGGCCGTCGACGCCTGCTCGCAGGCGACCTTCGCCTCGCCGTACAACTCGCGGTCGACCTCGATCCGGTCGGTCGGGGCGAGCAGGGCCGCGGCCTCGTCCGCCCCCGGCGTGGCGTGGGAGGCGTAAGCGTTGCCGGACGAGACGTACACCCAGTGCCCGGCCTTGCTGCCCAGCACGTCGAGCGCTCCACGAACGAAGCCCGGCTGCCATGACACCTCGACGACCGCGTCCCATACGCGGTCGAGCAAGGGCTCGTACGCCGACGGATCGCGCCGGTCGGCGGCGACCAGTGTCGCTCCGTCCGCGACTTCTCCGCTCTCGCCACGCGCGAGGCAGGTCACCCGATGACCGCGTTCGATCGCCTGCCGCGACAGCTCCCGAGCCACCCATGCTGTTCCGCCCAGAACCAGGATCTCCATACAGACACACAAACACCGGGATCACCGCGCGGCCAGGCGGATTCGCTGACAGCAGATGGCCAGCCGTCAGATTGATCTCAACCCTCGGGCAATGGTGGCCACTTGGTGAGGCATATCCTTGGAAGGTGCGGACGTTCGCCCGCTGCAAGTAGCGGTAGCAGGCCCGTGCTGGGACGCCAGCTCCCCGCCGAAGCTGAACTTGGGTTGCGCCGCCCCTCCAGGGCCACGTCGACGTCGATGTCCCGGCGCTCTGGGGTGCCGCCGTCCTCCCGGACTACCCGCGACCGCGCGCCCAGCGCGATGCCGTGCGAACCGCGCATCCTCAGGGGCGAACGTGTCCTCGTTGCCCAGACTGAAACTGCCGTTCGGTGAGTTGAAGTCGATGTCAGCGCGAGTTCCAGTGTCTTCGCCGACCGACGCCACCGGGCCACCGCATGCCTCAGCCACTACCAACGTCGACTCGCCGAGGCATCCAAGAACCTGATCACGAAGTCACAGAGGCCGCTTCGCGTGCGTCGATGAGCTCGTCCCAGTGCTCCGCTGCCCAGGTGCATGCTGCGGCCATCGGCACAAGGAGGCTGCGGCCGAGCGGGGTAAGTTCGTATTCGACTCGGCGCGCCGGCTCGGCGTGGACCGTGCGTGTGACCAGGCCATCACGCTCCAGCGCACGGAGCGACTGCGTGAGTACCTTGGCAGTAATCCCGTGGAGCGGGGTGCGCAGCTCCGAGAACCGCCGCGGTCCCCGTTCGAGGCAGCGGATGATCATCCCTGCCCATTTGTCGCCGAAGCGGATCGGTGAGAGATCGGACGGGCAGACCGGGTCGAACATGTCGGGATCCAGTGGCTCAGTCACCGCCCCACAGTAGCTGGTATCCCCTTGGTAACCAGGGCCTCCCCTATCGTCCGGGGAAGCGGTCGGCGTCCGGGCCCGGCCTGCGGATTCGAGGGGAAGCCATGAGCCAGATCATTGTCTTCGGTGCCGGCGGCAGGGCGGGCCGGGCCGCCGTCGCAGAGGCCCGCAGCCGTGGTCACCAGGTCACCGCAGTCGTGCGTGAGCCGGCCAAGTACGCCGATCTGTTGGCTGTGGACGGCGTCCGGACCGTCGCGGGCGATGTCACCCACGCCCGCAGCGTCGCCCAGCTGTCCATCGGACACGATGCCGCGATCAGCGCGGTCTACGATGCCGCCGCGCAGCCCGAAGCCTTCTTCGCCAGCGCATCGCGTGCCCTCCTCGACGGCCTTGCGCAAGCCGGCGTGAGCCGACTGGTGGGAGTCGGCCTGGCCTCGGTGCTGGAGACCGCCTCCGGAGCCCTCCTTATGGACACACCTGGCTATCCCCAGGACTACCGTGCCTTCTACCTGGGACACGCGGCAGGAATGGACGTGCTGCGCACCGTGCCCCCCGGATCGGACTGGCTGGTCCTCAGCCCGGCGGGCGACTTCGACCACGGCGGTGCCCGCACCGGCAGGTACCGGACGGCCCCGGCCGAGGCGACCAGCCGCATCTCCTACGCAGACTTCGCGATCGCGTTGCTCGACGAGATCGACAATCCGCAGCACCACCGCACCCACGTCGGCCTCGAGGCCGACTGATGGATAGGCAGGAGGAAGTCGCCGACAGTCCCAACGAGTGGGTGGCGCAACATATCCGCCATTACCTCGAAACGAACGGCCAAGCCAGATTAGGCATGAACGACCTGCTCCTGACGACCCGCGGCCGCAAGTCCGGAAAACTGCGCCGCACGGCCCTGGTCTATGTACGGGATGGCGACCGCTACATCCTCGCCGCTTCCAATGCGGGAGCCGATCAACACCCAGCCTGGTACCTCAACCTGGCGGCAAACCCGAACGTCACGGTCCAGATCGGCCCGGAAACCTTCCCCGCAGCCGCAAGGACCGCCACGCCTGATGAGAAACCGCGACTGTGGGAGCTCATCGTGGCGGCCCTTCCGTCTTACCAGAGCTACCAGGAGGCGACCAGCCGCGACATCCCGGTAGTGATCATCGACCGCACATACTGATCATCTGCGGTCCACTGATCCGCTGAGACGGACCCCACCACCTCGAGGCGCACGGCCGGAGGAACACTCCACCCAGCCTCCGCCAGCACCTTCGTGATCAGCACCGGCAGACAGCCGGACACCGACCGACAGCGGATCAATACTCGGCCGACCATCCGAGGCGAGCCACTAGCTAGTGTCCTGCGCCAGTAGTTGATCGTTAGTTGGTGTGTGACTTCTACTGCTGGTGCGTCAGTTCCTCGTCGGGGCCCGAAACTGGTGCCGTTG
>NZ_JBEOYO010000101.1:0-12005 GCF_040297125.1 Streptomyces sp. NPDC001868 | reverse complement strand
AGGCCCCGCTCCAGTCCTTCGGCTCCGGCTCACTCTCACAGGTGGTAAGTCACACCGCCTCCCGGCCGGGGACCGGCATGGTCGGTGCCGTTCACCACGGTCCCGGATCTCAACGAGCGGCCGGAAGATGTCGTGTTGAGCAGGCGGGACACGGGCCCGCCGACGGCCGCATGGAGAGTGCTGCCACGAGGCGGGATGCCCGTGTCAGGTGGACCCGCCAAGTTACCCCCACAGGCGCGGGGGTCGTCCTGCAGGCGCGGACTGGGGCAATGCCCCGGCGCAGTGCGATGTTGCGGTCGAACATCCGACATACGGCACCGCCACACAGCTCCCAGGTGATAGCGGGCCATGAGACCTCGCAGGTCAGCGATCTGACCCGCCCGGAGCGGCCTCGGCAAACCTGGCGGGGATGTACCGAGAGCCGAGACAACCGCAGATGAAGCAGCGTGAGACACCGCGAGAAGCCGCAGGTCACGGCCTCGGCGTATGCAGCGAAGCGCGAGACCCTACACGCGTGCATCGAGACCGCAAGGGCGGCTACCGGTAGTTCGTTAAATGGCCTACGCAGCGGAGGTGGCTCGCCGAGCGGCGTGCACATCGTCTGGTCGGGTGAGCGGTCGGTGTGCCGATGGTGCATCACC
The DNA here is from genome assembly GCF_040297125.1 of Streptomyces sp. NPDC001868. Lineage (NCBI taxonomy): Bacteria > Bacillati > Actinomycetota > Actinomycetes > Kitasatosporales > Streptomycetaceae > Streptomyces > Streptomyces sp. NPDC001868. Next base: position 11,364 of record NZ_JBEOYO010000101.1, on the reverse strand, counting down.
ACGCTCGTAGGCGCACCCCGTGCCAGGCTCGAACGTCGTGTCGAGTTCACAGCGGAGGCGGTAATGCCTAGCACACCGGAGACCCGCGGGGCTTCCGAACTGCGTACGGGGACCGCCCTGCGGGCCTGCGTACTCCTGGCCCTTGGGACCGTGATGACCGGCTGCGGGGGCGGCGGCAGCGCGCCCGAGGCGTCCCCGACGCGTCCACCCCAGGTGGCTGGAGCCGCGACCCTGTTTCCAGGCGAGGAAACCGGCCAGGACAGCGACCCGCAGGTCGACTTTCCGCGGGCGGACCCAGGCGAGTCGACCGAGGTTGAGGTCACCGTCGCCAACACCACGAGCGAACCGATGGAGGTGGAGGCGGTAGAAGTAACGGGTGAAGGGACGTCCGCTGGCGCGAGCATCAGCCGTAATGAGTGCGACCGGCCCGTTCCTCCAGGGGAGTCATGCAAGTTCAAGATGCTTATTCCCGCCGGTGCCGCCGACAAAGGTATCGAGATTGAGCTCAAGACGGACCGGGGAGACGTGACCGCTGACGTGTCACCTCGCGAGCCCGGCCCGGATACGACGAGCCCCGGTGAGGACACTTGGACGAGTGAGCCGGATTCGCCGACGCCGCGCCTCCCGGACGGGGATGGAACGACAGGTCCGGCCCCGGACACGGCTCCGGACACGGCTCCGGACACGATCCCCGATCCGGATCCGGACACGGCTCCCGAAGAGGTGTCGCCGGTCATCCCTACCTGACCGGCGGCACTAGTTCGGCTCACCTCTTGCCGCGGACCTCTACGCGAATGGTGTTGTCATCTTGGAGAAGTAGGGTGATGTCCCCATCGGCCAGACGCTGCCTGGGCACGAGGTAGTACCGTGTGCTCGTCTTCGCCAGAACTCGGAATCCGATGCACCTGTACCGATAGGGCAAGTAGGCGGCGCCCCGATCCTCGCAGCGGACGGTGGGGGCCGATGGGAAGATCGGCTGACGTGAGTGAACCAGGACGCGCGTCATGCCGCTAAAGTTTCGCATCACGTCCTCGTGAGCCTCCGACGTCCCCGCTCCGTGTGCGTAGCGGGCCATGGCGAAGAACGCGATCAGCGCCGTCGCGGAGACGAGTAGTCCTTCCGTGACGCCCCAGAGGCGGCTCCCGCGAAGGTGCGGAGCGCGGCCCAGATGCACGGCGAACAGCAGCAGAAGCCCGCCCACGGCCACGAGAAAGGCGGGGAGCAGGGCCCGTAGCCAGCCGATAGGCAGAAGCACCACCATGCCGCGCAGCCACCAGGCAGGCTCCAGGAGGACGGGGAAGCTGAGCAACAGCAAGACGACTCCCACCGCGGCGAGCGCCCGACTCACCGGGCCTCGCCGTGCCGCCGCTGAAAGCCGTCGCTCCATTGGCCGGAAGGCAATCACGCCGACGATTCCCAGAGTGAGCAGTACCCACAGGGGGAGGAAGATGGCCGCCGGGCTGCCGAGCAAATAGTCCTGGGGGGTGAATTCCAACTCACTGACGCGGAGACCGAAGTAGGAATAGTACGCGCTGCGGTACGTGTGGCCGGCGTAGTACAGGAGCGCGAAGACGACCGATCCCGGTGTAACGATGTAGGCGGCCTTCTCGAAGAAGGACTTCTCCGTAGTATCCGATGCCGTCACCCGTTGTCGCCTCGCTTTCTCCCGGCAGGCTGACAACCTAATTTCTTGGCTCTGCCGTCCTGAGATCGCGACACGCGACACGCGGTTCCAGGAACGGACCGGTACCGCAACTTCACTCTCCCGCCGCGCCCTGGGCTGGGAGCAAGAACTTTCTGCGACGTCATGCAAGGCATCCGGGCTTGAGCGGCAGGAGGCGGTGGCGCCGCACCTGTGTCTGCGGGTGCGGCAGCCTGGCGTGCCTGTGTCTCGGGTGGTCGGTGGGGGTTCGAACAGGGGCCTGGTTCGGGTGAGTCGGCCGGTGCGGCTGGTGTGGGCGCGTCTGGAGCGTCCCGCGGCACGCCGCCTGGTGGAGGCTGCCGCCCGCTCCGAGCTGGTCACGGTGAGCGGGTTCGTCGGCCGGACCGACGGACCGCAGGTCCTCGCTGACCGGCTCGCCCGGCGTCTGGCCGATCAGCTGCGCCTCGGTGGTCCGATCAAGGACCCGGTCGGCCGGCTGATCGGAAAGGGCCTGCCCCAGCGGCAGGAGTGCGGCGACCGCACCTTGCTCAACTCCGGCCGGGACTGCCCGCAGTGCGAAGAGCGGCAGGCCAGCAGCCGTGCCCAGCGGCACTCGGTGGCGGCCGCCGTCGAAACCGCGATGCCGTGCGCCTCTGAGACGGACCGCTGTAGGGCGGTCGACCGGCAGCTGCACGAGGCCGTGACCGCCCAGGCGTGGGCCCGCGAGCACCGGTGGGAGCAGCAACGCGCCCGGCAGGCCGAAGCCGCCAAACGCCGCGCCGCCACCACGGCCGGCCGCACACCCTGCCCTCGATGAGCCGACCACGCCCCGTGTGGGTCGACCGACGCATCCTCCAGGCGGGCCAGCTCTGCCTCCCGGAACTCATCAGCGTTGGGGGAGTGTGGTCCTGGGAGCCTCTGGAAGGAGCGCTGTACCGTGGCCTCATCCCTGCCAGGCTTCCGTCCCGCCACCGCTGAACTCACCTTCGAGGCGAGCAACGGATTACAGGGCGGTGGATGCGGTGGGACCCGGTTGTCATCCGACGAGGGCTACTGGGGCGTCCCAGGCGTTGCGGTCGACGGTGATCGTATGGCCGCCGCGCGTCTCTTTGCTGTTGACCATGTACTGGTGGCCGCGGCTGTGGTTGGTGAACAGCTTGGGGTCCCACGGCCAGTCCGCGGTGGTGGTGTTCTGTTTGTCCCACAGCGCGTACCAGAGGTTGCCGGGCAGGTCCGTCTTGTCCGTGGCGGTGGCGACGGCTTTGGCGCTGGAGCTGCTGAAGCCGTAGTAGCCGGCGCGGTAGGTCTTGGCGCGTAGCGTCTTGGTGAAGGAGCGGACGTACGTCAGCACGGCGTCGTTGCATGCCTTGTTGGTGATGTCGTACGGCTCCATGTCGAGGTAGATCGGGCTGCCGGCCTTTATGCCGAGCGCCGCGGCCTTGGACACGGCGTCGTTGGCGTTGCTCGCGCCGAGGGAGGCTGCTGTGGAGGCGGTGAACTTCTCCGGGTTCGCGCTTGTCTGGCAGGGTGGCTGGGCGCCGACGTAGAGCGGGATGAGCTTCCAGCCGAGGGAATTGACCGACTTCACCCACGATGCGGTGAGGTTGGGCTGGGCGCAGCCGCGGTTCTTGCCCCCCATGTACACCGCGATGGCGCCGTAGAAGCCGGTGTTCCAGGCCTTCATCGCCGCGAGTGACGGTGCCGTGCAGGCGTCGAAGGCCCGGCCCGTGTACGTCTTCTGCGCCGGCCAGGCCGGAGCCGCGATCGAGGTCTGTGCCGTGATTCCGGCACCGGCGACGACAGCAGCGCCTGCCGTCGTCCATGCGATGTAGCGGCCCTTCTTGGACAACCGGTGTCTGGACATCCCCACCCCATTCAGATCGTGGCTTGCGACCGCGGCTGGTGCTTGCACAAAGGGCAACGCGTGCCGCGCACACCATCGTTAGGGGTGACTACAGCACTCGGTACTGCTGAGGCGGTGCGCTATGGCTCCCGTGCTGGGAGCGCGTCGCACCCTACCCGACCCCGACATCATGATCGAACGTGTGCGTCAATCCCGATGTGAGCGTCATTGAAGTCGGCCGAATTCTGGGTGCCGACACTGAGGACCTGGCGCCGCCGGGCGCTGTTGTCCTGTGAAATTTGAGGGCATTCATCCAAACCCGGCGCTGCGGCCCGGCCCGTGAGGACCTCACCCTGGAGACCGTGCTGTGGGACGCCGGATCGCCCCGGCCTTCTGCCTCCGCTGCTGAGTCGCGCAGACGTCGGCGTCCTGTTGGCGAGCGCAGTCGCGGCGGTTGGCTGTCTGGTTGTTTTGTGGGGTGTGGGTTTCTGTATTTGTGATGGGTTGTCATGTGATCAAGGTCATGGGTGGGGTTGGGGGGTGGGGTGTCCTGTGAAGTCCCTTTGGTGATCTTGGTGTTGTTGTGTCCCGGGCTACTTTGCGGATTGATCACTGGTTCTTTACATCGTGAGTAGACGGGGACATTTGGTGAGATCTGAGGAGCTGCCCTCTGCCGAGGAGCGAGGGTGGGTGTGGCATGAGGACAGCAGGAGTCTGCGCTGGATAGCGGGGGGTCTTGCGGTTCTGATGTCGGTGACGCTGATGGAGGGCGTGGCCGTGGCGGCGCCCGGTGAGCGGGCTGGCCAGGCGCCGAAGTCGAAGGTGAAGGCGCCGTCGGTTGCGGCGGACATCGCGTCGGCGAAGGTCGCGGCCCGTTTGTCGGGCAAGCGGGTGGAGGCGTTGTCGGAGCGTACCGAGACGTCCAGGACGTGGGTGAACAGCAACGGCAGTCTGACGACGGAGCTGTCGGCCGGGCCGGTGCGGTTCGAGCGGGACGGTAAGTGGGTTGATGTCGATGTGAGTCTGCGGGAGTCGGGGGACGGGGTGGCGCCGGTGGCGCATCCCGACCGGCTGCGGCTGGCCGGCGGGAGCGGTGTGCCGGCGTCGTCGCTGAAGGCGGCTCAGCGGGCGAAGGCTGTCGACCTGGTGACGCTGGGCGAGGGCGGTGAGCAGATCACGCTGCAGTGGAAGGGCGGGCTGCCCGAGCCGAGGCTGGAGGGCACGCGTGCGGAGTATCCCGAGGCGGTGCCGGGTGCGGACGTGGTGGTGGAGGCGACCCGGACCGGTTTCGAGCAGTTCGTCGAGATCAAACGGCGGCCGGCGGCCGGCGGCTACTCGTACACGCTGCCGTTGAAGGCCAAGGGGCTGAAGGCGAAGCAACTGGCGGACGGCAGTGTGCTGTTCACCAACGGCAAGAACAAGAAACGGGCTGTCATGCCCGCGCCAGTGATGTGGGACGCGGCCGTCGACAAGCGTTCGGGTGAGCACGTCAACCGGGCCAGGGTCGCGATGAAGGTCGTCAAGACCAGGGGCGGCGTGGATCTGGTCATCACCCCGGACGCGAAGTTCCTCGCGGATCCCAAGACGCAGTACCCGGTGACGGTCGACCCCTCGACGTCGTCGCTGTCGAACGTCTTCGACACCTACGTCCAGCAGGGCGAGACGGTCGATCTGTCCACGGACACCGAGCTGGATTTCGGCAACCCGGGCACGACGAACTCCGACGGCACGCCGCGCACCGCGCAGTCGTTCATCAGCTGGAACTCGACGCCGATCGCTGACGCTCTGGTCTCCAGCGCGAAGCTGTCGTTGTGGAACTTCCACTCCGGCAACAACACCGACTGCTCGGCCCAGTCGTGGGAGGTGTGGTCCTCTCCTGCGGCCTCGACGGCGAGCCGGTGGACGAACCGGCCGACGATGACGGCGAAGAAGGCCACGTCCACCGAGACGCGCGGCAATCCGTCCTGCACCTCGGCGCCTGACGGATGGATCAACGCGGATGTGACAACGTTGGCCCAGGAGTGGGCGTCGGCGAAGGCGACCCGCGGGCACATGGGCCTGCGGGCGACGAGCGAGTCGGTTGTGGCGCAGTGGAAGCGGGTCAACTCCGCCAACGCGGCCTCGAATCCGCCGAAGCTGGTGGTGAACTACAACTTCCGGCCCAAGACCGGCACCAAGCAGGAGGCCGGCCCGCCGTTCTTCTCCTACAGCGGCGCTTACACGGTCAACACGGCCACGCCGACGCTGCGCGACACGTTCGTCGACGCCGACGGCGACAAGGTCAACGGCACCTTCCAGATCTACGACAACGCCACCAACACGCAGGTCGGCGATGTCATCGTCTCCAAGTACGTGGCGTCGGGCTCTCCTGCTTCGGTGACCGTGCCGGCCGGCGTGCTGAGCAACGGCAAGACCTACAAGTTCCGCACCTCGCCGTTCGACGGCACGCACTACAACGTGGGCTGGTCGGGGTGGAAGACCTTCACGGTCGACACGTCCGCCCCGTCCGCCCCGACGCAGATCACCTCGACGGACTACCCCAGTGGCCAGTGGGTCAAGGGCGCGGGCCAGGCCGGCACGTTCACGGTCACCCCGCCGGCCGCGGACCACAACTGGCTGGAGTGGTCGCTGGACGGAGTGACCTGGACGAAGGTCGCCACCGGCGGGTCGGCCGCGGCGAAGGGCATCTCCGTCACCCCGGCGAAGAACGGCACACACACTCTGCAGGTGCGTTCCGTCGACAAGGCGGACAACAAATCCGAGGCGAAGGAGTACGTCTTCCACGCCGGTCCGGGCGGGTTCGTGCAGCCTGCCGAGGGCGAGCGCACCGCACGCAGGCTGCCGCTGGTCGCCGAGGCCGACGCGGCCAAGTACGACAAGGTGTCCTTCTCCTGGCGCCGTTCGGAAGCGGACGACTGGACCCCGATCCCGGCCGGTGACGTCACCTCGGGCGGCAGCGCGCTGAGCGCCTGGCCGGTGCCGCTGACAGGCGGCAAGAACGCGGCGCTGGTATGGAACGCCACCACCACCGTCAGCCCGGACGGCACCATCCAGATCAAGGCCGACTTCACCGGCCCGAACTCCGCCTCGTCCAGCACCGCACCGCTGGCGGTGGTCGTGGACCGAGGTGCCGACGGCGCCGCGGCCAGCGAGGTGGGCCCGGGATCGGTGAACCTGCTTACCGGTGACTACACGCTGTCGCAGACCGACGCGTCGTTCTTCGGCATGAACGTGACCCGCTCGGCGTCGTCCCGCACGCCTGACCAGGGAGCCAAGCAGGAGGGACAGGCCGCGATCTTCGGCAAGGAGTGGGTGGCCGGCACCGTCGCGGAGGACACCGAATCCGACTACAGCCACCTGCGCAAGGTCTCCGCCACCGCGGTCGACGTGGTCCTCGCCGAGGGCGACAGCCTCCACTTCACCGCCAACGCCGCGAAGAACGGCTGGATACCCGAGCCGGGCGCGGAGGACCTCACCCTCAAGAGCAGCGCGAACGACACGTTCACGCTGTCCGACACCGAGGGCACGGTCACCACCTTCGCCAAGCCCGCTCCGGCCGCCACCACCTGGCAGGTCTCCACCACCCTGCTGGACGGCCTGACGAACTCCACCACCAAGGTGATCTCCGAGACCGTGGAGGTGGACGGCAAGACGCTGGCCAGGCCCAAGCGGATCATCGCGCCGACCTCGGCTGCGACCACGGCTGCCTGCGAGGCCGACCCGGCGACCAAGGGCTGCCGGGTGCTGGAGTTCGTCTACGCCACGGCCACCACGGCCACCGGCACCGACACCGACGCGCAGTTCGGTGACTTCACCGGCCAGGTCAAGCAGATCAAGCTGTGGGCCACCGGGCCCGGAGCGTCTGCCGCGACCGCGACCGCCGTGGCCAGCTACCGCTACGACTCCTCCGGGCGGCTGCGCCAGTCCTTCGATCCCCGTCTGGGGCAGCAGACCGAGACCCAGTACGCCTACTCCGAGGGCCGCGTCACCTGGCTCGAGCCGGCCGGTGAACTGCCCTGGACCTTCACCTACGGCAATGCAGGCAGCGGCACGGCCGCCGGCGACGGCATGCTGCTGCAGGTCTCCCGGCCCACGCTGAAGCAGGGCACGGCCGACACCGTTGAGGGCGAGGCGGCCACCAGCATCGTCTACGGTGTCCCGCTGACCGGCAGCAAGGCACCCCACACCATGGGGGCCTCGGACATCGCCGCCTGGGGCCAGCTCGACGGCCCGGCGGACGCCACCGCCGTCTTCCCTGCGGACTCGGTGCCCGCTTCCCACGACGGCGAGGCCCTGGCCGCGGCCGACTACCCGCGCGCCACCGTGCACTACCTCAACGCCTCCGGCCGAGAGGTCAACACCGCCACTCCGGGCAAGTACATCACCACCACCGAGTACGACCGGTTCGGCAACACCGTGCGTCAACTGACCGCCGGTAACCGCAAGCTGGCACTCGGCAGCACGGCAGACGACAAGGGCGTCCTGACCGACTTGGGCATCATCTCCCAGTCCTCGGGCGAACGCGCTCACCTGCTGTCGACCACCTCGCTGTTCAACACCACCGGCACCCGGGAGCTGGAGGAGTTCGGGCCGATCCACCGGGTCGACCTCAGCGAGGACCTCAAGGACGGCTCCACCGTCCTGGTCCAGGCCGGCACCTCCGTGCCCGCACGGACCTGGACAGTCAAGGAGTACGACGAGGGACGCCCCACCGACGGCACCGCCACTGTCAAGGACCAGGTCACCCTGGAAATCACCGGTGCCCGGGTCCGCGACTACTACTCCGTCATGGGCGAAAAGCGCGTCAACGAGACCCAGTACGACTGGGCCAAGGGCCTGCCCACCCTCACAATCCAGGACTCCGGCGGCCTGAACCTGTCCACCGCGACCGACTACGACGCGCAAGGACGGGTGACCGCACAGTCCCTGCCCGGCTCCAGCGGAGATGACGCCGCGACCAGGATCACCGAGTACTGGACGGCCACCGGGACCGGATCGTGCCAGGGCCGCCCCGAATGGGCCGACCAGCCCTGCTGGACCGGCCCGGCCGGCGCCATCACCGGCGGCGGCTCCAACCCGGCCAACCTGCCCGATGCCACCACCGAATACGGCTACTTCGGCCAGACCACCAAGGTCACCGAGACCGCCGGCAGCCAGACCCGCACCACCACCAGCACCCACGACGCCGCCGGCCGTCCGCTGAAGACAACCATTACCGGAACCCTCGGCCAGGCCGTCCCCGAGACGACCAACGAGTACGACCCGGCAACCGGACAGATCACCAAGGTGACGTCCACCACCGGCGGCACCATCACCAGCAGCTACGACAAGCTCGGCCGTCTCATCTCCTACACCGACGCCGACGCGGGCAAGACCAGCACCGAGTACGACAAGCTCGACCGCCCGGTCAAGGTCACCGACACCGCCCCCTCGACCGTCACCTACACCTACAACCACACAGCCGAACCACGTGGCCTGGTCACCAAGACCAGCGACTCCGTCGCCGGTGACTTCTCTGCCACCTACGACGCGGACGGCTCGATCGCCGCCGAGACACTCCCCGGCGGCTACACCCTGACCGTCACCGAAGACACCACCGGCGCCACCACGTCCCGGGCCTACACCCGCGACAGCGACGCCACCAACGTCTACACCGACACCGTCACCGAGAACGTCCACGGCCAGGCCACCAGCCACCAGGGCTGGTCAGCCCAGAAGTACACCTACGACAAGGCCGGCCGCCTCACAAACGTCGACGACACCGTCGGCGAGGCCTGCACCCGCCGCGCCTACACCTTCGACAAGCGCACCAACCGCACCGCGCTGGCCACCGCCACCGCCGAGTCCGGCAGCGCCTGCACCTCCACCGGAGCCGCCACCACCAGCCACACCTACGACAGCGCCGACCGCCTCGTCGACTCCGGCTACACCTACGACGCGTTCGGCCGCACCACCGCCCTGCCGGGCAGCACCCTCAGCTACTACACCAACGACCTCGCCTACCAGCAGACCTCGGGCGGCAAGCGCCAGACCTGGCAACTCGACGCCGCCCTGCGGTTCCGCTCCTTCAAGGTCGAAACCGGCAGCGGCACCACCTGGACCCAGACCGCCGCCAAGCTCAACCACTACGACGGCGCCAGCGACAACCCCCGCTGGATCATCGAGGACACCGCCACCGGCACCCTGACCCGCAACGTCGAGTCCGCCTCCGGCGACCTTGCCGCCACCACGAGCAAGACCGGCGACACCACCCTGCAGCTGAGCACCATCCACGGCGACGTCGCCCTCCAGCTCCCGCTGGACACCAGCCAGGCCCCCACCGCCCTGGACAGCGACGAATACGGCAACCGCCGCACCGGACAGCCAGCCACCCGCTACAACTGGCTCGGCGCCAAACAGCGCTCCACCGAGACCCTCACCGGCCTCACCCTCATGGGCGTCCGCCTCTACAACCCCACCACCGGACGCTTCCTGTCCATCGACCCCGTCTACGGCGGCGGCGCCAACGCCTACGCCTACCCCGGCGACCCCATCAACCAATACGACCTCGACGGACGACGCTGGTACAACCCGGTTTCCTGGGTGAGGAAGTGGCGGAACGTGCGACGTCGGCACGCGAGTGCTGACATGCTCCACTCGGCCGCGATGTTCGGGTTGTACGTATCTCCCGGCTCGTGGGGCCACCGAGCGGTCAAAACGACACGCAGACTCAGTAGGTGCCGTAGCTTGCGAGGCTTCGGGCGATGCGCCTGGAACGCAACTATTGTCGCTGGCGTGGCTGACACTTATTGGTACGGCAGAAACACGTATCGTCATGCCAGACGTTTCGCGTGGAACGGAATGGCCCATATCTACAACCGGTCGACTCCGCGCTGGTATCCCAAGTACAGCATTCGCCCATGGCGTGGTCGCTTCTAGCGCAATGAAAAACTGGAGATGCATTCTTTCGGTGGTAGGCTGCTGGCTCTTCATTGCAGTGGCTGCACTCGACAATCCGTCCGACGGCGAAGTTGCGAATGCCATACAGTGGGCGATTCTTATAGTTTTCACCGCAGCGATAGCCTGTACGGCAAGCCGAATGGTATTCGCTCGATATCGAAATCGAAAAGATTGCCCGACGGAAGACCGTTGTAAATGAGGGCGGGGGCGCAGGGCAGGATCCAGCGGCCTCCCATTACTGGCAGGTCGTAGCATCTGTCCAGAAATAGAAAAGTTGTGGAGCTGGCCGAAGCCGACTCCACAACTTTTCATATTGCGCGAAATTTGGACGTCCAAGTCGGCGAACATGCTCGCCCAGCTTGTTAGTCTGTGGCGATCACACTCACGGCACCGCTCAGATGCGCCTGGGCCACTATCCGACTCACCTCTTGTTCAGGAATGTCGAGCCGCACTATGTTCTCGTTCTCGATGGTCGAGAATATAACCTTCTTGTTTCTGTATCCTTCGCAGCCGATCACCCTCGGCGCCAGGAGCGAGAAGGTTCTGATTCCTTCGTCTGTGGTGAGGTCGAGAGGGACTCCCATGAACCGCTCGGGCTTCCTTGCGAACCGGGACCAAAACCCACGTTGAGGCTGAGACTCACTGGCGCGCACGATCCGTGCACGGAATTCCTCGAACTCTTTCTTTGCGTCTGGTTCTTCGATCTCGAAGTCGGCATAGAGATCGATGGTGACCGATGCCTCTATCTCTCGAAGGTGGGTTCCCAGATGATGGAGGAAAAGTCCTAGGTCTTCTGCGGAACCAGCAGATACCTTCACGGCTTCATGTACCCTTTCCGGGCTAGTGCTGTGGCGGGGGGGGGGGGGGGGGCGCGCCCCCCCCGCACGCAACTAAAAAAAACAGGGGGGGGTAATAAAAGAAAAGGAAGGACAACGTAAAA
>NZ_JBEOYO010000100.1:0-14055 GCF_040297125.1 Streptomyces sp. NPDC001868 | reverse complement strand
CGGCGGGTCAAGCGGCTGGCGGTCAGCCACGCTTTCCACTCCGCTCTGATGGAACCGATGCTGGACGATTTCGCCGAGGCGCTGGCGGGCGTGACCTTCCACGAACCGTCCGTCCCCGTCGTGTCGAACGTGACCGGCGAAGTGGCGGGCGCGGAGTTGTCGACCCCCGGCTACTGGGTCCGGCACGTCCGCGCGACCGTGCGTTTCGCCGATGGTGTCCGTGCCCTGCGCGCGCAGGACGCCACCACCGTCCTGGAGGTCGGCCCCGACGGCTCCCTCGTCTCCCTGATCCAGGAGACCGCGCCGGAGGCTTCCGCGGTCGCCGCCCTGCGCAAGGGCCGGGGCGAGGTGGTGGCGTTGCTGTCCGCGTTGGCCGAGGCGCATGTGCACGGTGTGGCCGTGGACTGGCGGGCGGTGTTCGCCGGGACCGGGGCGCGTCGGGTGGATCTGCCGACGTATGCCTTCCGGCACCGCCGTTACTGGCCCGACAGCGCGGGCACGGTTCCGGCCGGGGCGCTCCAGGCCGCCGGGCTCGGGACGACCGACCATCCGCTGCTGCGCACCTGGCTCGTGCGGGCCGCCGAGGGCGGGGTGATCGCCACCGGGAGGATCACGCCCGCCACGCAGCCCTGGCTCGCGGATCACAAGGTGCTCGGCACCGTCCTGCTGCCCGGAACGGCCTTCGTGGACATGGCGTGCTGGGCCGGCCGGCGCCTCGGCTGCCCCGAACTCGCCGAGCTGACCCTCTCCACGCCGCTGGCCCTGTCCGCCGAGGAGGCGGCCGATCTGCAGCTCGTCATCGGCGCCCCGGACGAGGAGGGGAGGCGTACGGTCGCCGTCCACTCCCGTCCCGTCGCCCTCGGCGGGTCAGCCGACGACGAACTGCCCTGGATCCGGCACGCCGAGGGCACCCTGACCCCCGCCACGGCCGTCCAACCCGCCATGGCCGTCGATCCCGCCGCGGCCGTCGATCCCGCCCCCGCCGCCGTTTCCTGGCCCCCGGAGTCGGCCACACCGATCGCGCTCGACGGCTTCTACCCGGGCCTGATCGAGGCCGGGTTCGAGTACGGGCCCGCCTTCCAGGGGCTGCGTTCGGTGCTGCGGGGTGACGACGGCACGCTGTATGCCGAGGTCGAGCTGGACGAGGCCGACCGGGGCCCGGCCGGGCGTTTCGCCGTGCACCCCGCCCTGCTGGACGCCGCCCTGCACGCCCTCGGGGTGGACCTGCCTCCGGGTGCCCCCGCCCGGCTGCCGTTCGCGTGGAACGGCGTACGGGTCCACGCGACCGGCGCCGATGCCCTGCGGGTGCGCGTGACCCGGAGTGCGGAGGGGGCGGTGGCGCTGACGGCGGTGGACGTGGACGGCGCACCCGTCGTCACCGTCGAGGGGCTGGTCCTGCGGGAGGTTTCGGCCGACCGGCTGCCGGGTGCGGTCACCCCGGACCGCGACGCCCTCTTCCGGATCGAATGGACCGCCCTGCCCGTACCGAGGGACGTGACCCCCGTCGAGCCCGTCCTGCTGCCGGTGGCGGACGACGGGAGTGTCGACCTCGACCGGGTCGACGGCCTTCCCGACGCCGTGGTGGCCCACTGCCCGTCCGGCGATGTCGACGACGTGACCGCACACGTCCTGGGGCTGCTCCAGGAGTGGCTGGTCGACGAGCGGTTCACGGCTGTTCCACTCGTGGTCGTCACCCGGCGGGCCGCCGTCGTGGCGGCGTCGGGTCTGCCGGCCGTGGGTTCCCGGACCGGCGAGGCGGGGGACAACGCCCTCGCCCACGCTGCCGTGGCCGGCCTGGTGCGTGCCGCGCAGGCCGAACACCCGGGCCGCGTCGTGCTGGTGGACACGGACGGCGCACCGGGATCCGAGGTACTCGTCGGCGGGCTGCCGCTCGCGGACGTGCTGGCCTGCGGGGAGCCCGATCTGGCCGTCCGCGCCGGGCGTGTCCACGGCCGGCGGCTGGTGCGGGCGGAGGCGCACGCACCCCTTCGGGCGCCGGCCGGCGCATGGCGGCTGGACGCTGTCCGCCGTGGCTCGATCAGCGGCCTGGAACTGGTGCCGCACCCCGACGCGGAACGGGACCTGGCAGCGGGGAAGGTGCGTGTCGCCGTACGGGCCGCCGGGGTGAACTTCCGGGACACGATGATCGCCCTCGACATGTATCCCGGCGACGCCGAACTGGGCATCGAGGGCGCCGGAGTGGTGCTGGCGACCGGCCCCGGTGTGACGCGGTTCGCGCCCGGCGACCGGGTGGCGGGCATGCTCGACGCGGCCTTCGCGCCCGTCGCCGTCACCGACGAACGGCTGCTCGCTCCCGTGCCCGACGGCTGGACCTTCGCGCGGGCCGCCGCCGCGCCCGTGGCGTATCTGACCGCCTGGTACGGGCTGTGCGACCTCGGCGGGATCGGGCCGGGCAGCAGGGTCCTCGTCCACGCGGGAGCGGGCGGCGTGGGCTCCGCGGCCGTACGCCTGGCCCGCCACCTCGGCGCCGAGGTGTACGCCACGGCCTCCCGGCCCAAGTGGGACGCGCTACGTGCCGCCGGACTGGACGACGCGCACATCGCGGACTCCCGTGACACCGGCTTCCGTGAGCGGTTCCTCGCGCACACGGCGGGTGCCGGGATGGATGTCGTCCTGAACTGCCTCGCTGGGGAGTTCACCGACGCCTCCCTCGAACTGCTGCCGCGCGGCGGGGTGTTCGTCGAGATCGGCAAGACCGACCCACGCGACCCCGACCAAGTCGCCGCCGACCACGCCGGGGTCCGCTACCGCGCCTTCGACCTCGGCGACGCGGGCCCCGACCGCATCCGGGAGATGCTCACCGAACTGTCGGCGCTCTTCGCCGACGGCACCCTCGCCGCACCGCCCGTCACGACCTGGGACGTCCACCGCGCACCCGAGGCGTTCCGGGCGGTCGCCCAGGCCCGGATCGTGGGCAAGGCGGTCCTCACCGTCGCCGCCGGGGCCACGCCCGAGGGAACGTTCCTCGTCACCGGAGGCACCGGCACCCTGGGCGCGCGGACGGCCCGCCACCTGGCCGCCCGCCACGGCGTACGCCGCCTCGTACTGACCTCGCGCTCGGGCGACACGGCCCCCGGCGCGGACGGCCTCAAGGCCGAACTCGCCGCCGCCGGCGCCGAGGCGCACCTCGTCGCCTGCGATGTCGGCGACCGGACGGCCGTGGCCGCGCTCCTCCACCGCCTCGCCGCCGAAGGGCACCGCCTCACCGGCGTCGTGCACTGCGCCGGCACGGTCGACGACGGCGTCCTGACCTCCCTCACCCCCGACCGGGTCGACCGCGTCCTGCACGCCAAGGCCCACGGCGCCCGCCACCTCGACGAGCTGACCCGCGACCTGGACCTGACCTCCTTCGTCCTGTTCTCCTCCGCCTCCGCCACCTTCGGCACCGCAGGCCAGGCCAACTACTGCGCCGCCAACGCCTATCTCGACGCCCTCGCCGAGCGACGGGCCGCCCACGGGCTGCCCGCCGTCTCCATCGCCTGGGGACTGTGGGACGAGACCAGCGGCATGACCGCCGCACTCGGCGAACGCGACCGGGAACGGCTCCTGCGCACCGGCACCGACACCCTCCCCACCGAACGGGCCCTCGCCCTGTACGACACCGCCCTCACCGCCCCGGCCCCGGCCGTGACCGCCGCCCCGCTCGACCTGCCCCGGCTGCGCGCCGCCCACCGCGACCGGCCCGCCCCCGCCCTCCTGTCCGCGCTGCTCGGCCCGCCGCCCCGCCGCGCCGCCGTACGACGACCGGACACGCCCGGCGCCGACTTCGCGACCTCCCTCGCCGCACTGCCCGACGAGGACCGCCCAGCCCGCGTCCTCACCCTCGTGCTGGACCGCACCGCCCAGGTCCTCGGCCACGCACGGCCCGACGAGGTCGACCCCGACCAGGCCTTCAAGGACCAGGGCTTCGACTCCCTCACCGGCGTCGAACTCCGCAACCAGCTCAAGGCGGCCACCGGCCTGGACATCCCCGCGACCCTCGTCTTCGACCACCCCTCCCCGACGGCCCTCGCCGACCACCTGCTGCTGCGCCTGCTGCCCGCAGGGCCGAGCCCCCGGGAACGGCTGCGCAGCGACCTCGACCGGCTGGAGACCACCGCCGAGGCCCTCACCGCCGACGACCCGTCCCGCACCGAGGTGACCGACCGGCTCCGCCGGATCCTGCACCTCCTCGAAGCCCCCGCCGCCGCCCCGGACGGCCCCGCCGACGGCGACGAAACCCTCCGCGCGGCCACCGCCGACGAGGTGCTCGCCTTCATCGACAGCGAGTTCGGCGACCTCACCTGAACCCCCCACCCGTACGTACGGCCGAATCGGAGTATCCGTGGCGAACGACGACAAGGTTGTTGACTACCTCAAGCGGGTGACCGCCGACCTCCAGCGCACCCGAGGCAAACTCCGCGACCTGGAGGCGGGCCGACGGGAACCCGTGGCGATCGTCGCGATGGCCTGCCGCTTCCCCGGCGGGGCCGACACCCCCGAGAAACTGTGGGACCTGGTCCACGAGGGCCGGGACGCCGTCGGCGCCTTCCCCGCCGACCGGGGCTGGCGCACCGGCGGACTGGCCGACGCCGGGGCTCGCCTCGAAGGCGGATTCCTGTACGGCGCCGGGGACTTCGACGCCGACTTCTTCGGTGTCTCCCCGCGCGAGGCCCTGGCGATGGACCCGCAGCAGCGGCTCCTGCTGGAGACCTCCTGGGAGGCGGTCGAACGCTCCGGACTCGACCCGGCCGACCTCAAGGGCACCGACGGGGGCGTGTTCGTCGGCATGACCGACCAGAAGTACGGCCCCGAGGACGACGAGGCGCTCCGCGAGGTCCGGGGCCACGTCCTCACCGGCACCACCAGCAGCATCGCCTCCGGCCGGCTCGCCTACTTCTACGGCTTGGAGGGCCCGGCGCTCACCGTCGACACCGCCTGCTCCTCCTCCCTGGTGGCACTCCACCTGGCGATACGCGCCCTTCGCGCCGGCGAGTGCTCCTTCGCCCTGGTCGGCGGCGCCGCCGTGATGGCCAGGCCGGGGCTGTACGAGGAGTTCCTGCTGCAAGGGGGCCTCGCCGGGGACGGCCGCTGCAAGGCCTTCTCCGGGGCGGCGGACGGCACGGGCTGGGCCGAGGGCGTGGGCGTCCTGGTCCTGGAACGCCTCTCGGACGCCCGCCGCGCCGGGCACCGAGTGCTGGCGGTCGTCCGGGGCTCGGCGGTCAACCAGGACGGCGCCTCCAATGGCCTCACCGCACCCAACGGCCCCTCCCAGCAGCGCGTCATCCGGGCCGCCCTCGCCGACGCCGGCCTCAGCCCAGCCCAGGTCGACGCCGTCGAGGCCCACGGCACGGGCACCCGGCTCGGCGACCCCGTGGAGGCGCAGGCACTGCTCGCCACGTACGGGCAGGAGCGTGAACGCCCGCTGTATCTGGGGTCGTTGAAGTCCAACATCGGGCACGCGCAGGCCGCGGCCGGTGTCGGCGGCGTCATCAAGACGGTGCTGGCGCTGCGGCACGGGGTGCTGCCGCGCACCCTGCACGTGGATCGGCCCACGCCCGAGGTGGACTGGTCGGCGGGCGCGGTGGAACTGCTGACGGAGGCCCGCGAGTGGCCGGACACGGGGCGCCCGCGCCGGGCGGCCGTGTCGTCGTTCGGGATCAGCGGCACCAACGCCCATGTGGTTCTGGAGCAGGCGCCGGTCGTCGAGGTCCATGCCACCGGGACTCCCGCCGTCGAGACCCCCGTCGACGCGGCCTCCGCCGTCGAGGCCCCTGCCGTTGAGACTCCGGCCGACGCGACCCCTGCCGTCGAGAGCCCGGCCGACGGGGATCGTCCCGAGGCGCGGGCCGGGCACACCCCGGTGGCGCTGCTCCTCTCCGCCCGTACCCCCGATGCCCTGCGGGCGCAGGCCGCGCGGCTGCGTGACCACATCGGCCACGTGGACGACACCGGCCACGCCGACCACTCCGATCACCCCGACCGCACCGATGTCCCAGCGCCGCAGCACGTGGCCCGGAGCGTCGCCCGAGCCCTCGCCGCCCGCCGCCCCCGCTTCACACACCGGGCCGTCGTGGTCGGCACCGGCCGTACGGATCTGCCCGCCGCCCTCGACGCCCTCGCGCACGGCATCCCGGACGCGCGCGTGGTGCGCGGCACGGCTTCCGGGGCGGCCGGGCCGCTGGCCTTCCTCTTCACCGGTCAGGGCGCCCAGCGCGTCGGTATGGGCCGTGAACTGCACGCCACGCACCTGGTGTTCGCGGAGGCGTTCGACGCCGTGGCCGCCAGGATCGACCCCCGCCTTGACCGGCCGCTCGCCGAGGCGCTCGCCTCGGAGGAACTGCTCGGGCGGACCGCCTACACCCAGACCGCCCTGTTCGCCTTCGAGGTCGCCCTCTTCCGGCTCCTCGAACACTGGGGACTGACCCCCGACCGGCTGCTCGGCCACTCCATCGGCGAACTGGCCGCCGCGCACGCCGCCGGAGTGCTCTCCCTCGATGACGCGTGCGCGCTGGTCGCCGCCCGCGCCACCCTGATGCAGGACCTCCCCGAGGGCGGCGCCATGCTCGCCGTCGAGACCGCCGAGGACGACGTCCCCGCGCTCCTCGACGCGGCGGGAACCACGGGCCGACTGGCCGTGGCCGCCGTCAACGGCCCCCGCGCCACCGTGCTGTCGGGCCCCGCCGAGGCGATCGACGCCACGGCCGCCCTCTGCGCGGAACGCGGACTGCGGACCCGGCGCCTGAAGGTCAGCCACGCCTTCCACTCGCCGCTGATGGAACCCATGCTTGACCGTTTCCGGGAGGTCGCCGACGGGCTCACCTTCCACGCGCCGCGTATCCCGGTCGTCTCCAATGTCACCGGCCTCCTGGCCACCGAGGAGGAACTCCGCTCGCCCGACTACTGGGTGCGGCACGTCCGCGAGCCCGTCCGCTTCCACGACGGCGTCCGTCTGCTCGGCGACCTCGGTACGGCCGCCTGCCTGGAACTCGGCCCCGGCGGCGCGCTGAGCGTACTGGCCCGCGACTGCCTGCCCGACGGAAGCACCGCCTTCGTACCGTCCCTCCCACACGGCCACCACGAACCCACCGCCCTGCTGACCGCTCTCGGCGAACTGCACGTCCAGGGCGTCACCGTGGACTGGACGGCCGTCCTCGACGCCCACGACGGAACCCACGACGGTGCCCACGACGGAGCCCGCGACGGCACCCACGTCGGTGTCCACGACGACGCCCACGCGGATCTGCCGACCTACCCCTTCCAACGCACCCGCTACTGGCTGCCGGCCACCGCCGGGACCGGCGTCCCGCTGTTGGCCGCCCCACCGCCCGCCGTCCCGGCGGCCGGGCCCGCCGCGCCCGGCCGTGGCTTCGACGTGGACCTGGTCCGGGCCGTCGCCGCCGCCGTGCTCGGTCACCCCACCCTCGACGCCGTCGCACCGGACCGCTCCTTCAAGGACCTCGGCTTCGACTCGCTCTCCGCCGTACGGTTCCGCGACCGCCTCGCCGACGAGACCGGACTGCCGCTGCCCGCGACCCTGGTCTTCGACCATCCGACCCCGGAAGCGGTCCTCGCCCGGCTCAACGGCGAGCACACCGGCCACCGGGCCGCGCTCCGCACGCGCGGCGCCATGGACGAACCCCTCGCCGTCGTCGGCATGGCCTGCCGCTACCCCGGCGGTGTCACCACCCCCGAGGAGCTGTGGCACCTGGTCGCCGAGGGCCGCGACGCCGTCACGGCCTTCCCCCGGGACCGAGGCTGGGACCTGGCCGCCCTGCGCCGTACCGACGGCGGCACACCCACCACCGGCGGTTTCCTCCACGCCGCCGCCGACTTCGACGCCGACTTCTTCGGCATCTCGCCGCGCGAGGCCCTGGCCATGGACCCGCAGCAGCGTCTCCTCCTGGAGACCTCCTGGGAGGCGATCGAACGGACCGGCGTCGACCCGCTGTCCCTGCGCGGCAGCCGCACCGGAGTCTTCGCCGGCATCGCCGGATCCGACTACGCCGACGTGCTCGCGGCCACGCCCGAGACCGAGGGCCATGTGATGACGGGCACGGCCGGCAGCGTCGTGTCGGGCCGGGTGTCCTATGTCCTCGGGTTGGAGGGCCCGGCGGTCACCGTCGACACCGCCTGCTCCTCCTCCCTCGTCGCGCTGCACCTCGCGGGCCAGGCACTGCGGACGGGGGAGTGCGACCTCGCCCTCGCGGGCGGCGTCACCGTCATGAACACCATCGGAGGCTTCCTGGAGTTCGCCCGGCAGGGCGGCCTCGCCGGCGACGGCCGCTGCAAGGCGTTCGCGGAGTCGGCGGACGGCACGGGCTGGGCCGAGGGCGCGGGCGTCCTGGTCCTGGAACGCCTGTCTGACGCCCGACGCCATGGGCGCCGGGTGCTGGCGGTGGTGCGGGGTTCGGCGGTGAACCAGGACGGCGCGTCCAACGGCCTCACCGCCCCAAACGGTCCCTCCCAACAACGCGTGATCCGGGACGCGTTGGCGAACGCCGGGCTGTCCCCCTCGGAGGTGGACGCTGTGGAGGCGCACGGCACCGGTACACGGCTGGGGGACCCCATCGAGGCCCAGGCGGTCCTGGAGACGTACGGACAGGAAGAACGTGAACAGCCGCTCTGGCTGGGCTCGTTGAAGTCCAACATCGGCCACAGCATGGCGGCGGCCGGCGTCGGCGGCGTGATCAAGACGGTGATGGCGCTGCGCGAGGGCGTACTGCCGCGCACGCTGCACGTGGACGAGCCGACCCGGCAGGTCGACTGGTCCGCCGACACCGTACGGCTCCTGACGGAGAACCTGCCCTGGCCGGAGACGGGTCGGCCGCGCCGGGCGGGCGTGTCGTCGTTCGGGATGAGCGGCACCAACGCCCACGTCATCCTCGAACACGCCCCGGTCGAGCCCGTAGCTGCGGGACGGGAGGGCGGCGAAGGCGGCGCGGACGGCAAGGACCGTGCGGACGGTGAGGGGCGCGTCGGGTCGGACGGCGACACGCCCGCCGTCCGCCCCTGGCTCCTCTCCGCCCGCACCTCCGACGCCCTGCGCGCCCAGGCCGCCCGCCTCGCGGCCCACCTCGACCCATCCGACGGACACGATCGCCCCGATCATGTGGATGCCACTGCGGCCGCCATCGGCCGGGCACTGCTCGGCAGCCGCTCGCTCTTCGCCCACCGCGCGGTCGTCATCGGCACCGACCGCGCCGACCTGCTGACCGGCGTACGCGCCCTCGCCGACGGCACGGCCACCGCCCCCGAGGTCATCACCGGCACGGCGGGACCGACCGGCCGCGGCCCGGTGTTCGTGTTCCCGGGGCAGGGCTCGCAGTGGGCGGGCATGGCGGTGGAACTGCTGGAGTCCTCACCGGTGTTCGCGGCCCGGATGGCCGAGTGCGAGGAGGCCTTGTCGTCGTACGTCGACTGGTCGCTGACCGAAGTCCTGACCATTGGCGGCGAGTTGACCCAAGTCGACGTGGTGCAGCCGGTGTTGTGGGCGGTGATGGTGTCGCTTGCGGAGGTGTGGCGCTCGTACGGCGTGGAGCCAGCGGCCGTGGTCGGTCACTCCCAGGGCGAGATCGCCGCAGCCGTCGTAGCGGGAGCGCTGTCACTCGAAGACGGCGCCCGCGTCGTGGCACTCCGCTCGCAGGCGATCCTCGCCCTCTCCGGCCAGGGCGGCATGGCCTCTGTGCAGCTCGCCGCCGACCAGGTACGTGACTTGTCGGCGCTGACCGACGGTCGCGTGGAGGTGGCGGCGGTCAACGGCCCGTACTCCGTCGTGGTGGCCGGAAGCCCGGACGGCCTGGACGAGGTCATCGCCGAGGCGGAGGCGCGCGGAGCCCGGGCCCGGCGCATCGACGTGGACTACGCCTCGCACACCTCCCACGTCGAGCGGCTTCACGACGAACTCCTCACCCAGCTGGGCGACTTGACCACGACCGACGCCCACACCCCCTTCTTCTCCACCGTCACCGCCGACCGGCTCGACACGACCGGGCTGGACGCCGAGTACTGGTACCGCAACCTGCGGTCCACGGTCCGACTCGAACCGGCGGTGAGGGGCCTGGTCGAGGCCGGGCACCACGTCTTCGTCGAGATCAGCCCGCATCCGGTGCTCACGGCCCCCCTGGCGGAGACCGTCGAGACGACGGACGCCGAGCCGCTCGTCGTCGGCACGCTGCGCCGGGGCGACGGCGGGCTCGCGCGGATGTTCGCCTCGCTCGCCGAACTCGCCGTCGGCGGCGTACCCGTGGACTGGACGCCGGCCTACGCCGATCACGAGACCGCGTCACCCGGCGCTCCCGTCGAGCTGCCGACGTACGCCTTCCAGCGCCGTCGCCACTGGCCGCAGACGCTGCCGGGTACTCCCGTCGCCGACCCGGCGCACGAGGAGTTCTGGCAGGCCGTCGAGGAACAGGACGTCACCGCCCTCGCCGCCGCCCTGGACCTGCCCAACGACGAACCGGCGCTGCGCACCGTCCTGCCCGCGCTCTCCTCCTGGCGCCGCGACCGGCGCGAGCGCGGCACGGTCGACGCCTGGCGGTACGCCGTCGACTGGCGCCCGCTGGACCCGCCCGCCGCGCCCGACGTCCTCCCGGGCACCTGGCTGATCGCCCTGCCGGAGGCCCTGCTGGACGACCCCGCGCTCCTCGCGGCGGTCGACGCCGTACGGGAACGCGCCGAGCACGCCGTGGTGCTGACGGTGACGCCGGACGACGACGTCGACACCCTCGCCGCCCGCATCGGCGAGATCGCCCCGGCCGGAGCGGTGACCCTCACCGGCGCCGACACCACGCCCCACCCGGCGAGTCCCGTCGTACCGACCGGACTCGCCACCACGCTCACCCTCTTCCAGGCCCTCGTCGCGACGGGCACGACGGCCCCGCTGTGGTGCCTGACCCGGGGAGCCGTCGGCACCGCCGACGACGCCGGGCCCGCCGACCCGGCACAGGCCGCCGTATGGGCGCTGGGCAGGTCGGCGGCCGTCGAACTGCCGCAGTACTGGGGCGGGTTGATCGATCTGCCCGCCACCGTCGACCGGGCCGCCGCCGACCGCCTCCTCGCCGTGCTCGCCGGAACCGACGGCGAGGACCAGATCGCGGTCCGCGCCACCGGGACCTACGCCCGCAGGCTCGTCCACGCCACCGCCCCGGCCGACGGGCGTACGGGCTGGACCCCGCGCGGCACCGTGCTGATCACCGGCGGTACCGGTGCCCTCGGCGCGCACGTCGCCCGCTGGCTCGCCCGCGACGGCGCCGAGCACCTCGTCCTGCTCAGCAGGCGCGGGGCCGCCGCGCCCGGCGCCGACGGACTGCGGGCCGAACTGGAGGAGTCCGGCGTACGGGTCACCCTCCTCGCCTGCGACACCATGGACCGGGCAGCCCTGGCCACCGCCCTCGCCGAGGTCGAGCGCGACGGCGACCCGGTCCGGGCCGTCGTGCACGCCGCCGGTGTGGGCGTGCTCGGACCCGTCGCGGAGGCACCCTTCGACGACCTGGTCACCGTCCTCGGCGCCAAGGTCACGGGCATCGAGAACCTCGAAGCCGTCCTGGACCCCGCCCAGTTGGACGCCGTCGTGTACTTCTCCTCCATCACGGCCGTCTGGGGAGCCGGCGATCACGCCGTCTACGCGGCGGGCAACGCCGTGCTCGACGCGCGCGCCGAGCGGCGCACCGCCGACGGTGTCCCCACCCTGTCCGTCGCCTGGGGGCCCTGGTCGGGCGGCGGCATGGTCTCCGACGCCATCTACGACCAGCTCCGCGCCACCGGCCTGCCCGTCATCGACCCCGACACGGCGATCGCCGGCCTGCGCACCGTCCTCGCCGACGGCGACACCTCGGTGATCCTGGCCGACGTCGACTGGAAGCGGTTCGCGGAGGTCTTCACCGCCGGCCGGCCCAGTCATCTCCTGGACGACATCCCCGAGGCACGGCCCGCCGCCCCCGAGGAAGCGGCCACCGCCCCCGCATCCGACCTCGCCCGCCGCCTCGCCGCGCTCGACGGGGCCGCCCGCACCCGGGCCATGCGTGACCTGGTGCGCGCACAGGCCGCCGCCGTACTCGGCCACCCGGACCCCGAAGCCGTCGACCCCCAACGGGCCCTGAAGGAGCTGGGGTTCGACTCGCTCACCGCCGTCGACCTGCGCAACAGGCTCACCGCCGCCGCCGGCGTACGGCTGCCGAGCACCCTCGTCTTCGACCACCCCACCGTGACCGCCCTCGCGGTGTTCCTCGGGGAGAGGCTGTTCGGCGGCCAGGAGCGTCCGGCACCCGTGGTCGTCAGGGCCGCCGCCGACCGCGAGGACCCCGTCGCCGTCGTCGCCATGGGCTGCCGCTTCCCCGGTGGCATCGGCTCCCCCGAAGACCTGTGGCGGGCCCTCGGCGAGGAGGCGGACCTCACCGGCTCCTTCCCCACGGACCGGGGCTGGCCCCTGCACCGGCTCCACGACCCCGACGAGACCACCCCCGAGTCCAGCTACGTCGACCGGGGCGGCTTCCTCACCGACGCCACCCTCTTCGACCCGGCGTTCTTCAACATCTCCCCGCGCGAAGCGCCCGCCATGGACCCGCAGCAACGCCTGCTCCTGGAGACCGCCTGGGAGGCCCTGGAACGCGCCGCCATCGACCCGTCGACCCTGCGCGGCAGCCGTACGGGCGTCTACGTCGGCATCAGTGAACAGGGCCACACGGCACGGCTGTTGGACGCGGCCACCGATGTCGAGGGCTACTTCGCCACCGGTGCCGCCGCCAGTGTCGCCTCCGGCCGGATCGCGTACACGCTCGGTCTTGAGGGCCCGGCGGTCACCGTCGACACCGCCTGCTCCTCCTCCCTCGTCGCCCTGCACCTGGCCGTACAGGCACTGCGGGCGGGGGAGTGCGACCTCGCGCTCGCGGGCGGCGCCACCGTGATGTCCGAGCCCGCCTCCTTCGTCGGCTTCAGCCGCCAGCAAGCCCTCGCCCGCGACGGCCGCAGCAAGTCCTTCGCCGCCGCGGCCGACGGCTTCGCGCTCGCCGAGGGGGCGGGCGTACTGGTGGTCGAGCGCCTGTCTGACGCCCGACGCCATGGGCGCCGGGTGTTGGCGGTGGTGCGGGGTTCGGCGGTGAACCAGGACGGCGCGTCCAACGGCCTCACCGCCCCGAACGGTCCTTCCCAACAGCGCGTGATCCGGGATGCGTTGGCGAGTGCCGGCCTGTCGCCGTCGGACGTGGACGCGGTGGAGGCGCACGGCACAGGGACGCGACTCGGCGACCCCATCGAGGCGCACGCGCTGCTTGAGGCTTACGGGCAGGAACGCGAACGGCCGCTGTATCTGGGGTCGTTGAAGTCGAACATCGGTCATACGCAGGCCGCAGCGGGTGTCGGCGGTGTCATCAAGACGGTCATGGCACTGCGGCACGGCGTGCTGCCGCGCACTCTGCACGTGGACGAGCCGACACCCGAGGTCGACTGGTCGGCCGGTTCCGTGGAGTTGCTGACCGAGGCCCGGCAGTGGCCGGAGGCGGGGCGTCCGCGCCGGGCCGGGGTGTCGTCGTTCGGGATCAGCGGCACCAATGCCCACGTCATCCTCGAACAACCGGAAGCGATCGAACAGCCGGAAGCACCCGAACAGCCGGAAGCGCCCGATCAGCCGGAAGCACCCGAAGCGTCAGAAGCGCCCGAAGCGTCAGAAGCGGCCGATCCGTCGGCGCCTTCGGAGGAGCCGGGACCCGCCGTTCTCCCGTTCGTCGTGTCTGCCCGGGACGACACCGCCCTGCGCGCCCAGGCTGCCCGGTATGCCGTCTTCCTGGCCGACCACCCCGACATCCGGCTGCCCGACCTGGCCCTCTCCCTCGCCACCACCCGGGCCGTCCTGCCCAGCACCACCGTCCTGACCGCAGCCGACCACGCTCAACTCCACCAGGCCCTCAGCGGTTTGGCGGAGAACGGCCCCGCCACCACCGACGAACCGTCGGACGGCCGGCTCGCGGTGGTGTTCTCCGGTCAGGGGGCTCAACGGGTGGGTATGGGCCGTGACTTGTATGAGGCGTTTCCGGTGTTCGCGGCGGCGTTCGACGAGGT
>NZ_JBEOYO010000099.1:0-14635 GCF_040297125.1 Streptomyces sp. NPDC001868 | reverse complement strand
CATCGCCCGCCTGCACAACCTCACCCTCGCCGGATGACAAAGCAAACAGCCAGGTCAGCAGGCATACCCGAAGCCATTTACGGGACAGCGCTTAGACGACGAGGACTAACTGATCGTTTCAGAATGAGGTTCGCAGGCGGCGGAGGCAGATAAGGCTGCAGGCCATTTCGAGCAGGCCCTGGTGGAGATCGGCGCGTCGTTCGAAGCGGATGCGGAGTCGTTTGAACTGGTGCAGCCAGGCGAAGGCGCGCTCGACCACCCAACGCACTTTGCCCAGTCCGGAACCGTGGGCGACGCCGCGTCGTGCGATCATCGGCTTGATGCCGCGCTTCCACAGTAGGCGGCGGTACTTGTCGAAGTCGTAGCCCCGGTCCGCGTACAGACGCCGGGGCTTGCGGCGGGGGCGTCCTCGCAGACCCCGAATCGATGGGACAGCGTCCAGCAGCGGCAGGAGTTGGGTGACGTCGTGTCGGTTCCCGCCGGTCAGTGTGACGGCGAGCGGGGTTCCGTGGCGGTCGACGATCAGGTGGTGTTTGGAGCCGGAACGGGCACGGTCGACGGGCGAGGGGCCGCTGGACCACTGGAGAGCCTCAGCCGCAACGAGATGACGAGCTCATGGAACGCGCCGGCAGCGAGGCCTCCTTCAGCGTCTCCAGGCGCACCTCCCCGGTCGTCGCCGGAGACGGCGCCGGATCCAAGCGCGCCAGGGCCGACCCTAGGCATTCGCCTCATGGCACCTGAGGAGTTCACCGGTCTGGTCACCGAGCTACTGCCCTAAGGGCCACCCTTGGCGCGGCCCGGCGCGTCATCCAGTGCGGCTATGGCCATGGCGAAGCGACGAAGGGAGGAGGGAGGACACCGGGCCAGTGGTGCAGCTGCACGGCGAGGAAGACGCCGCGGCCTCTGATGGTTAGGTGAGCTCCGTGTGTCCCTGCCGCGTGAAGACTGCTACATCGCGTCCCGTACCTATGACGAGGTATCCGTCGGAAGTCACGGCTACAGGGGAAGGACTGCTTGCAGCGACTAGTCCTGCTGGCTGGTGAGTACGAGCATCCCACACCCGCACCGTCCCGTCGTCGCCGCCGGTGACCACGATGGGAGCGCCGTCCAGGGTCGTGCACGCCACCGCGTTCACCGAGCTAATGTGGCCGGTCATGGGCTGGCCGATGGGGATGCCGGACGCCAGGTCCCACACCCGCACCGTCCCGTCGTTGCTGCCGGTGACCGCGACGGGAGCGCCGTCCAGGGTCGTGCACGCCACCGCGTTCACCGAGCTAATGTGGCCGGTCATGGGCTGGCCGATGGGGGTGCCGGAGGCCAGGTCCCACACCCGCACCGTCCCGTCGCTGTCACCGGCGAGCGCGACGGGAGCGCCATCCAGGGTCGTACACGCCACCGCGGTCACCCAGCCGGTGAGGGCGTTCATGGGCTGGCCGATGGGGGTGCCGGAGGCCAGGTCCCACACCCGCACCGTCCCGTCGCTGTCACCGGCGACCGCGACGGGAGCGCCATCCAGGGTCGTACACGCCACGGCATCCACCGCGCGGGCGTGGCAAGTGAGGGGTGGTCCGATGGGGGTGCCGGAGGCCAGGTCCCACACCCGCACCGTCCCGTCAAAGCTGCCGGTGACCGCAACGGGAGCGCCATCCAGGGTCGTACACGCCACCGCGGTCACCCAGCTGGTGTGGCCGGTCATGGGCTGGCCGATGGGGGTGCCGGAGGCCAGGTCCCACACCCGCACCGTCCCGTCGCTGTCACCGGCGAGCGCGACGGGAGCGCCGTCCAGGGTCGTGCACGCCACCGCCTCTACCCGGCCGGTGTGGCCGGTCATGGGCTGGCCGATGGGGATGGTGGAGGCCAGGTCCCACACCCGCACCGTCCCGTCGCTGCTGCCGGTGAGCGCGACGGGAGCGCCGTCCAGGGTCGTGCACGCCACCGCCTCTACCCGGCCGGTGTGGCCGGTCATGGGCTGGCCGATGGGGGTGCCGGAGGCCAGGTCCCACACCCGCACCGTCCCGTCGCTGCTGCCGGTGAGCGCGACGGGAGCGCCGTCCAGGGTCGTGCACGCCACCGCGTTCACCGAGCTAATGTGGCCGGTCATGGGCTGGCCGATGGGGATGGTGGAGGCCAGGTCCCACACCCGCACCGTCCTGTCAGTGCTGCCGGTGACCGCGACGGGAGCGCCGTCCAGGGTCGTGCACGCCACCGCGGTCACCCAGTCGGTGAGGGCGTTCATGGGCTGGCCGATGGGGATGGTGGAGGCCAGGTCCCACACCCGCACCGTCCCGTCGTTGCTGCCGGTGACCGCGACGGGAGCGCCGTCCAGGGTCGTGCACGCCACCGCGGTCACCCAGCCGGTGTGGCCGGTCATGGGCTGGCCGATGGGGGTGCCGGACGCCAGGTCCCACACCCGCACCGTCCCGTCAGTGCCGCCGGTGACCGCGACGGGAGCGCCGTCCAGGGTCGTGCACGCCACCGCCTCTACCCGGTCGGTGTGGCCGTGGCCGGTCATGGGCTGGCCGATGGGGGTGCCGGAGGCCAGGTCCCACACCCGCACCGTCCCGTCGTTGCTGCCGGTGACCGCGACGGGAGCGCCGTCCAGGGTCGTACACGCCACCGCCTCTACCCGGTCGGTGTGGCCGGTCATGGGCTGGCCGATGGGGGTGCCGGACGCCAGGTCCCACACCCGCACCGTCCCGTCGCTGCTGCCGGTGACCGCGACGGGAGCGCCGTCCAGGGTCGTACACGCCACCGCATTCACCGAGCTAATGTGGCCCGTCAGGGTGTCGCGGAGGGCCGGGGAGAAGCTGCCTCCCGTCGCCCAGCGGGGTGTCCAGCGGTGTTCGGAGATGTGGTGTGTCAGGTGTTGGTGCAGGTCGGTGGCGCCGGCTCGTGCGGCGTCGAGGGCGAGAGCTTGGCGGCGAACCTCTGGAGGGGCGTGGGCGTGGACACCGAGGGACGTGCGGTAGACCGCCGCGGCGAGCCGGGCATCCTCGGTGCGGGCACGATGGAGGTAGGGGGTTAGGTTGCGTGGGGCGGCGTGGACCAGGTACTCGGTCTCGGTGAGGATGTCGTCGAGGCGGCCTGCTGCGGTGGCGTGGGTGGCGAGGTGGTTGCGCGTGTAGGGGTGGGCGCGGGACCAGTCGCGGGTGGCGTCGCTGCGGTAGGGCACGTGCTCGGTGAGGACATCGGTGAAGGCCGCATGCACGGCCTGCTCGTTGATTCCGTCGTGCAGGTGTTCGGCGAGGGCCTGGTGGTAGAGCCGGTAGGCGGAACGGCCGGATTCGGTGGCTTCCACTACGTACGAGCCTGCGGTGTGGCGCAGCCACAGTAGATCTTCGTCGGTGTAGGTGCGGCCGGAGACGGCGGAGGCCAGGGGCGCCCAGATGTCCTCCCAAGGCAGGCCTTGGCCCTCAGCGAACGCCAGAGGGCGCAGCAGGTCGGTGGCCCGTTGGGCGTCGGGGCCGAGGCGGCGGGTGAGGTCGTCGCGCATGGCCTGCCCAGCATGGCGCGGCAGGCTCTGGCGCCAGGCGAGGTCCCGGGGGTCGGCCACGACCTTTTCGGCTGCGGCCAGTGTGCCGGCGGTGATACGGGCGACCAGGAACGAGGTGCCAGCCGCCTCCGCGACCGCTTCCGCGACCGGTCTCAACGCCCCAGGGCGCCCGCGGTAGGGGGAGGTGGGGTGGGCTTCGAGCAGGGTCCGGCCGCTGTAGGCGCGCAGGGCCGCGGGATCTGCGTAACGGGGGGAGTCGAGGTCGATGACCTCGTCGCGGGTACCCGCAGTGCGAGGGGTGATAGCGAGGCGGTCGAGGAGGTAGGGACGGGTGCCCAGCAGCAGCCGGATGCGGCCGTGCGAGTGGTCGATCAACGGTCGCAGGATTCGCGAGCAAAGAGTGTCCGGTGTGGCGGCCTCGTCGAGGGCGTCGATGAGCGGCGTGAACGGCCGCTCGCTGTTCGACGCTTCGAGAGCTTCAAGAAGTTCGCCGACGGTGCTGGCCCGTACCTCGGCCGCAGCGGCGAGGCCGCTCAGAACGTCGCTGTCGGTGAGGTTCTGCGCGTAGATGGCGACATCGACCGCGCCTTCTGCCGGCACCAGGTGGGGCGAGAGGCCAAGCGCGTACACGGGCACGGTCCGGCGGCGTTCCGGGTGTGACAGGGCGGCGATCAGGCCGAGCACGGCGGTCTTGCCCGAGCCGGGCCCGGCGGTGACCACCCGGCAGGCCCCGCTGCTGTCCGCGGCCGGGGCATGAAGCCAGTGGACGAGGTCGGCCAGTGCCGTGTGGCGGCCGCAGAACCACCAGCCCTGGGAGACGTCACCGCTGGGGTAACCCATGGCGCGCATCAGCAGCCGGTTCGTGAATTCGGTCTCGCGCCGCAGAGCCTGCTCGTCGAACTCGGCGGCCTGCTGGACGGCCAGATCCACGTCGGTCAGCCGGGTGCTGTGGCGCGGGTTGGCGAGGAACGCAGGCGGTTCTCCGCTCAGCCCGACCAGGGACAGGCTGATGCGCTGGTAGCCGGGTCGGTCGGGGTGGTCGTTCATCTGCTGCACCACCGCGTTCACCGACAGAGTTTCCGGGCTGTGCCCGGCGGTGGCCCGGTTCCGCACTGCATGCGCGAACAACTTCGGGAAGATACCGGCCTGAGCCTGCTGGCGCGGCTGGGCGGAGGAGACGATCACCACCCCGGAGCCGGTTGCCTGCCCCCATTGGTCGCTGATGCGCTCCAGCGCGGCGGCGGCGAGTTCGTTGCCGCCCTGGCCGGAGTAGCAGGTATCCAGCACCAGCAGCAGGCGGCGCAGCTTGGTATCGCGCAGTATCGCCCGGGCCAGCTCGACGGTCGGCAGCGTCGTGTAGGCGACATCGTCGGGGTCGGTCTCGGAGGTGAACAGGACGTGGTCGTGGCCGTCATCGAGGACCTCCCCATGCCCTGATATGTAGACGGCCAGTAGGTCGTCCTCGCGACGGTCAGGTGCTTTGCAGAACGCCCGTAGCCGGTCGGTCAGTTGCGTCTTGGTGGGATTCAGGCCCAGCGCCGTCTCGTGCCGGTAGCTCAGCTCGTTCGTGAAGACGTCGATGATGCGGTCACGGGCCTCTACCAGCCCCGGTCGGTCCCAGTCGGGGCACTTGGGGTACCGGGCTACGGCCGTGGCGATCAGGAACCGCCGCGGCCCACCCTCCCCCGCACCGCCGCCTGCCACTGTGCTCACGACAAGCCTTTCGCGATCGCCTGCCCGCACAGCTTGTCCGTCAGGTATGCGGTCGCGTCATGCGCGTGTGAGCCGTTGTGCACCCGCACCGAACGCACCGAGTCGCCGAACGCCGGGCGTAGATCCTTCACCAGCGCCACAACGTCGCCGTCATCGACGATGTTCGTCCACACCAGGGCCTCGCCTCCTGGCCATACACCGCGCGTCCCGCCACCCAGCGCGAGCGGAGCTGGCTCGAGCCGCTGCAGGATCAGGTGCGGGATGCCCAGCGGAGAACCGATCGTGACCAGTGCTGTGACCCGATGCCCCGGCCGGGCGCACAACGCCTCATAGGCCACCACCGATCCCAGGGAATGGGCGACCACCACGCGGGTGTCCTCACCGATCGCCTCCGTCACCCGTCCACGGGCCTCGGTCCGCACCTTCGGATCAGTCAGGTAGCGGTGCACCTGCTTGAGGTCGAAAACCATCGCCCGCAGCGCCACCCCGGCGAAGAACCGCGACTGCGACAGCGCCCGCAACGCCGCCTGCACCGACCTCGGCGTCCCCACCAGCGTGTCCGCTCCCGGAGGCACCACCACCGGATCGGTCGCTGCGGCCGCGCGCCACCACTCCAGCAGCAGCTCGCGTTCGAATCCCTCTTCGACGTCGGCAGCGCCGTAGAGGGGCTCTCCCACAGCCAGTAGCTCCCCAGCCGGTCGGAACACGTCCCCGTAGAACGCCATCACCACATCCAGGCCCGCGGCGGCGCTCCCCGCCCCGGCGCGGCGCAGTCCATCGGTCAAGGCGGGCCGCCACCCCCTCAGCAAGGAATCCTCCCCGAGGACCTGCTTGCCGATCCCATGTACCGCCACTACCCGCCCCACACCGTGCCGCTCTGTCATGGACTCACCTCATTTCACCAGGCCGTCCTATTTCAGTCTCCTCCGTTCGTCGCCTGGCCGCTCGGTGACCGCCCGCAGCCGTGCTCGGCCTGAGGGCCGCCACCTCTGGCGTCCTGGCCGCCGTACGGGTTAGTGCCACTCGTCGTCCGCTGCCCTGGTGACAGACGGCCGAGACGGTCGCCATTGGGCGACGAGACGATCTCTGTCGAAGTGCTGGATTGGCTGCGGGAGCAGTGAGGCAGGAGGACGGATCTGCTGGCGTGTGTTCGGGAAAGGGTGGCGCGCTCCCGGGCATCAGCCAGCCCCCAGCTTGCTGTCCCCGCGGGTGGCGTCCGGGATCAGGTACCACCGCGGGTTGCCGACGGCGAGGTCCAAGCAGCAATGACCGGATCGCTCAGCGCGTCGATGTCCTGGGCGGAGGACCAGGTCGTCGTCGAGCTGCGGGTGCCGGAGAGTGACCAGGCCGTGATCCATCGGGTCGAGGGCGTCAGCGAGGCCGCGGCGAGCGTGTTCGCCACGGTGCTGGAGGCGGCCCTGCCCGAGCTGTCGGAGCCCGCCCCGATCCCTCGACGGCGCAGCGCTCGTGACCACGCGCTCTCTGCGCACCCCTCGCACTCCCCTCAGCGCCGGGGAGAAGGTGAAGGGCGTGGCTTGGGACCTGGCAGGCTTCGGCCCAGTCTCACGGCGCTCATCGCCATGGGTGTGTCGGTCGTCAAAGGTGGAGAGCCAGCCATGACCCGCGGCTCAACTCATTCTGAAACGATCAGTAAGACCGTGTCCTACGTGGTGAGGCGTCGTTGACCTCGGTGTGGGGCGGGGTACGTGGAGTTGGATTGTTCCGGACGGGCTGTGGGAGATCGCGAAGCCGTTGATCCCGCCCTCGAGGGTGCGGCCGCAGGGCGGAGGAACGCAGGACACTCCTGATGAGACGCTGTTCGCGGCCATCATCTACGTCCTGGTCAGCGGCTGCGCCTGGCGTCAACTTCCGCCCTGCTTCGGCATATCGAAGTCGACCGCCCACCGTCGGTTCCTGATCTGGTCGAGAGCCGGTGTCTGGGGTCGGCTACATGAAGCCGTGCTGCACCGGCTCGACGACGCCGGCCTCGTCGACGTCACCCGCGTCGTCTTGGACACCGCCCACGTCCGGGCTAAAAAGGGGGCGAACACACAGGTCCGAGCCCCGTGGACCGGGGCAAGCCGGGCTCCAAGATGCACGTCCTGTCGGACGCGAACGGGTTGCCCCTCCTTGTCGGCGTCTCCGCCGGCAACACCCACGACAGCGAAGGGCTGAAGCCCATGGTCGAGGGCCACCAAACGAGACACGACCCCCACCGCGGCCGCCACTTCAAGCCCCAGCGCCTCCACGCGGACAAAGCCTACGACCGAGCCGACCTGCGGAAATGGTTACGTGGCAAACGCATCGGAGTACGGATCGCGCGCAAAGGCATCGAGTCCAGCGAACGATGGGGCCGCCGCCGCTGGGTCATCGAGCGGACGATGTCCTGGCTGTCCGGCTACCGACGCTTGAGCCCTCGCTACGAGCGGGATCCCCGCAACTACCTGGCATTTCTCGGCCTCGCTGCCGCCCTGTGTTGCTACAAACGACTCATCCGCCTCACCAGGTAGGACACGGTCTTAGCGGCGCGGACGCCCGTCTGACCCGGCAGATTCTCGCGTCTTGTTTTCCTGGGGCCAGCCGATGTCTGGGGCGCCCATGAACACGGCTGTGGCTGCCTTGCCGTTCATAGTGAGGAAGAGCAGGAAGAACACGGCCATACCTGCGAGCAGTCCGATGGAGTACCAGCCGAACGTGTCCCCCTGCTGGGGGTCAAACAGGCCCGTCACGGCCCCGCCACCGACAGCAGTAACCACCGTGGCAAGGTCAGAGACGGCTGATCTTTCGGCGCGGAGCAGGGTGCGGTAGGTGATGTAGCCGATCGCGACGCCGAAGCAGAAGGCGCCGACGGACATGACGGTCTGTGAGCTGGCCACAGCTACTCCTGACTGGCCTTCGGCGGCCGCAGCGTGAGGTTGGCGAGGCAGTATGCGGTGTACGCCAGGCCCATGACGTTCCCCCGGCGCAGCATGGCCCAGCGCGTCCCGTGCAGGGCCTCGCCGATAGAGGATCCGTCCAGTAGTCGGGCGAGGAGTTCTTCCATGGCCCAGCCGGCCAGGCCCTGCTCGAGAGTCACTTCGGTGCCCAGAACGCCAGATGCGCCTGCCAACAACGTGAAGGCGGGGACGAAGCTGTTCAGGGTTCCGCTGGTGGTCTCGGCGGTATGACAGCCATTGAGGACGACCAAGGGGCGCCGCCGGGGCCAGTGCGGGTCATCCCACACCGTTCTCGCCCACATGTTGATGTCCAGCGGCTGCATTCTGACCCCGCCCAGGTCGAGGTAGCGGTCAGCGGCGGCCGTGTCACTGCGCACGTCGTAGCCGCAGTGACAGTAGAAGTACACGATGTCCATGGCCTCTGGCCCGAGCGCATTGGCCACTTCCGTACCTGTGGCGGTGGTGAGGCCGCAGCGGGGTGGGCCGTCGGCCAGCCGGCCCAAGTGCGCGGTGGTGAGTTGCTCGTTCAGTGACCCGCCGACCGCGGCCAAAAGCGCGATCTCCTCCGGGTCCCTGGAGACCACCGCCTCCAGATCGCGGTGGACTGTCGGTGGCTGTTCCACCATGCACGACAGGCCCCAAAACCCGTAAGGACACAGCACGTCGCCTCGGTCCCTGTGCTGCTCGCCCCAGGGGCAGACAGGTGGGATGGGTCCGTCCCTGCTTTCGGGCCCGTACTCGCGCACGGCCGGGCACGGCTGGTAGCGGTTGATGTCGCCCCCGACCGGCAGGTCGTACACCATCGACCAGAGCATGGCGTGCTCGTCGAACCGGTCGTCGACGACCTGCAGCAACGGCGGGCGATCTCGCAGTTGGGCTTCATGGCGCAGGAGGGCCGGCAGAGAGAACGCGATCGTCTGGTCACCCCTCGGATTGCTGAACAGTCGGGAATACAACTCGGCGCCCTCGCGGGCCAGACGACGCAGATCCTGCTCGTAGGCGGCGCTCCTCTTGCTGAACGAGGTGTCGTAGCGGGATCGCAGGTGACCGTCGCGGACCTCGATGTGACTGTCAAAGAGGGCCTCGCGGGCATTGAGAGCGGAAGTGTCCGCGGCGCCAGCGCCGATCGCGAACGGATTGTCCAAAAAGCCGACACCGTTGACCACCACCCGCTCCGACGGCGACGACACCAGCAGGGACGCCGTGCGGCGAGCCAGCTTGCCCAGGTCGTTGAACGTCGTGCTCAACCGCCCGACAACTGAAGCCTTCGGCGCCGCGCCCGGCATTGCGACCGGCATCTCCAACTCGACGGCGACGACCGCTGCCGCCTCGTAGTAGATGACTAGTTCGCCCCGGACGATGGCCGGTTGCTCCGGAGTCCGGACTGGAAAGCGGACCCACCTTCGCGGTGCGCAGCCCCTGGCATGCCCGGAACCAGAGCCGGGCTCACAGGCGCAGCGGAAGCTCTCTCCCCTCGAAGGAAGGAAAAAGGGCACCGTCAGGGACCCTTTCATCCCATCCAGCAACAGAGTGGCGCGCAACCACACTCCACCGGCAGGCACAAGCTCCTCAGGCCAAACCGCCTCCTGCTCCTGCAGGAGGCTCGCATTCAGGCGCAGACCAATGTTCAACAAGACCTCATAGTCCGTTGAAGCAGCCAGCTCGAAAACCGCTCCCTCCCCGCCCGCGCGGGCCACGAGTACGTTGACAGACCGCGCCTCGTCGGCCACGCCCGCTTCTCGAGGCTCCTGCCGCTCGGCCGAGTCCCCTCCTACCCTGACCCGACTACGGGCAGGCAACTCCGCCTCGCCGGGCACGTCTGCTGTCGGAGGTCGGAGCCGGCGCCGCCGCCACCGCCGAGGCGGAGCGTCTTGCCGACGAGGCTGGCGCTCACCGTTTCCCTGCGGCGGCTGCGGCGCGGGCTCTGGCAGCGTGAGCGGCGGGGGCATCGCCGGTGGCCGTGGTTGCGGCGGCGCCGGGCTGGCGATCCTGCGCTTGGGGGGCCCGGTGTGCGCGAGGTACATGTCGCCCTGCATGTTGCCGGTGCGGCCTGGCGTCTGGTTCGGGTCCTGCTGCTTGACATGGTCGAAGACGTAGTCGTACAGCTCGTCCAGGGACACCACGCCGTCAGCGTCGAGGTCGGCGTCCCCGGTGGTCAGGCCCTCCACCACCGCGCGGGTGAACACGGAGGGCCGCGACGCGGTGGTCCGGGTGAGCTCGGTGCCCTCGAAGGCGTACTCCATGGAGTTAGAGGCGGTGATCACAGCCCAGCCCCGTCCGGCGCCGAGCTTCTCCCCGGCGAACGACTCCAGCACATCGACGTCCCCCACGGCACGGACCGAGGACGAACCCCGGGAGAAGGCGCCGCCGTACCAGCAGTCGAGGAACAGCACGGTCCGCCCGGCCCGGGTGAGGAACATGTAGTCGCGGACGAACTGCGCCGAGAGCGCCGTCGCCTCCAGCAGCCGGGGATCGGAGTCCCGGGCCGCGAAATACAGGGATCCGGATTCGCCTTTCAGACCGTGGCACAAGAAGTACAGCATCAGCGCGTCCTCGCGCGTGCGCCCGGAAAAGAAACGCTCGATGCCGCGCCGGATGGCGTCCACCCGTTCGTTTCTCAACACTTCCACATCGAAATCACCGACCTCCGGATCGCCCAGGACTTCCGCGAGGGAGACGGCGTCCTGCGCCGATGTCCGCAATTTTCCGAGACTCTGGTCGTCGTACCGGTCATTGGCGATGATCAGCGCATGCCGGGTGGTGGTCATGGCTCACGCCTCGACCGGGGAATGGCGTGCGACGAACAGGTCGAACGCCTCCGACACCTGTTCCGTGCCAGGGGCAGCCGCAGCGTGGGGCGGGTGCCCCGGCAGCGGCCGCGCCAGTCCCGGATGGCGTTCATGACCAGGGACGGCCCGGCGGCGGAGCTGCCCAGGCTCACTAGCAGGGCTCCGATCGTGTGATGTCCGCGCCGCGGGCACCGCAGGACCGTCTCCTCGCCGGTGACCGTCGTGACGTCGTCGACGTCGAACTGCAGCAGTTCCTCACGCAGAAAAGAAAGCCGGTCAGCTCCGCGATGTCCTCGGCTCCTGCGCCTTCCTCGGTCAGGAGGTTTCGCAAAGTGCTTTCCATCGGTGACCCCACGTCTCAACAACAGTTCGTCTGATGTCGCGTCGATGAGTTGCTGCACGTCAACAGGTCCTGGCCGGTAGGCATTGGCCGCAACCACGAAACGCCTCAGCGCCCAGAAGGAGGCCCCTAGCAACACCACGCAGCCGATCCTGTCTTCTAGTGGAGCTCCGGTGCCTTTATGCGTCAGTACCTGAGCTCCGCCCGTAAGGATCGCTTTCGGTGTGAACACTTGGAGCCAGCGCGACAAATCAGAATCTGTCCAGGAACGTTCAGGGTACGTACATCCGATCCAGCCAAGGGCTGCAAGTAGACCAATAGAAATGAGGATGGTCCACCCGCCCCAGAAGCTGGGGTGAGGTACGGGCAATAGTGACTTCCCGGCTCCTGAGCGCTGTCCATGATGGGATGCCATCGCGAGCCTCCATCCCTGCTCAGTCCATGATTACATCTCGATTTGAGCACGCAAATCGATCAAATGTGTCCACAGATGTTTCTTGGGAGAAAATTGAAACGGCAACGTGAGCGGTGATCCCCGATGTGGGTGATGCGGCACCGAATGGCGCTACTTTGGCGGGAGTAAGGCACGCGCTCTCCAGCAGATCGGATCTTGGCCGGGTCGGTCTCCGGCCTTCATGCCGGTCGGGGGCCACAGGTTTTGCGTCCGAGACGCCGGCGATGTTGGCCAGTGCGCTTCCGGCCGCCGAGTAGTCGGACTTGCTGGTCCGGCGGCCCGCTTCTGGAACAGGTTCGGAATGGGTAGCTCCTGTTCGAGCATCCCGACGGCGGTGGGGTCGTAGCGTGCGGAAGCGGACAGCCCGGACAGCCCGCCCTTCACCTGTCCGGGCTCTTGTCGCAGGTCAGTGACGTATCCGGACAGCCGGACAGTCAGGACACTGCCCGTCCGATGCCGTGTTGTGTGCCTCGTGGCACCCTTGGCAGCGAGCGAAGAAGAGTGAGAGGAGTCGAAGTGCCGGAGGCCAGTCCGCGCGGAACCTACCTGGTCATTGCGGAGGCACTGCGAAGCGAGATTCAGGCACAGGGAGGCATGGAGACGTTGCCGTCGGAGGCAGACCTGATGGACTCGCACCGAGTCTCTCGGAACACGATCCGTCGTGCGCTCAAGGTTCTCGAAGCTGACGGGGTTGTTGAGTCCGCTCCCGGCATCGGGTGGCGCGTGGTCCGGGGAGGCGACCGCCGGTCGCTCGCGGAGCGCATGACGGACGTGATCCAAGAAGACTCCCTGTCGGTCGGTGACGCGTACCCGTCCGAATCGAAGCTGTGTGAGCGGTTCGGAGCCTCCCGGACCGCGGTGCGCCGAGTCCTCGCCCAGATGGAGGGAAACGGGGTGCTTGCCACCGTGCACGGCAAGGGACGAACCGTGTGTGCACTCCCGGCTCACACCGCCCGGTCGTAGTCTTGGCCGTCATGGGACTGACTGAGTGGGCGTACGCGCTCTCTGAATCGCTGCTTTCCGATCCGCTCCCGCGTCGATGGGCGCACTCCCTCGGGGTGGCCAAGCGTGCTCGCTCTCTGGGCCCCATCCTGGGAGGCGACGCGGAGTTGTTGGAGGCCGCCGCCGTGCTGCATGACATCGGCTACTCGCCAGCCATTGCCGCTACGGGCTTCCACCCCTTGGACGGCGCGCGGTTCCTCAGAGATCAGGAAGGTGCGGACGAACGGGTTGTTCGTCTTGTGGCGCATCACTCCTGTGCCTTGCTCGAAGCGGAGGAACGCGGGCTTCGTCGGGAACTTGAGAGCGAGTTCGAGCTAGAGCGCCCCGACCTGGTCGACGCCTTGCTCTACTGCGACATGACGACGACGCCGGACGGCACGCAGACAACGCCGGCGGCGCGACTGGATGAGATCGTGCAGAGGTACGGCCCGGACACCATCGTCGGGCGGTTCATTCAACGCGCAGCCCCCGAGATCCATGCAGCGTCGAAGCGCGTCGGGGACCGGATGGCCGACGTTTCCGTCGGTGGTCAGCCGATGTAGGGTTCCCGCCGCGCGTCATCAAGACCGTGCCGGATACGAAGCATCATCGAAGGGTGGATATCCAGCCCGTCAAGGTCCGCCGGGTCAATCCAGCGGACCTCTTTCGATTCGCTACTAGTGCGCAGCGAACCGCCGACCGAGTGGGCCCGGAAACAGATGGAGAACTGTTGCCGGACTTCACCGTCGTCGTACGCCAACACGTGCTCGGGGTCGGTATAGAGCCCGACGATGTTGTCTACCTCGACGTCGATACCGGTCTCTTCCCGGACCTCACGAACAACCGTGTCCGCGATGCGCTCGCCGATATCGTGGCCACCACCGGGCAGGGCCCAAAGGTCATTGTCGGTCTTGTGGATGAGCAACAGTTTCCCCGCATCGTCGCGGACAACTGCCGTCACCGAGGGGACCACCGAATTGGCCTTAGGCGCGTTCGGGTCGCGGAAGTAGTCAATGCGGCTCATCAGTGTGTGCCTTCCCAATCGTCGGGTGACGAGATCGGACGGGCCGACTGCCACACCTTTTCAACGCTCTCAGCGTAGGCGTCGAAGAGTTCACCGCCGGGCACGCGTTGCAGATGGAGCACGGGAGCCAAGTAGGCGCCGACTCCGTAGAGGTGGCCGTTCGCCAGCATCTCGTCATCGGCCCGGTAGATCGAGTTGTAGAGCGTGGTGCCGTGCAAGCGGAACTCGACACCGGAGAGGCCAAAGAGCGGGCCGTAGTTGATGAGGGCGTTGCGAATCTTGCCCGCCATCGCAGCGCCGATGCCTTCGTCGTCGCCCCGTACGGCTACGGCTGGCGAGTCTGGCTCTCCCAGCATGAGGCGGATGGGGACTCCGTCAGCCGACTTCTCTTTCACGATGCGGTGAAACTTCGGGTCTTCGGTGAGCCAAAACCCCGAGTACACCAGAAGGTCAAACTGGCGGGTCGCTTTGGAGTACAGGTTCGTCCAAAGGGTCTGCATCACGACGGACCGGTGCGGATACAGCCTCACCAACTCCGCGTTGCCGGTGGCGGTCACTTCAGCTGACGTTCGTTCGTCCGGCCAGAGGTACGAGACTTCGCACTTCAGAAGTGAGGCGGTCGCGTACTGGAAGCGCCGATACGGCTTGCGGTCTGGGTCATTGATCCAGCGTTCGACCGTCTTGGCCGCGACACCGAGCCGTTCAGCGACCTCGTCAAGAGTCAGGCCCAGGTCGACTATCGCGCCACGCAGTCGCTCGTTCGCCACGTCCAACCTCCGCTCACTCGGGACGACTTGGTACGACTTCACGCTAAGCGCTGTCCCGTAAATGGCTTCGGGTATGCCTGCTGACCTGGCTGTTTGCTTTGTCATCCGGCGAGGGTGAGGTTGTGCAGGCGGGCGATG
>NZ_JBEOYO010000098.1:0-15888 GCF_040297125.1 Streptomyces sp. NPDC001868 | reverse complement strand
GCGGGCGGGGCCCCCCCCCGCCCGCGCGGGGGGGGGGGGGGGCGGGGGGGGGGGGGGGGGGGGGGGGGGGGGGGGGGGGCCCCGGCTCGTGGTGGGGCCCGCCCCGGGTACAGCGGGACCTACTGCTTGGGCAGCTCGACGCCGGTGGCCTTCGCGATGTCGGCGAGCATCTCCTCGGCCGCCTGGACTCCGATGCCGGACATCCAGGTCTCGTCCGGGACCTCGAAGACCTTGCCGTCCTTGACGGCGGGCAGGTCCTTCCAGACGGGGTTGGCGGTGACCTGCTTCTGCTGGGTCTTGTCCGGGGTGTCGGCGGTGGTGACGAAGATCAGGTCGGCGTCGGCCTGGTCGATCTCCTCCGGGCTGACGTCCTTCATGGTCACGGCCGGGTCGTCGGAGATCTGCGACTTCGGGCGCTGGAAACCGACGTCGTTCAGGACGACACCGCTGTAGGAGTTGGAGGCGTAGAGACGGGTCGGGCCGGCGACGAAGCGGACCACGGAGACGGTCGGCAGGGCGCCGTCCTTCTTCTCGATGGCCGCGCCGAGGGCCTCGGCGCGTGTCTCGTACTCCTTCAGCTCGGCCGCGGCCTCGTCCTCCAGGCCCAGCGCCTCGGCGTGGACCTTCAGGTTCTCCTTCCACACCCCGCCGGTGGTCTCGGTGAAGACGGTCGGGGCGATGGCGCTGAGCTTGTCGTACACCTTCTCGTGCCGGACCTTGGACGACAGGATCAGGTCGGGCTTGAGGGAGGCGATCTTCTCCAGGTTCGGCTCCAGCAGCGGGCCGACGTCCGTGGTGTTCTCGAGGTCGCCCTCCAGGTAGGTCGGGAAGCCGCCCTCGGTCTTGAAGTGCGGGGCGACGGCGCCGACCGGGTCGACACCGAGCAGGGTGACGTCGTCCAGCTCGCCGGTGTCGAGGACGACGACCTTCTTGGGCTGCGACGGGATCTCGACGTCGCCCATCACGGTCTTGAGGGTGCGGGGGAAGGCGGCGCTGTCAGCGCCGGCCTGGGCGGTGTCGTCCGCCTTCGTGATGTCGTCGTCACCGCAGGCGGCGAGGAGTCCCGTGCCGAGCACGACGGTGAGCAGAGCGGCGGTGGGGCGGCCGAATCCGCGCAGGGGAGATCGCTTGAGCATGAGGGGGTCTTTCTCGATGGGTGTATGGGGAGGGTGGGCGTATTGGGGGTGGGCGTATGGGTGTGGTGAGTGAGTGGGGAATGGGTGAGTGGTCAGGCGGTCGCTGGCGCGGTGGTGCGCCGTGCCGCGGTGCCCTTCGGGACGACCAGGGGTGTGCCGGTCTCCGGGTCCGGGATGACCCGGCAGTCCACGTCGAACACGGACTTGACCAGGTTCGCGTCGAGTACGTCGGCCGGTGGGCCGGCGGCGGCGAGGCGCCCGTCCTTCAGCACGACCATGTGGTCGGCGTAACGGGCGGCCTGTCCGAGGTCGTGCAGCACCATCACCACGGTGCGGCCCGCCTCGGCGTGCAGGGCGGCGACCAGATCGAGGACGTCGAGCTGGTGCCGGAGGTCGAGGAAGGTCGTCGGTTCGTCGAGCAGGAGCAGCTCGGTGTCCTGCGCCAACGCCAGGGCGATCCAGGCGCGTTGGCGCTGGCCGCCGGAGAGCCGGTCGACGGGCTGGTCCCGCAGCGCCGCCGTGCCGGTCCGCTCCAGGGCCTCGTCCACGGCCTTCTGGTCGGCGGCCGACCAGGGGCTCAGCAGGCGCTGGTGCGGG
The DNA here is from genome assembly GCF_040297125.1 of Streptomyces sp. NPDC001868. Classification (NCBI taxonomy): domain Bacteria; kingdom Bacillati; phylum Actinomycetota; class Actinomycetes; order Kitasatosporales; family Streptomycetaceae; genus Streptomyces; species Streptomyces sp. NPDC001868. The sequence continues at coordinate 14,155 of NZ_JBEOYO010000098.1, read as the reverse complement.
TATCTGCCGAGGCGTACGAGTGCCTCGACGGTGATCGCCTCCGGGGTGACCGGCTGCTGCGGCAGCAGTCCCATGCGGAGGGCCAGTGCCCTGGCGGACATACGGTGGATGTCGGCGCCGTCGAGCGCGACGGTCCCCGCGGTGGGGGCGAGCAGTCGGCTCAGTCCTCTCAACAGGGTTGATTTACCGCAGGCGTTGGGGCCGACGATGGCGGTGACGGCGCCGCCGGGGAGCGTCAGGTCGAGACCGCCGACCACGAGCCGGTCGCCGTAGCGCAGGTCGAGGCGCTGTGTGGAGAGCTGGTTGGTGGGGGGCATGGGAGCGGCTCCTGGGGCGAGCGGGGGGCGGTACGGCGTGGGGGGCGGGTGCGGCGGGGTGGTGCGAGGGGGGTGGGGGGTGGTCCGGGGTGCGTTGTCGGGTGCGGGTGCGTGGGGCTTCTCGCGCAGTTCCCCGCGCCCCTGAAAAGCAGGGGCTGCGCCCCGTGCTTTTCAGACCCGCAGCCCCGTCGCCTTCCAGGCCCCCGGGGCCGTCGCCTTCCAGGCCCGCAGGGGCCTGGGCTTTTAGGGGCGCGGGGAACTGCGCGAGAAGCCCCACCGGGCCCGCACTCGCCCACGCACCCCGGGCGAACCCCACGGCCCGCGCGATCACGCGCAAGGAGAGGCGCCCACTCATGTCCCACTCCCCCGCACAGGACTGCTCTGCCGGAACATCAGCACCAGCAACCACGGCGCACCCAGCGTCGCGGTGACCGCGCCGACCGGGAGGCCCTCGACGGGGAGGACGTGCTGGACGACCAGGTCGGAGGCCAGAAGGAGGACCGCTCCGGTGAGGGCGGCCAGCGTGAGCGTCGCGGTGGTGGGCGGGCCGGTGAGGAAGCGGACGATGTGGGGGACGGCGAGGGCGACGAAGGTGACCGGTCCCGCGAGGGAGGCGGCCAGCGAGGCCAACGTGACGGCGACGAGGAGGAGTTGGAGGCGGGCGGCGGAGGTGTTGAGCCCGAGGGCGCCCGCCGAGTCGTCGCCCAGGTCGAGCACGGCCAGCCGCCGGTTGGTGACGAGCGCGGCGGCCAGGGCGAGCAGCACGGCGGCGCCCGCGCCCCAGACCTCCGTCCAGGTACGGCCGTACACCGACCCGGTCGTCCACTGCAGCGCCGAGCCCGCGAGCTCGGCCGGGAAGCGCACGATCATCAGGTTGACCGCGGCGGCCAGGCCCGCCTGGACGGCGAGGCCGGTGAGGACGAGGCGGGTGACGGCGAGCCCGGACCGCCAGGCGAACACACCGAGCAGCAGGGCGGCCACCATGCCCCCCGCCAACGCGCCGACGGGGGTGAGCAGTTGGGAGGCCCCGGCGGCGAGCAACGCGACCGCGCCGAGAGAGGCCCCGCCCGTCACGCCCATGACGTCCGGGGAGGCGAGGGGGTTGCGGAACAGCCGTTGCAGGACGCAGCCCGCCGTGCCCAGACCGGCACCGGCCACGATGGCGGCGACGGCGCGCGGCGCGCGGAACTCCCGCACCACCAGCACATCTCCCGGATCACCCAGTCCGAGCAGTGCGCGGAGCGCCACCGACGCGGGCATGTCCATCTCCCCCGTGGACACGGAGATCGTGAGCAGCACGAGCAGGGTCAGGAGGCCGGTCGCGGCGTAGGCGACGAGACGGCCACGGCCCGGCGCGCGGCGCGTGTCACGGCGCACGGCCGTGTACGTCAGTGTCATCGGGCGACCTTCCGGGCGAGGAGGGCCAGCAGCGGGGCGCCGAGGAAGGCGGTGACGATGCCGACCTCCAGTTCCGCGGGGCGGATGACCAGGCGGCCGAGGATGTCGGCCGTCAGCAGGAGCAGGGGGCCGGCGATCAGGCAGCCGGGGATCAGGAGACGGTGGTCGCCGCCGAGCAGGGGGCGGACGAGGTGGGGTGCGGCGAGTCCGATGAAGGCGACGGGGCCGGCGACGGCGACCGCCGATCCGGCGAGAAGGACGACCGCGATGCCGCCGGCGAGCCGGATACGGGTGACCGGTACGCCGAGCGCCTGGGCCGAATCGTCGCCCAGGGCGAGGGCGTTGAGGGCGGGCGCGACGGCCCCGGCGAGCAGCAGGCCGAGCACGAGGGTGGGCAACACGGGCCAGAATGTGTCGAGTTGGCGTCCGGCGATGGAGCCCGCCAGCCAGAAGCGCGCCTCGTCGAGGGTGCGTTGACTGGCCAGCATGACCGCCGACGTCCAGGACAGCAGCACGAGTTGGAGCACGGTGCCGCCGAGTGCGAGCCGTACGGGGTCGATGTCACCGGCGCGGCGGGCCAGCGCCTGGGCGAGGACGGCGGCGCCGGCGGCCCCGGCGAAGGCGAACCAGACGTACTCGACGGGGTCGGCGAGCTTCAGCGCGAAGATGGCGACGACGACCGCGAAGCCCGCACCCGCGTTGATTCCCAGGGTGGTCGGGGAGGCGAGCGGGTTGCGGGTGATGCCCTGCGCCACGGCGCCCGCGACCCCGAGTGCCGCGCCGACCGCGAGACCGATGACCGTGCGCGGCAGCCGAAGTCCCGTCACCACCAAGGCGTCCCGGCCTTCCCCGTGACCTGACAGCGCGTCGAGGACGGTGGACAGGGGCACGGAGCGGGCTCCGAGGGCGAGGCTCAGCGCGGCGCAGAGCGCCAGCGCGCCGATTCCGCCGAGGAACAGGGGCAGGTGCCTCAGGGCACTCGGGGGCACGCCGGTCGGCGCAACCCGTTCGGTCGCAGTCACGAAACGTGAGCTTAGGTTAGGCATGCTTTAGCTTTCAACAGCTGTGGGCCCACTGTGATCCACACTGCTCTTGATCAACCTGTGAGCAACTGTGCTGGTCAACGACGCACACGACTACTTCACACCTCGCCTGGTCATCGACACGCGATCTTGCAGCTAAGGTAAGGCTTACCTCCTTCGCACGCCAAACCTCTTCACGCTCTGGAGTTATCGATGACCGTGGCCCACCTGGAAACCACCCAGGCCGACACCGCCACGTCCGTCCCGCGACTCCTCGCCGCCGCCTACCGCCGCCTGGACACGATGTGCGAGGCGCTGTCCGTGCGCGTGGCGGAACCCGGCCCCTCGACGACCACCCGTCAGCAGCGGTCCGGTGCCGCGCTCGCACCCCAAGGGGCCATCCACACCATCGGCTTGACGGACCGTCAGGAAGGCGTGGAAGCCTTCGTCGAGGCGGAGGCCGCCCGCATCCAGGACCGCTACGACCACACCGCGCCCCGGCATGTCGCCGCCTCCCGCGCCCTGCACGACTACGCCTGGTCGGTCGGCCTGCTGATGAGCGGCGTCTGGTGTCTGGAGCGGCGCGTGCCCCGCGTCGCGCCGTCCGACATACGGGTCGACCTCGCGTCCGGCGCCTTCGAGATCACCCCCGGCACCGACCTCGTCTGCCTCCCCGACGACCCGGCGACGGCCCTGCCCGGCGCCCGGGCCGTCGCCCACCAGGAGGCGCTGCGCGCCGAGTTGAGGGCCGCCGTCGCGGACCACATGGGCCCGGTTCTGGAGGCGTTCGGCCCGTACGTCCGCCGGGGCTCGCGCGCGCTGTGGGGGCTGGTCTCCGACGACCTGGTCTCGGGCCTGTGGTATCTGGGCCGGATGCGGGGCGACGAAGCCGCCGGCGTCCGGGCCGCCTCCGCGGTCCTCCCCACCGCCCACGCGCCCTTCCCCGGCGGCGCCGACTTCCGTTCCCTCCACACGAGTGACGGCCGTGAACACCCGACCCGCACCCGCATGGGCTGCTGCCTCTACTACACGATCCGTCCGGCCGAGGCCTGCTCCACCTGCCCCCGCACCTGCGACGCGGAACGGCTGCGGCGGCTGGAGAACTGACCGCGTACCGACCGCGCGACGGCGGTGAGCGCCCCTACTCCACGAAGTCGGGGTTCCAGGGCAGGACCCGGAAGTCACCGGTTCCGCCCTTGACCTTCTCGAACGGCGCCGAACTCACGCACTTGGGCAGGTCCTTGGTCTCCTCCGGGTTGCCCACGGAGGCCCAGCTGTAGCCCAGGCGGTCGTGCCGGCCCTGGTCGTGCACGGTGAAGCCGACCCGGTTGCCCTTGGCGTCCGGCAGGCTGGTCCTGGTGATGACGCCGGTGGCGACGGCGACCTTGCCGCCGGTGACCAGGCAGTCGATCCGCCCTTCCGCCCAGTGGCCCTCGCCGTCCAGGTAGTGACTGAAGCGGAAGGTGCCGGTCGCCTGCAACGGGTCCATGTTGTTCTCGGCGGCGAGGTGCGCGTCGAAGGTGAAGGTGATGTCCTCCTCGGACGTCCGGGAGAGCTTGGCGGAACCGGTCAGTGCGGCCGCTTCCCGCGGCTTCCCGGAGCCGGCCTCGGGCGAGGTGGCGGACGAGACCGCGGGGGAACGGTCGTCGGCCGCCGCGGATCCGGCGACCGCCGATCCGGTGACCGCGGCGGCGATCAGTACGGCGGCGCCGGCGGCGGCACGGACTCGGGTGGCGGACAGTAACCCATGAACCATGACAAGGCCCTTCGTCGTGGGTGTTGCCCGGAATTCCGGGCAACAGCCAGGTTCCTCCGGCCGACGGTCCGCCACATCCGCCGCCGGTCGTCAGTCACCGTCAACCGCGAAGGGCACATCCGGGCCCGGCGTGCGCCCTGAGGCGTACGCGGGCATGCGCCCGTAGCCGCATCCCGCGACCTGCGCTAAAGCGCCGTGGCCGAAACTTTCGATTCCGCTCCGGGGCCCGGTGACGATTGACGCAGCTCGCCGCGGATAGCAACACTCTTCGACGGGTTTCCAACAGGAAGCGTCAAAAGCTCGCAACGCTGGAGGTCGGCTTGCAGGGGTACGCCGGATACGTCTTCGTCTACTTCACCGGCGAGGGCAGCCCGGACGGCGAGCAGATCAGGTTCGCGCTCAGCCGGGGCGACGACCCGTTGCGCTGGCGCGAGCTCAACGGCGGTGCGCCGGTGCTCACTTCGGATCTCGGGACACGAGGGCTGCGCGATCCGTTCGTCGTGCGTTCCCCGGAGGGCGACCGGTTCTTCCTGATCGCCACCGACCTCAGGATGCACGGCGAGCCGGACGGCGACTGGGAGCAGGTGCAGCGCACCGGCAGCACCTCGCTCATGGTCTGGGAGAGCACCGACCTGGTGCGCTGGACCGACCGCCGTCTCGTGCGCGTCGCCCCCGACACCGCCGGCAACCTCTGGGCTCCCGAGGCCTGTTACGACCCCGGTCTCGGCGCGTACGTCGTCTTCTGGGCGTCGAAGCTGTACGCCGACGACGACCCGGACCACACCGCCGACACCCACCACACGATGCTGTACGCGACCACCCGCGACTTCCGTGTGTTCAGCGAACCCCGGCTGTGGAACGACCCCGGCCACTCGGTCATCGACTCGACGGTCGTACGGCACGACGGCACCTGCTACCGCTTCACCAAGGACGAGCGCGGCAACTCCCCCGCCGCGCCCGGCGGAAAGTTCATCACCGTCGAGAGATCGGCGGAGCTGCTCGACACCTCGTACGACTTCGTGGCCGACCGGATCGGTCAGGGGGCCGTCGAGCAGGGCGAGGGGCCGATCGTCTTCAGGTCGAACTCGGACGACGACAAGTGGTACCTCTTCATCGACGAGTTCAGTGGACGCGGTTACGTCCCCTTCGAGACCACCGATCTCGCCTCCGGCAAGTGGACGCCGTGCGAGGGCTTCGCGCTGCCGCCGGGTGCCCGTCACGGCTCGGTGCTGCCGGTGACGCGGGCCGAGTACGAGCGGCTCCTCGCCGCGTTCGCGCCGAAGGCGTCCGTCGTCGACGCCACCGTCCCGGCGGGAGGGCTGAAGGCGTACGCGCTCGTCGACGACGCCCACGCGAAGGTCGTCCTGCCCCTGCACCCGGGCATTGAACTCGGCACGCTCGCCCCGGAGTTCGACCTGTCGGCGGACGCCGGGATCGACCCGCCCTCCGGCACCCCACGCGACTTCCGCACCCCTCGGTCGTACACCGTCACGACCGCCGACGGGACCGCTCGTACCTGGACGGTCGAGGCCGTGCACATGCGCAGCCCGCTGCTGCCGGGGCTGCACGCCGACCCCAACATCCAGGAGTTCGGCGGTCGTTACTACATCTATCCGACGACGGACGGCTTCGAGGGCTGGGGCGGGACACGGTTCGAGGTGTACTCCTCCGACGACCTGGTCACCTGGGAGGGCCACGGCGTCGTGCTCGACCTGGAGTCCGACGTCGGCTGGGCGGACCGCTACGCCTGGGCGCCGGCCGCCGGAGAGCGCGACGGGTCGTACTACTTCTACTTCTGCGCGAACCAGCAGATCGGCGTGGCGGTCGCGGACAGCCCGACCGGCCCCTTCCGTGACGCCCTGGACCGGCCGCTGATCGGGCGCGACGACTACGAGGGCCAGATGATCGACCCGGCCGTCTTCCGGGACGACGACGGCAGGTCCTATCTCTACTGGGGCAACAGCGAGGCCTACGGCGTGCCGCTGAACGAGGACATGGTGTCCTTCGACCCGGCGCTCGTACGGCGGTTCACTCCGGAGGGCTTCCGCGAGGGCGCCTTCGTCATCAAGCGGCGGGGCGTCTACTACTTCATGTGGTCGGAGGACGACACCCGCAGCGAGGACTACCGCGTCGCCTACGCGACCGGGCCCTCGCCGCTCGGCCCGTGGACCGAGAAGGGGGTCATCCTGCGGAAGCGGCCGGAGTACGGCATCCTCGCCACCGGTCACCACACGGTCGTGAACGTCCCCGGCACCGACGACTGGTTCATCTGCTACCACCGGTTCGCGGTTCCCGGCCCCGGCACCCCGCGCGGTGACGGCACGCACCGCGAATCCACCCTGGACCGGCTGGTGTTCGCGGCGGACGGCTCGATCGAGGAGGTCGTGCCGACGCTGGAGTCCATCGGGCCGGTCTGAGCCCTTCCGACGCGCCTCGCTCTCCCGGCCGTCCGCCGCGGTCATCCGAGGGGGATCAGAAGATGCCCTGGCCGGGGACCAGGATCCCCCGGGGGTCATACCGGTGCTTGGCCGTCTTCAGGTGCGGCCACGCCGGGCCGAAGTGGGTGCGCCAGTCCGCCCGGGAGAAGGGGATGCTGCCGACCGGGTACTGGGTGCCGCCCACCGCCGCGGTGGCCTCGTAGGCCGAACGGTTCGCGGCGAGGAGACGGTCGACGGTGGCGGTGTCGTCCGGCGGGGTGGCCCGCAGAACGGAGAAGAGGAACGGCGTCGGGTCGTCGGCGGTACGGAGCAGGGGCCTGGTGAGGCGCTCCCGCAGGATCGGGTAGAGGAGGACGACCCCGGGGCCGAGGTCGGCCGGGGTGAGGGCACCCAACACCTCCCGGGCGAGGGCGGCGACGGACTTCCCGGGGACCATCAGGTTGAGCCACGGGTGGGCGTACGACCAGATGCCGGCCTCCTTCAGCGCCGCGACGACGGGGGCCAGCCGGTCGACGAAGTCGTAGTAGGCGAGGTCGGCGATCCGGGCGGCGGACGCGTCGTGGCGCAGACCGCGCAGCAGGGCCGTGTCGTCCGGTGCGGGGCCGGCCGGCGGGCCGTAGGCGACCGCCTCCAGGGTGAAGACACGGAAGGCTCCGTCGGCGTCCGCCGAGACCTGGCCCTCGACGTAGTCGAAGCGGCCCTCCTCGACCAGGGTGCGCTGGTCGTCGAGGAAGGTCTCCAGGTCGTCGTAGGGCAGCAGATAGTGGCGTACGGTCTCGGGCGCGCGCACCAGGCGGAGCGTGGCGCCGACGATGACCGCGCACTGGCCGAGTCCGGCCAGGACCGCGTGGAAGAGGTCGGGGCGGCGGGACGGGGAGCAGCGCACGAACTCGCCGGCTCCGGTGACGACCTGGAGTTCGGTGACGTTGTCGACCTGGGCGCCGTGCCGGTGGGTCTGGCCGCCGAGGCCGCCCATGGACAGGGTGCCGCCGACGGAGAGGTCGATGTAGTCGGTGAAGACGGGCGGGGTGAGGCCGTGGGCGATCGTGGCCCTGGTCAGATCGCTCCATCTGACGCCGCCGCCCACGGTGACGGTGGTGCTGTCCGGCCCCAGGGGACCGATGTCCGCGAGGGTCGCGGTCTCGATGACCAGGCCGTCCTGGACCTGTCCCGCACCGTTGGTGGCGTGTCCCTGGCCGCGCGGCGCGACCGGCAGGCGGTGTTCGGCGCAGAACCGGACCATGGCGACGACGTCGTGGACCGATCCCGGGCGCAGGACGGCGCGGGGGCGGCGGTGCACGATGTGGCCGTAGTCGTCGGAGGCGGCCGCGAGGGACGGCTCGTCCGTGACGAGTGTCCCGTCCAGCGGGGGGACACCTGCCAGGTCCCTTCCGGACGGGGATCCCGACCCGGTCGCCGCCCAGCTCCGGGAGACCGGATCGAAGCCGATCACCGCCGCACCGGTGGCCGTAAGTCCGCGCAGAACAGCACGTCGTGACGGTGTGTGGGACATGCGGTAACCACCTCTCACACGCAAAGTGGTATGAGTAATTCCGGAGCATCCTAAGACAGTTAGGTGCGTTTCGGAGGTAGGTACGCCCAACGACCGCCCGTCGGCACGCTGGTGGCGATCAGTCAGGTTCCGACGCGCTCGGGGTTCGGACAGGGAACCCCAGACGACGACGCCCGTCCTCAGTCGTGCGGTGCCTGTCCGCTGACCCGGTGGTCCGCGTGGCTCAGCGCCTCCACGACCAGGCGTCGCAGATGGCCGTCGCTGAGGCTGTAGTAGATGTGGCGGCCCTTCCTGCGGGTCTCGACGAGCCCGGCGAGGCGCAGCTTGGCGAGGTGCTGACTGACCGCCGTCCGGGACGCCTCGCAGCGCTCGGCCAGCGAGCCGACGTCCGACTCGCCCTGCGCGAGCAGCCACAGCAGATGCAGCCGGGTGGCATCCGAGAGCATCGCGAACACTCCGGTCGCCTCGGCGAGCCGTGCGCTGTCGGGGGCGCGCAGATGCGCACCGGACGCAGGTGACAAGGCGTGGCGTTCAGGCATGTGCCCAGCGTAGGCGCTCCGCTGGGGGTGCGGGGCGGGCGTCTGTCGGCTGTTGGCTGCGGGTTTCGTCGTGGCTGGTCGCGCAGTTCCCCGCGCCCCTTCGGGGCGGGACGCCTCCCCATACCTGTCATGTGCGCATGTGCGCACATGACAGGTACACTCGACCCATGCTCGCCGTCCTGCGTCATCGTGCCTATCGGCGGCTCTTCGTCGCCCAGGTCGTCGCCCTGGTGGGGACGGGGCTCGCGACCGTCGCGCTCGGGCTGCTGGCCTACGACCTCGCGGGCGCCGACGCCGGTTCCGTCCTCGGTACGGCCCTCGCGATCAAGATGGTGGCGTACGTGGTGATCGCCCCCGTGGTCGGCGCGGTCGCCGACCGGCTGCCGCGCCGGGCGCTCATGGTGACTGCCGACCTGGTCCGCGCCGGGATCGCCGTGTCGCTGCCGTTCGTCGGCGAGGTCTGGCAGGTGTACGTGCTGGTGTTCCTCCTCCAGTCCGCCTCGGCCGCGTTCACACCCACGTTCCAGGCCGTCATCCCCGATGTACTGCCCGACGAGCGCGACTACACACGGGCGCTGTCTATGTCACGGCTCGCGTACGACCTGGAGAGCCTCTTCTCCCCCGCGCTCGCCGCCGCGCTGTTGACCGTCATCACCTACAACTGGCTGTTCACCGGCACCGTGCTCGGCTTCCTCGCGTCGGCCGCGCTGGTGCTCTCCGCCGTGCTGCCCGAGCGGGTCGCCCGTACGGAGACCCCGGGCAGGGGCCGCGCCGCCGGCACGGGCATCCGTCGTTTCCTCGCCGTCCCCCGCCTGCGAGCCCTCCTCGCCCTGAACCTCGCGGTCGCGGCGGCCGGTGCGATGGTGACCGTCAACTCCGTGGTCTACGTCCGCGATGTCCTCGGGCTGTCGGAGGGTGCCGTGCCGCTGGCGCTCGGGGCGTACGGGGCCGGGTCGATGGCCGTGGCCCTGCTCCTGCCCCGGGTCCTGGACAGGGTGCCGGACCGGGCGGTGATGCTGCCGGCCGCGCTGTCGCTGGCCGTCGTCTTCGGCGGGCTCGGGGTCGTCACGGCCGCGCGGAGCGGGAGTTGGCGGCTGCCCGCGCTGCTCGTCGTCTGGGCCGCGTTCGGTGCCGCGTGCTCGGCGGTGCTCACCCCGACCGGGCGGCTCGTCCGCCGCTCGGTGCCGCCCGGGGAACGTACGGCCGCGTTCGCCGCCCAGTTCTCCCTGTCGCACGGCTGCTGGCTGCTGACGTACCCCCTGGCCGGATGGCTGGGGGCGGCGGCCGGGCTCGACCGGGCGGTACTCGCCCTGGGTTCGATCGCGCTGGTCGCCGCACTCCTCGCCGTACGGCTGTGGCCGGCGCCGCCCGCACCCCATGTGCACGCGGACCTGCCCGTCGGCCACCCGCATCTGGCCGACGCCCGGCGCGTACCGGCGGGCTGGCGCCACAGCCACGGCCACCTCTCGGACGGGCTGCACGCCGGGACGTAGGCCGGGACTCGCGCCGGGGCGGGCGCCCTTCGGTGCCCGCCCCGGTGTCACACGCTGAGCGCCGCCCGTACGGTCTGCTCGGCCCCCGTGCCGCCCTCGCCGGACGAGGTGACCCGGCCCGCCTCCAGCACGTAGTACCGCTCGGCCGCCCGCATGGCGAAGCCGACGTGCTGTTCGACGAGGAGGACGGAGAGGCCGCCCCGGCGGGTCAGGGCGAGGATGGTCTCCTCGATCTCGGCGACGACGGAGGGCTGGATGCCCTCGGTCGGCTCGTCCAGGAGGAGGAGCCTCGGGCGGGTGATCAGGGCGCGGGCGAGGGCGAGTTGCTGGCGTTGGCCGCCGGAGAGGAGACCGGCACGGCGGCTGGACAGCTCCCGCAGGACGGGGAACAGGTCCAGCGCCTCCGCGACCGCCTCCTTGCCGTCCGCGCGGCCGTCGGCGACGAGTCGCAGGTTCTCGGCGGTAGTGAGGTGCGGGAACGACTGCTGGCCCTGGGGGACGTACGCCATGCCCCTGGCCACCCGCTGGTGCGGGGCGAGGTGGGTGATGTCCTCGCCGTCCAGCAGGACGGTCCCGCCCTTCGGCTTGAGCAGGCCCATGGCGGCGCGCAGGAGGGTGCTCTTGCCGGCGCCGTTGTGGCCGAGGACAGTCGCTACGCCGTCCTTGGGGACGGAGACCGTCACGCCGTGCAGCACGGTCGTGCGGTCGTAGCCGGCCCGGACGGAGTTGATCTCCAGCATGGGCGTCACGCCTCCTCGGGGACGGGGACGGGAGCAGGGGCCTCTTCGGCGGCGGGCTCGGACGCGCGGCCGAGGTAGACCTCCTGGACCTTGGCGTCGGCCTGGACCTCGGTGACGGAGCCCTCGCTGAGGACCTTGCCGGCGTGCAGGACGGTGACGCTGCGGGCGAAGGAGCGCATGAAGTCCATGTCGTGCTCGATGACGACCACCGTGTGGTCCTCGCCGACCCGCCGCAACAGCTCGCCCGTGGCCTCGCGTTCGTCGTGGCTCATCCCGGCGACCGGCTCGTCGAGCAGCAGCAGCTTCACGTCCTGGACGAGCAGCATGCCGATCTCCAGCCACTGCTTCTGGCCGTGGGCCAGGACACCCGCCGGGCGGTCGCGCAGTGCCGTGAGACCGGTGGTCTCCAGGGCCCTGGTCACCGCCTCCGGCACGCCCTTGCGGCGGCGGAGCAGCGTCAGCGGGCCGCGTCCGGCGCCCGCCGCGATGTCGAGGTTCTGCAGGACGGTGAGCTCCTCGAAGACCGTGGCCGTCTGGAACGTCCGGCCGATGCCCAGGCGGGCGATCCGGTGCACCGGCCTGCCGATGAGCTCCTCGCCGCCGAAGCGGACCGATCCGGTGGACTTCACAAGACCGGTGACGGCATCCACAAGGGTCGTCTTGCCGGCGCCGTTCGGACCGATGAGGAAGCGGAGGTCGCCGGGGCGGATGTCGAGGTCCACGCCGTCGACGGCCTTGAAGCCGTCGAACGTCACCCGCAGATCGCGGACCGTCAGTCCCTCGCCGCTCATGCGGTTCCTCCTGTCGGGGCCGGAGCCGTGGTGATCGTCTCGGGGGTACGGCGTCGGCGCACCACGCTCGCCAGGGACGCCAGGCCGCCGGGCAGGAAGCCGACGGCCAGGACGAACAGCAGGCCCTGGAGGTAGGTCCAGGCGGCGGGGAAGGCGTCGGAGAGGGTGCTCTGCGCCCAGGCGACGGCGATCGCGCCGAGTACGGCACCCACCAGGGAGGCCCGGCCGCCCACCGCCGCGCCGATGACGAAGCCGATGGACGGGACGATGCCGATCAGCGCCGGGGAGATGATGCCGACCGCCGGGACGAACAGGGCGCCCGCGAGACCCGCCATACCGGCCGCGACGACGTACGCGACGAGTTTGACGTTGGCGGGGTCGTAGCCGAGAAAGCGGACACGCTCCTCGGAGTCCCGTACGGCGACGAGGAGTTCGCCGTAGCGGCTGACGAACAGCTGGCGGGCGGCGGCCATCAGCAGCAGGAGCACGGCGGCGATGACGAAGTACACCATCCGCTGGTTCACGGGGTCGTTGAGGTCGTAGCCGAAGAAACCCTGGATGTCGGTGAGGCCGTTGGTGCCGCCGGTGGTGGCCTGCTGGCCGACGAGCCAGATCGCGAGGGCGGCGGCCAGCGCCTGGCTGAGGATGGCGAAGTACGCGCCCTTCACCCTGCGGCGGAACACGAAGAAACCGAGCAGCGCGGCGACCGTCATCGGCAGCAGGACGGTCATGGCGAGGGCGAACAGCGGGTTGGCGAAGGGCTGCCACCACCAGGGCAGGGTGTCGCCGGTGCCGTAGAGCTGCATGAAGTCGGGGAGCGTCTGGCCGGTGTCGGCCGCGTCGGCGAGCTTGAGGTGCATGGCCATGGCGTAGCCGCCGAGGCCGAAGAAGACGCCCTGGCCGAGGACGAGGAGTCCGCCGCGCCCCCAGGCGAGGCTGACGCCGACCGCCACGATCGCGTAACACAGGTACTTGGCGAGGAGGTTGAGGCGGAAGTCGGAGAGGGCGAGCGGGGCCACGCCGATCAGCAGGACGGCGCCGAGGAGGAAGGCGCCGGGGACGCGGAAGCGGTCCAGGAGGGAGGGCGAGGGCTCCGGCGGATCGGGAACGGCCTTCTCGGGAAGGGGGGTTGGGGTTGTCGTCGTCATGCCAGGCTCCGGGTGCGCAGTGTGTACAGGCCCTGGGGTCGCCACTGCAGGAAGGCGACGATCGCCACGAGCACGACGACCTTGGCGACGCTGACCGTCGTCGAGTATTCGAGGACCGACTGCAGGACGCCGAGCGCGAACGCCGTGATGACGCTGCCCTTGAGCTGAGCGACGCCGCCGACGACCACGACCAGGAAGGCGTCGACGATGTAGTTGGTGCCCATCGTCGGGCCGATCGGTCCGACCAGGGTGAGCGCGACACCGGCCACGCCCGCGAGGCCCGAGCCGATGAAGAACGTCGTACGGTCCACGCGTTCGGTCGCGATACCGGACACCTCGGCGAGGTCCCGGTTCTGTACGACGGCCCGGATACGGCGGCCCAGCGGGGTCAGCCGCAGGATCAGGGTGAGGCCGAGGACGCAGAGCAGGGCGAGGCCGAGGATGAACAGCCGGTTGTTGGCGAAGGTGATACCGCCGACCGAGATGTTGCCGGTGAGCAGGTCCGGGGCGCGGGTCTGGACGTTCGGGGCGCCGAAGATGTCCCGGGCCAGTTGCTGGAGCATCAGCGAGACGCCCCAGGTGACCAGCAGGGTGTCCAGGGGTCTGGTGTAGAGGCGGCGGATGAGCAGCCATTCGAGCAGGGCGCCCATGGTGCCGGCCACGAGGAAGGCGACGGGGAGGGCGACGAGGAGGGAGGTGCCGGCGCCGGTGATGGACTTCTGCAGTACGTACGTGGTGTAGGCGCCGGCCATGATGAACTCGCCGTGCGCCATGTTGATCACGCCCATCTGACCGAAGGTGAGGGTCAGGCCGAGGGCGATGAGGAGGAGGACGGCGCCGATGCTGATGCCGGTGAAGGATTGGTTGAGGACGACCGTCATTTACGCGGCTCCGGGTCGGGGGCGGGGGTGCGTTGGCGGGTGCGGGTGGTGGGGCTTCTCGCGCAGTTCCCCGCGCCCCTCAAAAAGCAGGGGCTGCGCCCCGTGCTTTTTGCTTTCAG